>DATCDR010000037.1:0-3448 GCA_036510575.1 Acidimicrobiales bacterium | reverse complement strand
CCGGTAGTGCGGATCACGTCGAGCTTGGCCGTCGCCATCGTGTCCGCCTCCGGGAATAGGTTGCCGTAGCGGTCGTTGGGGAACGCCACACTCGAGTGCTCAGCTCGTCGTGCGATCTCCTTGGGTCGACACTGGCTGCAGCAGGAATGCCACTCCGCTGTGCTTCAGATCGTGAGGGCGAAGGGGAGCAAGACCCGCTCGCTCGACCGCGGGTCGCCAATACGCCGTCCGCCAATCCTCGGCGTGGAGCACGTCACCTTCAGGAGTGGCGAAGACGTACGTCGCTCCGGAGTCGATCGAGATGCTCTGCGAGATCGTCAATCAAGGACGCCGGCAA
Organism: Acidimicrobiales bacterium; assembly: GCA_036510575.1. Classification (GTDB taxonomy): domain Bacteria; phylum Actinomycetota; class Acidimicrobiia; order Acidimicrobiales; family Bog-793; genus DATCDR01. Next base: position 3,111 of record DATCDR010000037.1, on the reverse strand, counting down.
GCGCATCACTCGTCGAGCGGCCGCGGTCTTCGGCAGTCCCTCGTGGAGCTTGCCCGCTACTTCGACGACATTGTTCGCGACTCGAGTCGTCCCGGCGACAATATCGATGTCGGAGCGACGCAAACCGCTGGCTTCGCCGATGCGCAGCGTCGCCCCCCATGCCATCGTGAGCACCATCGCGTGGTAACGCTCGTCGATGATGTTCGCGAGGAGCGCAAGCTCCGTTGGCGTGAAGAAGCGCATCTCCATTCTCGTCACTCTCGGAAGCCGGATTCGCTCGGTCGGACTCGCGGCGATGAGTCCGAGGTCGACGGCCGAGTCGAAAAGCTGATCGAGGATCGTGAAGACCCGTCGAATTGTCGACGGCGCCAGCGGACGACTCCCCAAGAATCTGAGCCTCAGGTGTGCCGCCGAGTGCGCCCCTTGGGGAGGAGCGGATCATGTCCTGAGCGTCCTTCCTGTCGAGTCGGGAGGCGGTCCAACCCGGCGTGCCTAATTACGAGTCAACTACGTTGCTGCCCGTCGCTTGGTTCGGCCTCACCGTGCACTCAGGCTGGCGCGTAGCCCGTCGACCACCATCGTGAGTCCCAATGCAAACTCCTGATCTGGCGAAACGGACATCGCTGATCGGGCCGTCTCAACGATGAGCGGGAAGTCATCGATCGGCATCGACGCGAGCGCGACCGTACTTTCTCCGGTCAGCGAATTGAGGTACTCGCTCTGTACGACTCCGATCACATATGCCTGCAGGGTTCGGACCGCTACGGCTCGGTGCCTCGCGTCAAATCCAGCGCGGCTCAGCGCGCTGAGCAACGCCTCAAGCCAATGCCATGCTCCGGGCGAAGCGGCAAAGCGGACGAGGAGTAACGGAATAATCGCAGGATGCCCTGCGATCGCCGCACGCAGGGCTTCGCAGAGCACGATGACTTGACGATCCCAGCTCGCCGTCTTGGCGATTGGGATATGTGCGGCGAGGAAGACGCGGTCAACAATGAGGCGCTCGACTTCCTCTCGCCCAGCGACGTAGCGATAGAGCGACATCGTACCCACGCCCAGCTCAGCGGCCACAGAGCGCATCGAGAGCGCTGCGAGGCCGTCTCGATCGACGATGGCGAGAGCGGCCCCCGCGATTGCGTCGTGGTCAAGGGAGCGAGGACGCGGCATCCGGCGTAAGGGTACACGGCCTGCTAGGTTATGCGTACACCGTACGACTACGTCAGGTGAGAGCAAGCCAGAGGCAGGACGAATGCAGCCCAAGACGTTCAAGATGCTGGCGCGAGGGCTCGTTTTAGGTCTCGTGATCGTGGTGGGACTTGTGTCCTACGACATCACAATTCCAAAGGGACGATCGCGCTCCAAGAATTGGAGTTTCGTCCTCACTCACCCGACGATCCTCCTCCACATCATCTTCGGCTCCCTAGTGCTGCTCGGCGCGATCGCCCTACTGGTTCGGAGTGTTCGCAGCCGTGTCCGACCCTGGATCGTGATCTCCGCGATCGGTTTGGCGTTCGTGATCTTCGCCTTTGCCACGGGCGAGCAGTACGTATCCACCTTGAGCAACGCCGACCTGAGCGACATGGGCATCGGGTGGTTCGCCGGCATCGCCACGTACGGCGTGGGTTGGTTCTTGAATCGCAAGGCAACTTCCTCAGCGGGCGCTTCTTAAATCCGAGAATTCCAGCTGTGAGCCGGGCTGAGAGAATGAGAGTGCTCTATCCAGGGGGTAGACCGAGCTCGGAGGCGGAGGCGATCCATCGCCGCTTCGTCGCCGGTCCTTTACCTCGCCTGCTTCCGATCGCGTCGGTACTCGAGGTCCGTGGGCGTCGGAGCGGGACAGCCGGTTCGAATACCTCTGGCGATCGTCCGCTATCGGCGTTCGTGGTATCTGATCTCGATGTTCGGAGAGCAGTCGAACTGGGTGAAGAACGTTCGAGCCTCGGACGGCGAGACCATGTTGACCGCCGACCAGTGCAACTCGTTGAGGTGCCGGCCCCCGACCGGGCGCCCATCATCAAACAGGCGCGGGCTTTGGTCCGAAAAGGTGACTCGCCAAGCCGGTAGATCCTTGACGAGCATCAAAGGCCTGTTCGGCGTAGGCGATACGAACATATGTTCGTATCGCGGGTAGTGTTTCGCGATGGTGAAATCGGCCGTCACGACTTCTTCGGGCACTGCTACACGACGTGCCCGCGCAGCAGAACTTTCCCGCGATCACCTCGCTGCCACCTTCTCGCGACAGACCACGCCGGTGGTCGCCGGCGAAGACCTCGTCCCGCTCCTTTTGCCGCTTCAGCAAGCTCTTGGTGTCGATGGTCTCCGTCGAGGGAGCACCGTGCTGCTCGCTGGTGCAGAGGGTTTCGGTGCGACATCTTTGGCCTTCGCGCTGCTTGCAAAGGCCACGACGGATGGGATGTGGTGTTCGATCGTCGGCCCTCCCGATCTCGGCCTGGTTGCCGCTGTCGAGCTCGGTGTCGATCTTGAACGTCTTGTCATCGTGGCTGCGCCGCGCGTACGCGCGGCTACTGCGATTGGCGCGCTCGTTGAGGGCTGTGACGTGGTGCTGCTTCGGCTCCCAGTAGCCATGACGCGTACCGAGATGCTTCGACTAGGTGCCCGAGCACGTCAACGTCGGGTGCTCGTGGTGCTGCTTGCAGATCCTCGAAGCAGGGCAGTGGCGTGGCCGGAAGCCCCTGACATCACGGTGCAAATTCGTTCCAGTGTCTTTTACGGCATCGAGAGTGGAAGCGGGCGGATCACTGGACGTCGCGTTGAACTAGAGACGATCCACCGCAGAGCCGCAGGCTCGCGGGCTCCAGTCGCGCTCTGGCTCCCCGCGCTCACTGGCGAGCTTCGCCTTGTGGATCAAGAAGAGATGGATCAAGAAGAGATGGATCAAGAAGAGATGGATCAAGAAGAGATGGATCAAGAAGAGATTGACCAACGTGAGAGTGCAGGGCAAGCAGCGGGACAGGTCGCGATGGCGCGTCACCCCGAGCCTGTGCAGTCACGTCGCGCCGCATCGCAGTAACCGTGCCGCCATCGGTGTCGCCACCTCGTTACTGCGTCGTGCACTGCCCGAACTGGCCAGTGATTGCGACGCTTCGTCGCCTC
>DATCDR010000036.1:0-136948 GCA_036510575.1 Acidimicrobiales bacterium | reverse complement strand
GCAGTGGCAGCCCAACGGGATTCGAACCGTGCTTCCACCTTGAGAGAGCGCTCCGACCGATCGTCTGAGGTCGCATGTCCTAAGTGGCAGCTCAGGTCCGGTGCAGATCCTACTAGTGGGTATGCGATCGACCGGATAACGGTCAGTGGATGGACAGCGGGATGGACAATGGCGACGGCAGGCACAAGCGAGACTCCTCTGAGCCTGCGATCGAAGAGGTTAAGAGCGCCCGGCATTAGGCGAGCGTCGGTGACCACCGTTTCTGCCACTTCACAAGCTTCACGGTGATGATGAGGGTGATCGCAAGCGCCAACGCAGCGAGGCGCTGAGCGACGAACCGGTCCGTTGACCGCCGGAGCTGACCGAAGTTCGAAAGCCACGAGTTCGTGCGTTCGACAGGCCAACGCAATCCGAGCGGGACCGCCTTTGTCGCTCGTTGTTTTCCCGGAGTGGTTCCCGCTCGGCGCGGTTTCGCACAGACGAGATCGGTGATGCCGGCGTCTTCGACCTCGCGTCGGACGACGCCGTTGTCGTATCCCCGGTCGAGATGGAGCGTCTCGATCTCACCGAGGAGCCCGCGACTCGCGACGTCGTCGAGCGTCGGTGGGAGCAACACGCAGTCGTTGCGGTTCGCGCCGTCGGTCACCCAACCGATAGGGACACCGTTCTTGTCGGTCGCGATCGACCACTTCCAGCCGGTCTTGCCCCGGTCGACCGGGCTCGGCCCGGTTCCCTCTCCACCACAGGGCGCCTTGTGGATCGATCCATCGACGGCGACCTCGGAAAGATCGATCCCGATGATGCGGTCATAACCAGAGAGCGCTTCAGTGACGAGGAGCTCGAAGACCCCAGCTGCCAGCCACTCGTCCCGGCGGCGGCGAAGTGTCGTCTCCGAGGCCTTGCCGAGTCGCCCCGCGACGTCCCAGGAGCACCCGGTGACGAGCCGGAACACGATCGCCTCGAAACACGCTCGGTCGGAGACCCTCGGCCGATGACAGCCAAGCGGGTGTGGCTTTTCGGGTCGTTCGGGCAGATGAGCGGCGAATGCCACCCAAACGGCATCGATAACACCAGCGCTGAGCGCGAGCATGAGACCTCCATCAGTTGTCGGGTTGGAATCGCAACCGGATGTTGTCCGGACCTCCCCGACGACTGGTGGATCCATCCACCACCTCCCGCTCCGGCCGAGCAACGATTCGGACAGGAGGTTGTGCAATGGCGAAAGTGGGACGGAACGAACCCTGCTCCTGCGGGAGCGGCCTTAAGGCGAAGCGGTGCTGTCTCGGAACCGGGGACGGTGTCGCAGCGAGCTCACCGCGGGCGGTTCTGTCGAGGATGCGCTTCGAGGTCGTTGGCGCGCTCCGCGACGTCAGTGATCGCGAGGAGTACGAAGACCTCCTCTTCGAGGTGATCCGTCTCCCTGAGCTCGACGTCTCTTTGCACCTCGCGCTTCCTGTGCTCGAAACACCGGAAATCGGTCGAGCCCGTTCGGCCTTCGACGAGGGCGACTACGAGGACCTCGATGAGATTCTCGAGCAGGCTGTCGCGCTCGTCGACACGCCAAGCCATCGCCTCGATCTCGCACAGGCCGTGCTCATCCAGCGCGACGCCGGGCGCATCGATCCGAAGGTGGCTGCCCTCGCGGTGATGGACCTCAACCAAGCGCGATCGACCTTGATGATGGCGGCGCTCGCCCAGGCAATCGCCGTCGCGAACGGCAACAACGCGACGCCCTCAGGTCTGCTCGTCGCCGCTCGGTAGTTCGGCCGACAATTCGTCATCGACCCATCAGCGTGCGCCTACTGGCGCGCGCTCTAAGGAACTGTTCGCGACGTCGATGAGCACGTCTGCATGGCACGGCCCACCTTCGGGACACCAGCAAGCCAGGTCGCTTCCAGCCAGTTCACCCTTAGCATCCATTATGGTGAATCCCAACCGGCCCTGAGTGAGTGCGTCTCGAAACTTCTCGACGCACTACAGCCGATCCCCGTCTATGCCGATTCGATAGGGGTTGCCCCATTTGGTGGGTCGAGCGACCACCACCGCATCGGTCGGCTTTCGCCAACCTGTAGTTCTTTGAAGTCGCACGCGCTTGGGCATCGGTTCGAGTATGACCCAGTCTCATTGTTTGAGCGCGTTGCTGAAACGCGATCTTAAGTTTCGGTGGAACGGACTCGTCAACCATGATGATTCCTGTCGTGACGACGTCGGCGTAGCAGCCGAACGTCGGAGTGCATCCAAGTCGACAGGTCTCGCGCCGGCGTTACCCGGGCGCGCGAATCGACTCAGGAGCGCGCGGCGGATCACACGCCCATTCGACTAGCTCAATCCGATACTGGTACTCGATATTGAATTCGCTTGGGGGGAGTCTCAGCGACCTTTTATTCCAGCTGCTCATCACGACGGAGGCGTGGTCAGAAGCCGAGGTAATTAGTTCCTCGACGGGAAGTGGCGTGTCGACAACGTGCGCGAACAGCCTGGTAACGACCGTTTGGCCCGCTGACTTTGTCTTGCCCTCGAGGCGAACGCCCGAGCGTCTCCTCACGTCCTCGCTCGTGTTTGCAACGTCTATGCGATAACCCTACAGTGGACAAAATCCACTTTGTGACCGATCGTTACAACAGGTCTTGCGACGACTCGGCCGCGACGACGACCGCGAACGAGGGGGAAGCATGCTGAGCGTAGAAGACAACGAGCTCATCACCAACACCGACCGGGGAACCCCGATGGGTGAGCTCTTCCGGAGGTACTGGCTGCCTGCCTGCCTCTCCGAGGAGCTGCCCGGCGCGGACTGCAACCCGATCCGCGTGAAGATGCTCGGTGAAGACCTGGTCGCATTTCGCGACTCGAAAGGAAAGCCAGGCGTCGTCGACGCCTACTGCCCCCACCGCGGCGCACCGATGTTCTTCGGACGAAATGAAGAAGAGGGCATCCGTTGCCTCTACCACGGCTGGAAGTTCGACGTAAACGGCCAATGCGTCGACATGCCGAACATCCCCCACGGTGAGACGGCGAAGAACCGCATGCACACGATCGCCTACCCGGCGGTCGAGGCCGCGAACATGATCTGGATCTACATGGGCCCAGACGACCGCAAGCCCCCGATGCCGGAGTTCCCCTACATCGCCGAGGTGCCCAAGGAAAACGTCTTCGTAACCCGATACGAGATCAACTGCAACTACCTCCAGGCGATGGAGGGCGACTACGACCCCTCGCACGGCGGCTTCGTCCACTCGACGCTCGGCCAGAACCTTGACGTCGCCGCACAGGCAACCGGTCGGCCCACCAACCAGTACCAGGTGCTGAAGCCGCAGCGCCCGCTCAGCCGCATCGTGGCAGTCGAGGACACCCCGATTGGCGTGATGTACGCCGGAACGCGCCAGGTGAGCGAGACCGAAGAGGTCGTAATGGCTTCTCACGTCGTCATGCCGTGCTTTCCCAACGCCGGTCTCGCCGGGGCAGGGGTTTTCAGCACGAACATCCGCGTGCCGCTCGACAACGAGAACGAGAACCACTACCGGCTCCGTTGGACTCGCCGTGGCTTCACCGAGAAGGAGCTCTACGACTTCAAGTACGGTGGCTACGTCTTCCCGCTCCATGAGGCAGGCACCTATCTGTCCAAGCAGCGCAAGGACAACGATTACGGCTATGACCCTGTCCTGCAGCGCCAGTTCAACTACTCCGGCGTCGTCCCCTTCCCGACCCAGGACTTGATGATGATCGAGCACCAGTGGGGCGCGATCGCGAAGCGCGAGAAGGAGCATCTCGTCGCCGCTGACCGCGAGATCATCGGCATCAGACGGCGCCTTCTAAAGATGGCGAAGAACCTGGCCGACGGCATCGAGCCGGAGGAGCCGTTCAGGATGAAGTCGATCCGCCAGGAGAATGCAGACAACTCCTTGACGATCCCCCGCGCCTCTCGCCTCGACGCCGACGCGATGGACAAGCTCGCGAGCGGGCTGAATACCACCCGAACCGGTAAGCAAGGCACGGAGGACGAGGTGATGTGGAGCGCATCGGTCGAGGTCGACCCAACGCTCTCGAAGGACTCCACTATCGGCTAGGTGGGAGCCGACGAGACGGTCATGACGGGACGCTGCAGCGGCGAGTGAAACCAACTAGCGCCCGTCAGCTGAGAATGCCTTCCACTTCCGATCTTCGCGTCATGAGTTGCACGACGGAAATGAGATGGTTATCGTGCGAGATTTCGTGATACCCAGACCATTTCACAAGAACCACGGCTCCAAATGTCGGTCGAGCCCATCGAGCGATGAGGACACCTTGACCCGGTTCGAGGGCTTCGGTGGAGTGCGGAGGCCGTGATCTAAGACCCACAGATCCCAGTCGGCCTATTCATCCTCTTCGTAGCTAGTCGGCGATCTCACAACGGTTCGATGATGGCACGACCGACTTCGGTGCGGGACGGTCCCGGTGTTGAGGTGCATGTCGCGCTCACGAATGGTTAAGCGGAACGATTGCGCTCGAGACGTCGGGAGATGGGGTCGAACGCGTAGTACAACGCCAGGGCACCATGGAAAGCTAGGCACACGTAGGCATTAATGAAAGCGATCCCTATCGAGACTAGGTAGACACCGCTTCCGGCGACGAATCCGACGGTTGAGCTCCGACGCTGTTCCTCCGGGAACTCGTCGTTGAGCAGACGCCGTCCGGTGGAGGCATGGAGCCAAAGCGCTGACCAGGCCAGACCGTTGACGGTCATGACGATGCTGTAGAACACGGCCGCCGTTCGCTCACCTGCCCCCGTGCGTAGTGCCTCACCAAAGACTTCGGTGGGATACGGGACGAACGCCACTGTCATCAGTAGGAGCAGATTCCGGTAGAAGAACCCGTGGTCGACCCGTTGTACGAAGGCGAAAATGGTGTGGTGATTGAGCCACATGATGCCAAGGACGAGGAAGCTGACCACGTACGCGGCCAATGACGGCCACCGTTCCAGCAACTGCCGGGTCAGCTTCGAGTAATTGCTGGGCTGGGCGATGGTGAGAACTAGCAGCGTGATGGCGATCGCGAAGACCCCATCGCTAAAGGCCTCTAGCCGTCCCTTGCTCACGGTTGTCGAGGTCTCGCCGTCGCTGCTCATGCAACGAACCTACTCAGTCGCGTGTACAGCGACTCGCCCGCGTATACCCCGGAAGATGTCGATAGAACCGGTCGAGATCTGCGGCGCTGCCTTCGCGACAGGGATCGCCGATCAGCGGGTTGATCGTCGTCTCGATATAGCCACGAGTGGTTGACACCGTCTTAGGCGAGAAGTCCGGTGCAGCGTGATCGAGCCACTCGTCGAGAAGGATCTTGAGAATCGAGTCCGATGGCGGCCCCCGGCCGGGGAGTGAACGACTCTGTCTCGGTAACGAGTTGAGCGAGTGCTCGTTCCGCCTGACGCTTGGTCCCGTGGACGGTCTGTTCGACATAGTGCTTGCGGTTCGTCTTGGGTCTCGTCCGGCATGCACCCGAAGGTGCCAGGAGTCGGTGCCACGTTGTCGAAGCGAGCCGGCCACGGACCCTCGTTCCCTCAGAAATTGCGCGTTCTTTGAACGCTCGGTAGATGGACAATGGATGGACATCATGCCCTGGCATGAAGCTGGGAAGTCGGCCTCTTAGGCCATCTACCTGGTCCAGCGTTGCAGCCCCAACGGGATTCGAACCCGTGCTTCCACCTTGAGAGGGTGGTGTCCTAGGCCGCTAGACAATGGGGCCGTGCTGCACTCCTGAGAACCGCAACGTGATCAGCAGTAGCCCCGAAAATCGGAAGCTATCGCCGTCACGTTGCAGTGATCAGAGCTCGGGGGGAAGGACTCGAACCCTCAATAACAGGGCCAGAACCTGTCGTGTTGCCGATTACACCACCCCCGAATGGGTGCTGCAAAATGCTAGCAGGGCGCCTGAAGTGGCTTCTCTGGTGTGCCGGTCAGGCCCACGAGGCTCGCTCGAACCCGATCACCCGTCCGACGGCGACCGCGCTCGCCTGGGATAGCACCGTCCCGAGCTGGTCGTAGAAGGGCCGCTCCGAGGCAAGAGCCGGCGCTATCTGCGGGCGAAGGCGATAGTGAACGGCGGTTGCTCGAACCCAGTAGGCGTCCATAGCGTCGGTGACGAGGATTGCTTTCTTGCCAGCTCCGATCTCTTTCGCCGCGACTTGGAGTTGGGACGCGGTGTTCCCGCTGTTCACGATCTGGATGTCCTTCGGTGTCACGCCATTTGTTTCGAGCCAACTCTTCTCTACGTACGCGACGCCACTGGCACCGGTGCCGGTTCCGGTGACGGTGAGTGTCGGTGCCAGATGGTCGTTGAAGCACTTGAGCCCTTCCTCGAGGCGATTCAGGAGATCTGCGCTTGGTGCGTTCTGGTCGACGGAGCTGCCAAGAACGATGATCGTCGCCGCGGGCCGAAGTGCCTTGGTCCCTATCGGAACCTTCGCAGCGAGGACCACCTGTACGCCCGAGGCGATGAAGTAGACAACAGCCGCTGTCACGACGAGCAACACCAGCCTCATCAACACTTTTAACGGCCACCTCAGCAACATCAGAGGCTCAAGTTAGATGCGATGAAGCGCTTCATGCAGGCGCGCCAGAGTTCTTGCTCTCCCCAGTACCTCGAGCGACTCGAACAACGGCAGCCCTACCGAGCGGCCCATCGCCGCAACCCGAATCGGGCCCTGGGTCTTGCCGAGCCGCTGGCCAAGTCCGTCGCTGATGGATTCGACTGCGCTCCGCAGCGCCGCCGGCGTCCAGTCGATCTCAGCGAACTGCGTGGCTGCTTCCAAGAGAATGGCGCTTGCCGACTGGTCGTTCGTGATCACCTTGGTCACCGATGCCTCTTCGGGGACGAACGGATCGGCGAATAGAAATTCCAGCATCGCCGCCGCCTCGGCGAGCGTCGCGATTCGCTCCTGTAAAAGCGGAGCAAGCGCTTCGACAACCGCCATGTCCAGGCGATCGTCGGGCCACGGGGCAGTCTCGCCATCGAGGAACGGCGCGAGACGCGAGACGAACTCAGCGACCGGGAGGGCGCGGATGTAGAGCCCGTTGAAGTGCGCCAGTCGCTTCTCATCAAAGAATGCCGGTGAGAGGTTCACGTCTTCGAGTCGGAACTCGTCAATAAGCTCATCAACCGTGAGGATCTCCCGATCGTCGCCTGGACCCCAGCCGAGGAGCGCGAGATAGTTGACCATGGCCTCTGGAAGGTAGCCGAGTGCGCGGTAGTCCTGCACGGCGACACGATCGCGGCGCTTTGAAAGCTTCTGGCGCTTCTCGTTCACCAGCACCGGTACGTGCGCGAACGTCGGTAGCGCCACGCCGCCAAGGGCCTGCCAGATGAGAATCGCCTTCGGGGTGGTCGGGAGGTGCTCGTCAGCGCGAATGATGTGGGAGATCTCCATGTCGCGGTCGTCGACGACGTTCGCGAGCACGAAGAGTGGATCTCCGTTGGACTTCACCACGATGAAGTCCTCGATCAGCTCATTGGCGAAGACCACCTCACCTCGAACGATGTCGTGCACGACGGTCTCGCCGCTGTCTGGAACTCTGAACCGAAGCGCCGAGCCCGGTCCGCGAGCTAAGCCGCGATCGGCGCAGTAGCCGTCGTAGCCAGGAGTCGCCGCCCCTTTGGTCCGGGCATCGATCGCCTCTCTCGTGCAGTCGCAGGCGTAGAGGTGGCCGGAGTTGAACAGCTGGTCGGTTGCCGCGTCGTAAAGACCACGACGTGCCGATTGAAAGTACGGGCCCTCGTCCCAGGTGATGCCGAGCCAGGAGAGGGAGTCGAGAATTCCAGCCGTCCAGGTCTCGTCACTTCGCTCCCGATCGGTGTCTTCGATGCGAAGCACGAAGACACCGCCCAGACGCTTCGCGAACAGCCAGTTGAACAGTGCCGTACGGGCACCGCCGACGTGGAAGTAACCAGTAGGCGAGGGTGCGAAGCGAACGCGGGGTTGGCTCACTCGCTAATGGAGATCGCCTGGGTGGGGCAGGCCCGGACGGACTCTTGCAGGCGAGCGCGCAGATCCTCGCCTGGATCCTCGTTCAAGATGTAGAGGAAGCCGTCGTCTCGGACCTCGAACACCTCGGGCACGATCCCCATGCAGATCGCGTTGCTATCGCATAGGTCGTAGTCCACGTTGACGTGCATCGCACTCTCCTAGGCCGTCGTTGGCCGCAGCTTATCTTTCGGACCTGTCGCGGTTGCTGGTAGTCGGGCAATCCGTCACCGTCTCGCGAGGCGACCTGTCACGTCCGCTCGGTACTACCCGGGTACGCTGCGCGTAGATGACACGGCAAGTTCGGAACCTGCTCATCGTGTGCGGGCTCTTCCTTTTGCTATTGGTAGGGGTCGGGATCGTCTTTACGGTCATCAATCCTCCCAAGCCGAAGCTGACCCCTGCCGAGCTGCAACAGCGCGCGGCCGAAGAAGCTGCCAAAAGGCTCTTGAAGATCGAGACCAAAGATGTCAGCCAGGCGAAGAACCTGCTCTCGGTGGCGCTACCGACGAAGAAAAATCGGCCGGCACCCACCGTTGCTGCGTCGCTCTTCAAAGAGCCTCTTCGTAGCCATGAGGTATGGAACTTCCTCCAGTACTTCGACCTCGGCTCGGTCAACTTGGCGGAGTTGTCGGCGTCGAGCGCGGTCATCTACTCCGGTGTGTGCGTCTCTTCGACCGGCTCGATCGACGCCAGCCCCGGCGAGTGCGGCGACGAGACGACCGCGCTCCAGTCGCCGGCGTTCGTCGCCTTTGTCAGCGCCGCGCATGCATCAGGCGATGCCGTGTTGTTGTCGCTCAACGCCTTTGACGACACTACGATCGCGCCGCTCGTGGCTAACGCCGCACAGAACGCATCGACGCTCGCCGCGGCGGTGCTGCCGATCGTGACGGCCGACGGGCTAAATGGCGTGAACCTCGACATCGAGGGCTCAAATCCCGCCGAGTCGACGGGCTTTGTCGCCTTCGTCAGCGCCTTCGTCGGCGACATTCGAGCAACCGACGCCTCGGCTGAGATCGTGCTCGACTCCTACGCCGGCTCCGCCTCGACGTCGTCGAACTTCTTCGATGTACGCGCCCTCGCGCCGCTTGTGAACCGGATCTTCGTCGAGGGCTACCAACTGGACAACTCGGGTTACTCCTCGCCGAACGCGCCGATCGCAAGCTCGAGCCTCGGCTACTCCGTCGTCCAGACTCTGGTCCAGTACGAGAAGGTGGCGCCGTCGAGCGAACTGGTGCTCGGCGTTCCCTTCTACGGGCTCGACTTCACTACGGTCAACTCCCGAGTCGGATCCGAGGCAGTGACCGCATCTCCGACCCAGGTCACCTACAACGCGGTCGTCGCCACTCCGCGAAAGATCCTCTGGGATCCGGCTTCGATGACCCCGTATTCGATCTTCCGCTCAGCTGGGAAGTGGCATCAGCTGTGGTTCGACGACCCTGCGTCGATTGCGCTCAAGGTGGCGCTTGCGACCAGGCTCGGCGCGGCGGGAGTTGGCGCGTGGTCGCTTGGAATGGAGAGCGACTCGACCGAGATGTTGACCGCGATGACCGGAGGGATCCCGCCGCGGAAGATAGCGATCTAGTCCTAGGGACCCACCGTCGAAGGTGGGCCGAAGTTAGCTGGCGCTTGCTTCGTTCGTGTGCCGCATGAGGCGCGACTTCCGGCGAGCCGCCTGGTTGGGATGCATGATCCCTTTGGCGGCTGCCTTGTCTATCCGCTTCACGGCGAGGCGAAGTACGGTTTCGGCATCCTCGGCGCCCGTCTGCGCGGCAAGAAGGGCGTTCTTCGACCTGGTCCTTACCTCCGAGCGGACTGCTTTGTTCTTCTCGCGAAGCACCACGGACTGGCGGTTGCGCTTGATCTGACTCTTGATATTCGCCATCTATGGACCTCTGCTCGGTTGCGGCTCGCTGAGGTTAGCAGCCAGAGCGCGACCCGATGAGCGGGGGCGTTCCCGGCCGAGGCCCGCTCAGGTGGCACGATGAAGGGGTGGACCCAGACCGGATCCGGAACTTCTCGATCATCAGCCATGTGGATCACGGCAAGTCAACCCTCTCGGATCGTATCCTCGAGCTGACCGGCGCCGTCGATCCGCGGGACATGCGCGCCCAGTATCTCGACTCGATGGATATCGAGCGCGAGCGCGGCATCACGATCAAGGCACAAAACGTGCGGGTCAACTGGCACGACCACGTGCTGCACCTGATCGACACCCCTGGTCACGTCGACTTCGGCTACGAGGTGAGCCGGAGTCTGGCGGCCTGTGAGGGTGTCGTGCTGCTCGTGGACGCCTCGCAGGGGATCGAAGCCCAGACGCTCGCCAACTGCTACCTGGCGCTCGAGAACAACCTCGAGATCGTCGCCGCGCTGAACAAGATCGATCTCCCCGCTGCTGATCCTGAGCGTTACGGAGAAGAGATCGAGCGGGTCCTCGGCATACCCGCCTTGGAGGTGCTCCGGATTTCCGCGAAGACCGGTGAGGGCGTGGCGGATCTGCTCGATGCCGTCGTAGCGAGGATCCCACCCCCGGAGGTGCGTCCTGGCCAGACACTTCGAGCGCTGATCTTCGACTCGCACTACGACCAGTATCGGGGGATCGTCTCTGCGATCAGAGTCTTCGACGGGACCTTGCACCCAGACGCCAAGGTTCGTTTCTTCCACGCCGGCACGACACACGAGGTCGAAGAGCTCGGCGTGCGCACCCCGGTCGAGCGACACGTGATCGAGCTCGGACCAGGCGAAGTTGGCTATCTCGTCGCTGGCATCAAGAAGGTCAGCGAGGCGCGTGTCGGCGAGACCGTGACCGATGCCGCGCATCCGACCACCGAACCGCTGACCGGCTACCGGGACCCGAAGCCGATGGTCTTTTGCGGCCTCTATCCAGTCGACGGCGACCAGTTCCCAGATCTGCGCGAGGCCCTCGAGAAGCTGCAGCTAAACGATGGCAGCATCACATACCAACCCGAGACGTCCGTCGCGCTCGGGTTCGGCTTTCGCTGTGGCTTCCTCGGCCTGTTGCACATGGAGATCGTGCGCGAGCGGCTCGAACGTGAGTTCAACTTGTCGATGATCGCTACCAGCCCTTCGGTGGGTTACGTCGCGCACCTGACGAACGGGAGTGCCGAGGTGATCTCGAACCCCTCCGAGATGCCGCCACAGCAGAACATCGAGTTCATCGAGGAGCCGGTGCTTCGGCTCACGATCATCACGCCGGCGGAGTACGTCGGCACGGTCATCGATCTCTGCCAGACCAGGCGAGGTGTGCAGCAAAAGATGCAGTACCTCTCGTCGGATCGGCTCGAGCTCGTCTACCTCGTGCCGCTCGCCGAGATCGTGATCGACTTCTTCGACCAGTTAAAGAGCAGGACCAAGGGTTACGCGAGTCTCGACTACGAGCAGGCAGGGATGGAGAGCGCGAACCTCGTAAAGGTCGACATCTTGTTGAACGGCCACCCAGTCGATGCGTTCTCCTCGATCGTGCACCGCGCGAAGGCCGACGACTACGGGAAGAAGATGGCAGCGAAGCTTCGCGAGCTCATCCCGCGTCAGCTCTTCGACGTGCCGATACAGGCAGCGATCGGCGGTCGCATCATCGCTCGCGAGACGGTGAAGGCCAAGCGCAAGGACGTTCTTGCCAAGTGCTACGGAGGTGACATCACCCGCAAGCACAAGCTCCTTGAGAAACAAAAGGAGGGTAAGAAGCGGATGAAGTCGATCGGCCGGGTCGAGGTTCCCCAGGAGGCGTTCGTCTCGGCACTCCGGTTGGAGGACTGATGCCCGGCGCCGAACGACGGAGTGACGATCGGCTCGACGCCCCTCAAACCCTGCGGGTGCCTCGCTACCGTTCGCGTCTCGCGGCGCGGATCGAAGGCGGTATCCGCCGCTCCCTCGGCGATAGCCCCGGCGCGATCGAGGACTACGCAGGCCCTGTCGGCGACCCTGGGCTGGTCGGGCCAGATTCGATGGCCTGGAGGGTCCACGCAGACTTGCCCGGGATGTTGATCGGGGGCTTCGCGGCGCTGATGTTCCAGACGCTGCATCCGCTCGCAATGGCGGGTGTGGCTGCGCACTCCCGCTTCCGGGAGGATCCACTCGGGCGACTGCAACGAACGGCCCGATTCGTTGCGGGCACGACATTTGGCGCGATGCCCTTCGTCGACGATCTGATCGGCGAGGTCGTGGCTGTGCACGCCCGCGTGCGCGGGATCGCGCCCGACGGGCGACCGTACTCAGCGGCCGATCCCGAGTTGCTCACCTTCGTCCACGTCACCGAGGTGAGCAGCTTTCTCGCGGGATTTCAGCGTTACTCGCCACGTCCGCTCCTTCGGGTGGAAAAGGACCAGTACTTCGACGAGGTCGCCGAGATCGCAAGGAGGCTCGGTGCGAGCAACGTCCCGACCTCGCTTGGTGAGGTTCGGACCTACCTCGAACAGATCCTGCCCGAGCTCGTCCGATCTGCACAGTCCGACGAGGCGCTCGAGTTCCTCCGCCGTCCAATCGGCACCGCGACGAGCGACGCCATTGCCCAGAGGATCATCGTGACGGCGGCGGCTGACCTGCTTCCTCGGCCGATTCGGGCGCTCATCACGCCGTCGCGCTTCATGCCCGGTCGACGTGCGGTGATCTTGGCCGCAGCAGGCAGCTTCGCGGTGGCCACGAGATGGGCGATCGGACCGTCGCCAGTTGTCGCGCGTTCGCTCGAGCGCGTGTCGACAGCCCCATGAGGCGCCCTTTTGGCGCCGTAAGCGTCGCTCTCGGCCTCATTCATCGGCACTCGGTAGACTCGAGTGCCAACGCACGCCATGTTGGCGCGCCACGGACATGCTGACGAGGTAGCGAGACCATGCTCGACGACAGGAAGACCACCATCCTGAAAAAGGTCGTGGCCGAGCACATCGAGACCGGGCAGCCGGTCGGGTCTTCGCATGTCGTTAGAGACGGCGCGATCGATGTCTCCCCAGCGACGGTTCGGGCCGATATGGCCACGCTCGAGCGAGAGGGCTACCTCACCCACCCCCATACCAGCGCTGGTCGAGTCCCGACCGACCTCGGCTATCGCTTCTTCGTCGACCACCTCGACGAGACGTCCGCGCTCGGCCGTGACGGCGAGCGGCGTGTCGACCAGTTCTTCGCCGCCGCACATGGCGAGCTCGAGCGGATGCTCCGCGACACCTCGCAGCTGCTCGCGAGCCTCACCGATTACGCCGCCGTCGTCGTCGCCCCAACCCACGAGACGCTCACGGTGTGCTCCGTGCTCGTGACGCGCCTTGCCGAACAGGCGGGACTGCTGTTGGTGGTGCTGTCGAACGGGGCGATCGATAAGTACGGCATCGAGCTCGCGCCAAGCGTCACTGATGCCGTTGTTGAGAGCGCGAACGCAGCGCTTCGCGAGCAGCTCATCGGCACCACGGTTGGCCAGACGCCGCTGCGGCTGCCACCAGACGCCCCCGAGCTTGCCGCACTGCTCGGCGTGTGCGGCCAGGCGATGGCAGGAAGCACGATGGCGAGACCTGAGCCGAACGACGTCTACGTCGGTGGAACCGCTCGCATGGCCGAGCAGTTCGAGGCGGTCAACACCGTTCGCGAGGTCCTTTCGATCCTCGAGCAGTCCCTCGTCGTCGTCTCGCTGCTCTCTGATGCCTTGACGCGTGAGCACTCGGTCGCGATAGGCGGAGAGACCGGCGTTGCCTCGCTCGCAGAGTGCTCGATCGTCGTTGCGCCCTACACGGTCGGCAACGAGGTGGTCGGCGCGATCGGCGTGCTCGGCCCCACCAGGATGAACTACGCCCACGCGCTCGCCGCGGTCGCAGTCGTGAGTCAGCGCCTCGGTAGGCAACTGAGCGCTGGCTAAGGCGAGATGACGACCGACTACTACGAACTTCTCGGCGTCTCGAAGAACGCCAGCGATGAGGAGCTCCGCCGCGCCTATCGGGCGCTAGCGCGCGAGCTCCATCCCGACGCCAACGGCGGCGACCCGGCATCGGAGGCGAGGTTCAAAGAGGTGAGCACCGCGTACGAGACGCTTCGTGATCCCGAGCGCCGACGTCGCTACGACATGTTCGGCCCAGAGGGCGCCCGACCTGGCGCGGGTGGACCAGGCGACATGTTCGGTGGTGGTATCGGCGACATCTTCGAAACCTTCTTCGGCAATCCCTTCGGCAGCCAGCGGCAGAACGGACCGCGGCGCGGCGATGATGTCGAGGTGGTGGTGGAACTCGCCTTCGAAGAGGCGGTATTCGGCGTGGAACGAACGGTCGACTTCCGTGGGCTTGCCACCTGCGTCACCTGCACTGGAACCGGTGCGGCTCCAGGTACGTCACCGATCACGTGCCTCGAGTGTGCAGGTACTGGTCAGGTCCGTCGAGTCCGGCAGTCGATTCTCGGCCAAGTGGTACAGGCAATGCCCTGTCAACGTTGCAGGGGGATCGGCGAGCTCATCGAGTCTCCCTGCCCAACTTGTCATGGCGACGGCCGCACGGTTGTCGATCGGAGCGTGACCGTCGAGGTGCCCGCAGGCGTGGACAACGGCACCACGCTTCGGATCACGAGCCAGGGAGCCCCCGCTCTTCGCGGCGGCGTAGCGGGTGACCTCTACGTGCACCTGAAGGTCAACGCGCACGATCGGTTCGAACGAAGTGGCGTTGATCTGCTGACGACGGTCCACCTGAGCGTCGCACAGGCTGCGCTCGGGACCGACGTCGAGATCGAGACGCTCGACTCGAGCGAGCAGATGAACGTGCCGCCAGGAACCCAGACCGGGCGTGAGGTGCGGCTCCGTGGCCAAGGCGTCCCACATGTTCGCGGGCGCGGCCGAGGAGATCTGCACGTCAGATTCGTCGTCGATACCCCGACGAATCTGACAAAGGGACAAGAGGACCTACTCAAGCAGTTCGCGGCGAGCCGCGGTGAGGAGATCGTGCAACACGGCGGGCTCTTCTCGAGGATTCGCTCCAGCCGCTCGTAGTTCAGATGGACCTCTCGACGCGCTCTGATGCAGAGCCGACCGACCTCGAGGCAGGGGATCTCCTTCGCCGCGCAGCAGGCTTCGTCTACGTCGACGACCTTGTCGCGCCTAGGCCGAGCGACGATGACACCCATCACCTCCTTCACGTCCTTCGACTCCGTGCCGGAGAAGTCGTAATCGCCGCGAACGGAGATGGCGCGTTCGTGCCGTGCGTGATCCGCGAGGGCTCAGCAGGCTCGCGAGGTAACCGCAGAGGTGAAGCCACATCGCTCGAGGTGCTCGAAGTGAGCGGCAAGGTTCACACCGTTTGGCGAGAGCCGTCAAGACGCGTGGCATTCGCCCTTCCAAAGGGTGAGCGTGCAGAGTGGACGGTGCAAAAGCTCACCGAGATCGGGATCGACGACATCGTTCCGCTCCTTAGTGATCGCACGGTCGTGCGACTAAGCGAGGGAGAGGCGCCGCGTCGAGCCGAGCGGTTCCGCCGCATCGCTCGGGAGGCGGGAGCGCAGTCGAGGCGCCTTTACCTCCCCGTTGTCGAGGTGCCGACGACGATGGAAGCATTGCTCGCCACACTCGGTGACGCCGATGGCGAGATATCGATTGCCGAGCCAGGTGGAGGTCCGATCACCTCGAGGATGCACACGGTGCTCGTTGGCCCAGAGGGCGGTTGGTCCGAGCGTGAGCTCGGAGTGATTCCGACCAGGGTAGGTCTCGGCTCGGGCGTGCTCAGGACCGAGACTGCCGCACTTGTCGCAGCGACGTTGCTCGTTGCTGCCCGCTCGGGATTGCTCGGGTGAGCGCGACCATCCACGAGCGGCAACTCGGTGTCTATCTGCACGTTCCGTTCTGTTCGGTGCGCTGTGACTACTGTGCCTTTGCGACTTGGACCGACAAGGCGGAGTTGATGGGCGACTACGTCGACGCCGTGCTCGTCGAGATCGAACGCGCCAGGTGTGATGGCCAACTCGTCCCTGCCTCGACGCTCTTTCTCGGAGGTGGCACGCCGTCACTGCTCAGCCCTCGGGACATCTCGCGTCTCATCGCCGCAGTCGAACTCGCCCCGTTCGCAGAGGTCACGGTCGAGTGCAACCCGGAGTCGATGACGCCCGAGTTGATGCGGGCGCTTCGGGCGGTCGGCGTGACGAGGATCTCCATCGGTGTGCAGTCGCTCCATCCGCATGTGCTTTCGGGACTTGGACGGCCACATGTCGCCGGTTCGGTCGAGCGCGCACTGCACCTGATCGAGGAGGGGGGATTCGAGAGCTTCAACGTGGACCTCGTCTTCGGAGGAGCTGGAGAAACTGCGGCCGATTGGGCCGCAACGCTCTCTGGCGTGCTCGAGATGTCACCGAGACCGCCCCACATCAGTGCCTACGCACTCACCGTGGAGCCGGGCACGCCGCTTGCGGCCACACCCGATCGACACCCTGACGACGATGCACAGGCTTCTCGATATGAGGTGCTCGACTCGATTCTCGCCGCCAAAGGCTATGAGTGGTACGAGATCTCGAACTACGCGATGCCCGGGCATGCGTGCAGGCACAACCAGTCGTGTTGGCGCCAAGAGGACTACCTCGGCTTCGGCTGTGCCGCGCACAGCCATGTCGCGGGGCACCGCTTCGCGAACGTCTGGAACATCGAGCGGTACCTCGAGCGGATCCGCCAGGGCCGCTCCCCGATCGCGAGCGAGGACTTCCTCGATGAGGGCCGGCGCGCCGCAGAAGCGCTCGAGCTCGGGATCCGCACTGCCGCAGGTGTGACTCGCGCGGCGCTCTCGGCCGAAGATCTTGACGCTCTCGGCGACCTCGTGCAGGTGAGCGACGATCGCATCATGCTCACGCTCCGGGGTCGACTGCTCTGCAACGAGGTGTCGCTTCGACTTCGCACGAGGTCTGCTCTCACGTCATTTGCATGAGGACTTCCGTCGGCGTATGCGGCAAACCCGACTGCGGCTAGCCCGTTTGTGGGTAGGGTGCTTGCAGATGGCGATCCAAAACCAATGGCTCAGCAGCAAGGAAGCATCGGATCTCCTCGGTGTCAACCTCCGTACCTTGTACCGGTTCATCGATGAGGGCCATCTCGTTGCCTACAAGTTCGGACGGGTCATTCGGGTCAAAGAGGTGGACGTGAGTGCATTCGTCGACGCCTCTCGCATCGTCCCTGGTTCGATCGGCCACCTGTATCCAGAGCCGGTGACACCGAGCCTTTGATGGCGTCTGACTCCTCTGACTGCATCTTCTGCAAGATCGTTGCAGGGGAGATCCCTGCCACGATCGTGGCCGAGAGCGCCGAAGCGATCGCGATGCGCGATATCGCTCCAGTCGGGCCGACGCACGTGCTCGTCATCCCTCGCCGTCATGTCGAGGACGCGACCAAGGTGGGCGTCGAAGAGGCGCAGCTGCTCGGGGAGCTGTTCGAGCTCGCAAATCAGGTTGCCCAAGCTGAGGGCATTGCCGAGTCCGGTTTCCGACTGGTCGCAAATGTCGGGGACGCGGCGGGCAACACGGTCAGCCACCTCCACCTCCACCTCATCGGCGGCCGTGACCTTTCGTGGCCGCCGGGTTGATCGGCAATAGGTTTGGCTGGCCGTGGTCGTATGTGCCCGCTGATAGCGTGAGGCACATATCGTGACCGACACCCAGTTGAAGATCCAGGTTCCCGGCAATGAGCTGATGGTTGGTCTTCTCGGTCAACGCGACGAGCTCCTCCGGCTGATCGAAGCGGCGTTTGCCGAGACGCGCATCCGCGTCCGGGGAAACGAGATCACCATCGACGGCCAGGACGCGATCCAGGTCGGCAGGGTCTTCGACGAGCTCGTCGTGCAGCTCTCGTCTGGCCTAAGCCTCGACGCCGATCACATCGGCAGGACCATCGAGATGGTGCGAGCCGACGAGCGACCATCTGAGGTCACCTCGGCGGAGGTGCTGCGTTCGGCGCGGGGCAGGACCGTTCGCCCAAAGACCGCCGGCCAGCGTCGCTACGTCGACGCGATCGGTCGCAACGTCGTCACCTTCGGCATCGGCCCCGCAGGCACTGGCAAGTCGTACCTCGCGGTCGCACTTGCCGTACAGGCCCTCCAGGCCAAGCAGGTTGCCCGGATCATCCTCGCCCGCCCGGCGGTAGAGGCAGGTGAGCGACTCGGATTCCTTCCCGGCGACCTGATGGCCAAGATCGACCCCTACCTTCGACCCCTCTACGACGCCCTCTACGACATGTTGGAGCCAGAGGGTACCCAGCGGCTGCTCGAGCGCGGGACGATCGAGGTCGCGCCGCTCGCGTTCATGCGTGGCAGAACGCTGAACTCGAGCTTCGTGATCTTGGATGAGGCGCAGAACACCACGCCGGAGCAGATGAAGATGTTTCTCACGAGGATCGGCTTTGGAACCAAGGCAGTCATCACTGGCGACGTCACCCAGATCGACATTGCCGGCAATCGATCGGGCCTGATCGGTCTGCAGCCGGTGCTCGAGGGCATCAACAATCTTGAGTTTGTCCACCTCGGCGAGGCGGATGTGGTGAGGAATCAGATCGTGCGAGACATCGTGACCGCTTACGATCGATTCGGGCCTCCAAAGCAGGGCTGAGTCGTGGCGATCGAGGTTTTTACCGCAAATGAGCAGAGCGACCGCGAGGTCGACGTCGCGTACCTTGGCAAGCTCGCCAAGGCGACGCTCGATTCCCAGGGAGTTCGCGGGGAGGCCGAATTGTCGGTGCTCTTTGTCGACGAACACGCGATCGCTGCGCTGAACGAGCGCTTCCTCGGGCACGAGGGCCCGACCGACGTCCTCTCCTTTCCCATCGAAGATGAGGTGATCATCTCGGGGCGGATGCCCGACGCCGGCGGGACCGGTCCCGGTTGGGAGCCGCCGAGCCTCGACGACGCCCCAGTGTTGCTCGGCGACATCGTGATCTGCCCAGAGGTCGCATTCCGCAATGCGCCCGAACACGCCGGGACCTACGAAGACGAGCTGGCGCTGTTGTTGGTGCACGGGATCTTGCACCTCCTCGGCATGGACCACGAGATCGACGACGAGGCCGAGATCATGGAGGCACGTGAGCAAGAGTTGCTCAAGCTTCACCACCGTGACAACAAGCCCGAGACGCCGTGATAGCTGCCAGCTTCGGGGCGGCTCAGGCGGTGATGCTCGTTGCCGTCGTCGTACTCGTCGCATGTTCGGGACTTCTGGCGATCGCCGAGACCAGTCTCGTGAGCATCACCAAGGCCAGAGCGCGGTCGCTCGTCGAGGACGGCCGTCGTTCGGCTCGTTCACTTGAGCGCCTCGTCGACAACCCGCAGAACTTTCTCGGGCCGGTCCTGCTTCTCGTGATGATCTGTCAATTAGTTGCCGCTTCGCTCGTCAGCCTCGTGGCGAACAGGCTCTTCGGCACCGCCGGTGTTGCCGCGGGCGTCATCTTCGAGATCTTCGTGATCTTCCTCGTGGCGGAGTCGATTCCGAAGAACTGGGCGGTGCAGCGAGTCGACCGCGCGGCACTGCTCTCCGCCCCGATCGTCTCGGTGTTGATCAAGTTCCTGCCGATCCGAGCGGTGTCGTCGTTAATGCAAGGCATCACGGACTTTGTCGTCCCTCTCGACGACTCCGGGACAAACTCTGACGTGACCGAGTCGGAGTTATTGGCGATGGCAGGCGTCGCGGTCGAAGCCGACGTCATTGAGGAGGAGGAGCGAGCGCTTCTCACATCGATCTTCGAGTTCGGCGACACGATCGTTCGTGAGGTTATGGTGCCTCGTCCCGACGTTGTCGCCGTCGAGAGCTCGATGACGTGCCGGGCCGTGCTCGAGTTGGCGATCAGCTCTGGACTGAGCCGCATCCCGGTGTTCGCGACGAGCGTCGACGACATTACCGGTGTGGTGCTCTCCCGCGACCTCGTGAAGGCGAGCTGGAGTCATCTCGACGACCAGCCGGTGAGCACGCGCGCGCGCGAGCCGCGCTACGTCCCTGAGACCAAGCGCGTCGCGCCACTCCTAAAAGAGATGCAACAAGAGCAGTTCCATCTGGCTGTGGTCGTCGACGAGTACGGCGTGACGGCTGGCATCGTCACCCTCGAAGACCTGATCGAAGAGCTCGTCGGCGAGATCGCCGACGAGTCTGA
This sequence comes from Acidimicrobiales bacterium, assembly GCA_036510575.1. GTDB lineage: Bacteria > Actinomycetota > Acidimicrobiia > Acidimicrobiales > Bog-793 > DATCDR01. The sequence continues at coordinate 116,876 of DATCDR010000036.1, read as the reverse complement.
TCGCGACTCGCCACGCCTCGAGCGGCTCTCAGACATCGAGCTGCTCATTCCGGGTCAGATGTCGATCGATGAGGTCAACGAGGTCCTCGATGTCGATCTTCCCGAAGGGGACTGGGACACCATTGGCGGTCTCGCGTTTCACTTTCGCGGGCAGGTGCCAAGAGAAGGCGATCGGATCACGGTAGGGCCCTACGATCTCGTCGTGGAACGCGTGCAGGCCCGTCGGATTCGAACGGTGCGGCTGATCCGCCGAGAACATGCGGGGGTCGCCCCCGAGGAGAGCCGTCCGTGAGCGATCCAGTGAACGCCACCTCAGATGACGCCACGACGGGCGCACCTGCTCACGATGAAGGTGAGCCGAGCGAGGGCTTCCGATCCGGCTTCGTCTCGATCGTCGGTCGACCAAATGTCGGCAAGTCGACGCTTTTGAACCGGATCCTCGGCGAGAAGGTCTCGATCACGTCGTGGAACCCGAACACGACGCGCACCGCGATCCGGGGCGTCTTGAACGGTGAGGGCTATCAGATCGTCTTTGTCGACACGCCCGGCATCCACCGTCCTCGAACCGAGCTCGGCACGCGGCTGAACGCGACGGCGACAGCGACCTTTGCCGACGTTGATGTCAACGTGTTAGTGATCGAGGCATCCTCACCGATCGGTCCGGGCGATCGCTTCGTCGCGGCCAGGCTTCCGAAGAATTCGATCGTCGTCGTCAACAAGCTCGACGCCGTCGACCCGAAAAAAGTCTTCGAACAGCTCGAACACGCCCAGACGGAGCTCGGTCTTGACGACTCGGAGTTCTTCCCGGTCTCGGCGCGGACCGGCAGGGGTGTTCCCGAGCTCGTGAACCACCTCGTCGGTCGCTTGTCGCTTGGTCCTCGCTTTTACGACGCGGACGTCGTGCGTGACACGCCGGACCCGGTCTTCGTCGCCGAGCTCGTGCGTGAGCAGCTGCTGCGAGTGGCACGAGAGGAGCTGCCGCATTCGATCGCGTGCCGGGTCGTCGAGTGGGAGTGGCCCTATGTGCGCTGTGAGATCCTCGTCGAGCGCGACTCGCAAAAAGGAATCGTGATCGGCCACGGTGGTGCGGTGCTGAAAGCTGCCGGCGAGGCCGCGAGGGCGCAGTTGCCAGACGGCACCTATCTCGACCTCGTCGTGCGTGTCGAACGCGACTGGCAGCGTCGAACCGAGGTCATCGACCGGCTGGGTTACTGAGGCATCGTCGAAGCAGATGCTTGGTTGCGAGCCTCAGCTTGGAAACTCCAGTGCCCGGATCTCCTCCACGAGGCGGTCGATCACTTCGGCGTCACCCCCCTCTGATCGCCCGGTCCGCTCGCCGTAGATGAGCTGACCGATGTCGCGGAGCTTGCTCTCGATCTCGACCCTGGCGTGCATCGCGTCAAGACGCGCCTGCGACGCTGCTTCGGCCTTGCGCAGCCTGGCCTCTGGCATATCTTCGCTCGTCGCGTGCGTCCGCCTACTGGAAAAGAGTGGCATCTCCTCAGTACGACCTCACGTCGAACTCGCGAGCCGATAAGTCGAGCGGTTGATCAGGCGACTTCGTCGACACAGGTGTTGACGCACTCGCCGATGCCCTCGATGGAAGTGCGAACTACCTGACCCGCCCTGAGGGAGACCTTCGGGTCCCGAGCATCACCGACGCCACCGGTCGTGCCGAGGGAGAGCAGATCACCGGGCTGCAGCGTGAGGACGTCCGAGCAGTACGTCACCACGTCGAGCGCCCCGAACACCAGCTCACTCGTGCGATCGAGCTGCATCACCTGGCCGTCGACCTCGCAGCGAACTTCGAGGTCGAGGCCTTCGCCGATCTCGTCGCCGGTGACGAGGTAGGGGCCAACCGGTGTGGTGTTCTCGAAGGTCTTGCCTTGGAGCCACTGGCTCGTGCGCCGCTGGTAGTCGCGAATGGAGATGTCGTTCAACACCGTGTAGCCGGCGATGCCGAGTTGTGCTTCCTCGCGACTCGCATGCCGGAGTGGGGAGCCGATCACGACGCAGATCTCCACTTCCCAGTCCGCACGCTGTGAGACGCTCGGCAAGATGATGTCGTCGTGCGCGCCGATCAGCGCCGCGGTGAATTTGGCGAAGAGCGTCGGGTACTCCGGGAGGGTGTTGCCGGTCTCGAGGATGTGGCTCCGATAGTTGAGGCCGACGCAGAAGACCTTCGACGGGCGAGTCACCAACGTTGCGAAGTCCGCATCTGCTGCCTTGACCGAGCCGCCGGACTCGTCGTGACCTGCTCGATCGAGATCGCCCTCGGCGAGTAGCGCGCCGACGTCGGTCGCCTTCAACAAAACGAGGTCATCCCCGTCGAGTCGCGCTGCGCTCGTGCCCGAAGCCGTTCTCACCGTCGCGAACCGCATCTTGACCTCCCCAAGTCCGTTCCGGCATCTGGCCGGTCACGAGGCGAGAGGTTAGACGACGGGTCATGAATCGACGAAGGCCGAAAAGCGAACGCACCCAGTGGCCAAAGCGGCCACTGGGTGCGTTCGACGTAACAAAGGGAGCCGGAACTACTTCGCTGCAGCTCCGCAGATCGTCTCCATCACGAGACGTGAGACCGTGTAGGGGTCGGCGTTGGCGTTTGGACGACGGTCTTCGAGGTAGCCCTTCTTGTCCTTGTCGACCTGCCAGGGGATTCGGACGGATGCACCTCGGTTCGACACGCCGTAGCTGTACTCGTTCCAGGGTGCAGTCTCGTGCGCGCCGGTCAGGCGGCTCTTGATGTCAGCTCCGTAGCCGTCGATGTGCTCCTCGACGCGGGTGCCGAGTGCCTCGGCTCCTGCGACGATCGCGTCGAAGCCTCCATCGGCCCGCATGGCCTTGGTTGAGAAGTTGGTGTGCGCTCCCGCTCCGTTCCAATCACCTGGGATCGGCTTCGCCGCGAAGCTCGCCTGGACGCCGTAGTCCTCCGAGATGCGGTTCAATAGCCATCGCGCGACCCACAGGTGGTCACCGACCGCCGGGGCGCCGAGTATCCCGACCTGGAACTCCCACTGGCCCTTCATGACCTCGGCGTTCGTGCCCTCGATGCCGATGCCCGCCTCGATGCAAGCCGCGGTGTGGCGCTCGACGATGTCGCGCCCGACCATGAACTCGCCGCCGACGCCGCAGTAGTACGGACCCTGGGGAGCCGGGTAGCCGATCTCTGGCCATCCAAGCGGCCGACCGTCCTTGAAGAAGGTGTACTCCTGCTCGATGCCGAACATCGGCTCCTGGTCCTTGAACCGCTCGGCTACCGCCACGCAGGTCGCGCGAGTGTTCGTAGGGTGCGGCGTGAAGTCGGTGAGCTGCACCTCACAGAGCACGAGGACGTTCTTGCCTCCTCGGATCGGGTCGGGCAGCACCAAGACGGGCTGGAGCACGCAGTCCGAGGCCTTCCCTGGCGCCTGATTCGTGCTGGAGCCGTCAAATCCCCAGATCGGCGGTTCTTTCCCGTCCGCCATGATCTTCGTCTTGCAACGCATCAGCGGACTCGGCTCGGTTCCGTCGATCCAGATGTACTCAGCTTGGTAGCTCACGTACGACTCCTACGGTTGGTCTCAAATGGTTTCGGGCAGTGACCCAGGCAGCCTGATAAGGGGGCCGCCAGGGTCCACCCGCCTACGTTTGCAGCTTTCGATTTCGATGTCGTATCGGATTTGTGAACGCCATATGAACGAGTTCATCGCGCTTTGCCGCCTGAGATCGAACACGGCTCGCCGGCCGGCTCCGAGCTAGCGGCGGGAGGCGTCGAGGTGCTCTTGCACCGCCTGGGCTAGATCCCCGAGATCCGCGCCTCGGGTCGATACGATTCGGCGAACCATTTGAGCGAGGAGGACAGGTGGCTGAAGAGTTCGGGCGCAGCCAGGCCGTCCTGGTCGACGTCGACGGCACTGAGGTTGGCGTCGCCGACAAGCTGGAGGTGCACCAGCCGCCCGGCCACCTTCACCTGGCCTTTTCCGTCTTCTTGTTCGCGCCCGACGGCAGCTTGTTGATCCAGCGAAGAGCAGCCACGAAGTACCACTTCCCGCTGATGTGGGCGAACAGCTGCTGCAGCCACCCCCAGCCAGGCGAGGATCTGATCACGTCAGCGGAGTTGCGCGTGAAAGAGGAGCTCGGCATCACCTGCGAGTTGCGAGTTGTTGGCAACTTCACTTACCGAGCGAGTTGCTCGAGTTCAGGCCTCATCGAGCATGAGTTCGACTGGGTGCTCGTCGGCGGCATCGCGGGGATCATCCACCCGGACCCGAGCGAGGTAGCGGAGTGGCGCTTGTTGCCGCCTGAGGCCTTCGATGACGCAGCGCGGACCGCCGAGTTCGCGCCATGGTTCGCGCCAGGGCTCGAGATCGCGCGTCGCTCGAGGAGCTAGATCGCCCGCGTATTGTCGGGCTAGGGCCTTCCTGCCCCGTAGGGACCCGGCGGGATCGAGGTGTACATGACGTTCGTGCCGGTATTTTCTGCCTGGATCACTTCGTTCCCGCCTACGTACATCACGACGTGGTAGATGTACCCACCATCTGCATAAAAGATCAGGTCGCCCGGCTCGAGATCGCTCAGGCTGACGTGTTCGACCGAGTCGTACTGCGCCTGGGCGGAGTGGGGAAGGCTCACACCTGCTTGTCCCCATGCCCACATCGCCAGGCCTGAGCAGTCAAAGCCCCCAGGTGACGCACCGGCCCAGACGTAGGGAACGCCAAGCTGTGTCTCGGCTGCATGAATAGCGCTCGCGCCACTTGTTGAGCTACCAGCTGTCGTTGGCGCAGGTGCAACGACGGGAGGCGGCGTCGCCACGCTCGCCTGGACCGCTTCCGCAGCGGCAGCCTGGTTCGCAGCCTCTTGTTGTGCCGCCTCTTGTGCGGCAACGGCGGTCGCGAGCTGACCGTTCACTCCATCGAGCGTCGACCTCAGCTGACTCGCAAGGTTGGCGGCGTTGGACTGGGCAGCGGCCAGCGTCGCCGTTGTGGCAGCAGCTTGTGCTTCCTCGCTCGAGAGCGCGAGTCCGCGCTCGTGCAGTGCGTACTTGGAGTTCTCGAGTGTCGTGACATCGCTCGAGAGGTTTCCCGAAGCCACCGCGAGGTAGGTCTGCTGCAGCGGCAAGGAGTTGCCGCTCTTTGAGATCACCGCAGAGAACGCGGTCTCGGCTCCGGCGTTGACGTAGGCGTTCACTGCTTGATTCGTCAGCTTTGCCGTGTCGAGGGTGACGTTCGACTGTGCAATCGTGATCGCGTGCTCGTCACCGGCGAGCTGATGGCGGATCACGCTCAGATGTCCAGACGCCTGGTCGTACTCCTCGGACAGGATCTCGATCTTGGTGTTCAAGGTGTCGATCTCGCCGGCGAGATGAACCGCCTCGGCACGAAGCGTCGTACTCGACGTGGCATCGCTCGGGCTCGTCGGGACGGCCATCCATCCAAGGATGGAGAGCGCGAAGCATGTCGCGACCCGAGGGGCGACTGCGCGCTGGCTTCGGACTGCTCGCCTGGCCCGTACGGGCAGATCGGGGAGTTGCACGATCCGAGCGACGGTAGTGGTGGGACCTTGTGATCGCAAGTAGGGCCGAGTTTTCTGTGTTTTCTGGGCCAAACTGCTGCACAGGCGCCACAGGTGCCACGCGCGCCGGTAGCGTCGGCATCGTGCATCCGATCGAGAGGCTTCGTCACGTCGCCCGCGCCGGCGACGTCGATCCGGTCCTACTCGCGCAAGAAGCGGCGGAGGCACTCGGATCGCTCACCTACGAGGCGCAGGCCCTCGTCCCTGCCTGTCGGCGGCTGATCGAGGCGCACCCGAGTTGCGGCCCGTTGTGGTGGGTCGCCGCGAAGGTGATCGTCGCCGATGAACCCTTCGATGCGGCCTATGCCGCGATCGAAGCACTCGCGGACGACCCGACGGCAGAGGAGCTCGCTGCCAGTTTTCCAGGCGGTGCTTCCGTGGTGATTCCAGCCAAGGCAGGTCTCGCAGCTGCGTTGAACCTGCGTCCTGATCTGTCGGTCACCGTCGTTGGTATGCCGTACCGCTTAAACGAGGTCCTCCGACGGCTGAGCAGGGTGGCTGACGTCATCGGGATCGATGCGCGCGACTTCGATGTCGAGGGCGCCGAGATGATGGGCGAGGGACCTCATCTGCTGGTGCTCGAGGCGCTCGCCGCCGGGCCATCCGGATTTCTCGTCGACCGGGACCAAAAAGTGCTCGCGACTGCCGCGAGCATGGCGGATGTGCCCTGTTGGGTCACAACCGGTGTCGGCCGGGTGTTGCCTGCTGAGCTGTTCGCCGAGATCGTGGACCGGACCGTCTCGACAGATGCGACGGCACTCGCCGGTTTCGACCTCGAAGACGACGAGGATGACGACTTCGCCCTCCTTCGTGGGAGCGGAGGCGTGCGCTCGACTCGGCACCATCGGCACGTGGCCTTCCTCGAGGCCGAGCGGGTAGCTGCTGTGGTCGGGCCGCGAGGACGGGCGGTTCCGCAGCTCGCGCTTCGCCGAGCCGAGTGCCGGGCACCTTCTGAGCTTCTCGGGTTCGCCCGACAGCAGTAGCGGCCCTGCCGAGGTCCGAGCGGGGCAAAACGGTAGCCTCTCGTGCGTGGCTCCCTCGACTTCCACCGGCGGGCTCGTAACCCGATACATCGAGCTCGGACTTGCTCTTGGTCGCCATATCGACGGATTCGTCGACGCGTACTACGGTCCGCCGGCGCTCGCCGCCTTTGCCGCGACCGCTCCGATGGTTGGTCCCGACGTGTTGCAGCGCGACGTGCGGTCCCTGCTCGCCGCCCTTGACGCCGGCGAGCCGCTCGGCTCACCGATGGCCGACGCCGGGCAACCCGTCGAGGGCGAGGATGCCCGGCGTCGGAGGTGGCTTCGCGCCCAGACGATCGGACTGCTGACGAGCGCCCGAATCCTTAGCGGCGAGGCGATTGGTTACGCCGATGAGGTTGCTGCTTGTTACGGCGTGCGCCCGACGCGCTTTCCAGAAGAGGAGATCCTCGAGGCGCACAAGAACCTGGAGTCGGTGGTGCCCGGATCCGGGCCGCTCGCGGAGCGCCTGATCGCTTGGCGTGAGTCGCTTGCCGTGCCGCCGGAGCTGCTCCGACCAGCGATCGCCTCCCTCGCAGAGGATCTGCGGGCGCGCACCTACGCCGCTTTTGGCCTGCCAGATGGCGAGTCGGTCGAGTTCGACCTGGTGACCAACAAGCCCTGGAGCGGCTTTAACTACTACCTCGGCGAGTTAACGAGCAAAGTCGCGATCAATACCGATCTTCCGGTGCTGTCGAGCTCACTCGCGCACCTCGTCGCCCACGAGGCCTATCCGGGGCACCACACCGAGCACACCCGAAAAGAGGTGGGGCTCGTCCGCCGCCGCCACTTCTATGAGGAGTCGATCTTCTTAGTCGGCACCCCACAGTGCCTCTTGGCCGAAGGACTCGCCGATCTCGGGCTCGAGGTCGTGATGGGCAAGCGGCCCGAACAGCTGGTAGCAGAGCACCTGGTGCCGCTCGGCATCCCTTATGACGCGGACGTCGTCGCCGTCGTCGCCGAGGCAGGTGAGGCGCTACAAGCGGTTCGTGCCAATGCGGCGTTCCGCCTTCATGAGGACGGAGCTTCGCCAGAGGTGGTCGCCAAGGAGATCGCGCACTTCGGTCTTCTACCACCTGCCAGGGCGGAGAAGTCGATCGAGTTCTTGATGGACCCGACGTGGCGCTCGTACATCTCGTGTTATGTCGAGGGACTGCCGCTTTGTCGGCGCTTCGTCGACGGCCGTCCCGAGAGATTTGAGCGGCTGATCACCGAACAACTCGTCCCTGACGATCTTCAGGCCTGATCGATGCCGGCTACTACCAACGAGGATCGACGTCGCGCGAGACCTCGCCGCTCGATGCTTGCCCTTCCCGGGTCCAACCAGCGTTTTGTCGAGAAGTCGACGACACTTCCCGCTGACGCACTGCTGATCGATCTAGAAGATGCCGTCGCCGCGAACGCCAAGGCGCTTGCCCGCGAGGTGACCTCGCGGGCACTCGCGTCGCTCGACTTCGCGGACCGCGTGGTGACCGTCCGCGTGAACGCCTGGTCATCTGGTTTGACGATCGGCGACCTCATCGCCATCGTCACGTCATCTGCGACGCGACTTGACGCGATCGCGCTTCCGAAGACGAACTCAGCCGCAGAGGTCGTAGCGCTCGATCTTGTTCTGCACGATCTTGAGTTCGCTGCGGGCCTGACCATTGGGTCAATCGGTATCGACGTGCTGATCGAGAGCGCGCTCGGACTGGCGAACGTCGATGAGATCTGCATGGCCTCGGCCCGCGTCGACTCCGTCGCACTTGGGCGTGCCGACCTCTCCGCGTCGCTCGGGATGCCGGCGCTCGTCGGCGGGGCAGACGTCAGCGCATATGGGGGCGATCACTTCCACTTCATCTTGTCCAAGGTGTTGCTCGCCGCCCGGGTAGCTGGAATTTTGGCGCTCGACGGACCCTATCTTCGGCTCGACGACGATGCCGGCCTGCGGGCGCTCGCCACGCGGGCGGCGGTGCTCGGCTTCGACGGCAAGTGGGCGATCCATCCCGACCAGGTGGCGATTTTGAACGAGGTCTTCACGCCGAGCCGTGAAGACGTCGCTCGCGCAGAGGCCATACTCGGCACGCTTGACGACGCGGCGACCGATAAGGCTCTCGGAGCACTTCGAGACGGCGGCGAGATGCTCGATGAAGCAAGTCGGAAGATGGCACTAGCGGTGCTCGGAAGAGCCCGCGGCTACCGGGAGGTCGAAGCGTGACGACACCAGGCGTTCCCCCGGCAGATATTCGGGTGCTCCTCGTCGAGGACAGGATTCCCGACGCCGCGCTCGGGTCCGGTTATCCCAGGATGATCGACACGATTGCGGAACTCCAGCTACTCGTTGGCGCCCACGTGGCGCTCTATCCGACCTTCGGAGTCGGAGAAGGTGAGAGCGCGCATCTTCCAGCCGACGTGGAGCTGATCGAGGTCGCACTCGAGGATCATCTCGGAAGCCTGCGTGAGCGTGGCCGCTCGTATTCGGCAGTGATCATCTCAAGGCCGCACAACTACGAGCGCGTTGCGGCGATCATCCGGACGTATCTGCCCGGTGTCCCGGTCATCTACGACGCCGAGGCCCTCTACTTCCGCAGGATCGAGCGGCAGTCAGCGCTCGCCACCGGCCGAATAAAAGAGACCTTGTTGGCGGAGGCCGCGGCGATGCGCGAGCTCGAGGAGTCGATCGCCTCGGAGGTCGACGCGGTGGTCTGTATCTCTGCCGACGAAGCCGAGCTGTTGACAGGCGCTACGAAGGCGCCAGTCGTCGTTAACGCGCCGCTGCTCGCCAAGGCCACCTTGAGCCACGCGGGCTTCGCGGCACGCTCGAACGTCGGGTTCGTCGCCGGATGGAGTGCGGGAGGGAACTCCCCGAATGCCGATGGTCTTCGTTGGTTCGCCCGCCACGTCTGGCCGCTCGTGCTCGCGAGGGTGCCCGGCGCGAGGCTTCTCGTCACTGGCGACGACCCTCCCCAAGAGGTTCTCCGCTTCGCTTGTGAGTCGATTGAGTTCCTTGGCCGCGTGCCCGATCTCGAGCGCTTTTACGACGCGCTCCGCGTTGCAATAGTGCCTATCAGGTACGGTTCAGGGGTGAAGTTGAAGACGGTAGAGGCGTTGCAGTTTGGCGTTCCCACGGTTTCGACATCGATCGGAGCGGAAAGTATTCCTTCTGATGTCGATGGGTTGCTTCCTGTCGCCGACGATGAAGGTGCATTTGCTGCCCGCGTCGCTGAGCTGCTGTTGGATCAAAAGGCCTGGGATGAGCACAGCGAACTACTGGCCGAGCAGGGTCGGCGATGGAACGAAAGTCGACATGTCAGCATTTGGCCGTCGTTGATGACTAGCGTCTTAACATCGACCTTGACGAAGGGACACGAGTGAGCGAGACCCTCCGGAATTCGGACGTCGCTGTGCGGCTGCCCGAGTCAAATGGAGATGCCGACGCTGATCAGAATTCAGAGCCCGTTACCGTCGGGCCACGTCGGCTCGAGGCGGTGTCGCCGACGCTTGGAACGGTCACCACGCTTCCTTCGGTCGCATTGCGAGAACGGGAGCTTGCGGCTCGCGACGTCTACTTCGCCGAGTTGGAACTACGCCTTCGGGAGCTCGTCGAGATCGAGAAGATGCGCGATCTTGAGATCCGCAGTCTCGAGAGCGAGGGAGAAAAGCAGGCGGCGAAGATTTACGCGCTCGAAGTAGCGCTTTTTCACTCGGAACGACGGGCGAACGAGCTCGACCGGCGCTGGAATTCCCTTGCTCAGGTCTACGACGCCGTTGCCGCTGCACTCGTCACTGCAGGTGGCCAGCTCGAGGCCGTTCACCAGCAGGCGAGCTACAAGATATTGATTAGCTGTAGCCGAACGGTTCGTCGCGTCCCGATCCTGAACCGCTTTCTCCACCGGACTATCGCGTTGGTTCGTGGTGGCAGGTGGACCAAACGCGCAGCGTAGGCCCTGTCTTCAGCGCTTGAGTCGTGACTCCGTGGGTCGCGAGACTACGGTGGCAAAGTGTCGCAGGTCCGCTGAGCCGTTCATGAGTCGAGACGCCCGTATTACTCTCCGTGTACAGCTACCTGCGCCGATCCGATCCCGTGGTGGTCATGGCCCTGCTGAGCGCCGCGCCAGGGCCTGTGTCGCTGGCGCAAATCGATAACCAAGGAGCCGAGTTGTCAGATCCAGGACTTTTCGCAGACCTCAGGCCTGGTCAGAAGCGGCGGTTCGTTCAACGCTTGATGTTGAAGCTCACCTGGCCGGTCATGCGCACCCAGATCGACTACAACCGAGCGGCACTGGAACAGCTCACGCGCACCCAGTCTCGCGTCGACTCGCTCGAGATCAAGATGAACACGGTCATCTCCGACCTCGAGCACCACAGCAAGACGCTCACGCGCCACGAGGCGTTTGCGCTCACTGGTGAGCGGCTATCGACTCGGATCGAGCTCGCCCAAGAGCAGGCGTTCGCGCGGATCACCCAGAGCGCGGGAGCCACGCAGCGGCAGATGTCTGATCTCGCGGTCGATCTTGAAGCTCTCAAACGAGCCTTGGACGACGAGCATTTCGAGGAGCGACGCCTCGAGGAACAGCGCCTAGAAGAGCAACGCTTCGACTCTTCGCGTGTCGAGATCCAGAATTTCGTCGAGAGCCGGCTCGTGGCGTATTCGCGTGATATCGCCGAGGTCCGTCAGCGCCTTGGAAGCATCGACGTGATGCTCGACGGCGTGCGATCGACGTTGCCCGAGCCGGACGTGATGCTAATTCGTCCTGATTCACGGATGGACACGATCTACGGCGCCTTAGAGGCGACCTTCCGGGGATCGAGTGCACTCGTAAAGGAGCGGCTCGGCTCGTATTCAGAGGATTTTAAAGATCTCCCCGAGGGAAAGCGGGTGCTCGACGTCGGCTGTGGGCGCGGCGAGCTACTAGAGATGTTGAAAGATGCTGGTATTCCTGCCTACGGAATCGAAGTCAACGCCACCTACGCGCCAGAGTGGGAGGCGGCAGGGCTCGACGTGCTCGTCTCTGATGTCGCTCGTCACCTACGAACTGTCCAAGAGCGCTCCTTGGCGGCAATTACCGCGATTCAAGTGGTCGAGCATCTCGACGTTGAGGCTCTGCTCGAATTCCTCGATATCGCGATGCGCGCACTCGCCCCTGGTGGCTTGCTGCTACTTGAGACGCCGAATCCCGCGAACCTGACAGTAGGTGCCAACAGCTTCTACCTCGACCCGTCGCACGAGCGCCCGCTGCCGGCGGAGCTGCTGTCGTTTCTTGTTCGATCGCGTGGCTTTGCAGATGTCGAGGTTCGTTACTTCGAGCGCGAGGAGCTTGCCACGTTGCCCGAACTCGACCCGAAGAGCGAATGGGCTGCCGACTTCGAGGCCATACAGGACGTTCTTCGCCGCTACTTGTTCGGGCCACAAGACTATGCAGTTGTCGCTCGCCGGACGTAGAGCCTCGTTGCCGCTTAGCCCATCGCCGAGTTCGCTCGGATGACACCCGATCGCATTCCGACTTGCCGTATCGCTAAAGATCGCTGGATACCGAGCTGTTCGCGAGCGGCGTCGTGAGGAGGATCGCCTGGTGGTCGCCGCTTCCGCCGCAGGCCTCTGGGATCGCGGACTACAGCTTCAGCCTGCTCGAGCCGCTGGCGTCCAAGTTCGAGATCACGGCCGTGGTATCTCCAAGGTCACGCGATGAGGTGCGGGCGCCGGACCTGGTCGATGTGATCGATGCCCGCGACTACGACGCGTCGGGGTTCGACCTTGACGTGTACCACTTCGGCAACGACTTCGGATTCCACGGCTACATGCACACGCCGGTGCTTCGCCGACCCGGGCTGATGGTCCTCCACGATCCGTCGCTCGTTGATTTCTACGTCGGACTCTGCGGCGGTTGGGACTCGGCGCTTTACTACGAGGAGATCCGCACGAACCGGCCCGACGACAGTGCCGACTTCAAGCCCGATCGGAACCAGCGATGGGAGGATCGCAATCGCCTCGAGCTCTTGTTGAGCAAGCGCCTCATCGAGTCGTCGCTTTGTACGGTGGTTCACAGTCCGTGGGCCAAGCACGAGCTCTCGCTTCGTTCGCCAACCGCACGCCTAGAACACGTGTGGCTGGGCTCGTACCCCGTGCCGGCAGAACAATCTCCTGCCGATCATCTGACGTTTGCGGTGTTGGGTGGGATCGCTCGGCATAAGCGATTGATCGAAGTCCTGTCGGCATTTAGAGAGCTTCGCGATCGCGAGGACCTCGCCATACGCCTCGTCATCGCAGGGCGAGTCGATGATCCGGAGTACCTCGACGACGTCCTCGACTTCATTGAGGCGAACCAGATGCGGCAGATGGTCGAGGTTCTCACGCACCTGTCGGGCGACGCGTTCGACCAGGTCGTACGCGAATGTGATGTCGTCATCGCATTGCGTTGGCCAACGGCTGGCGAGACGAGCTCCGTGATCATGCGTGCATTTGGGGCCGGGAAGGTAGTGGTGGCGAGCGATGTTCCGCAAAATCACGACTTCGATCGTCGGTTCTGTCTCTTGGTGTCAGTCAACCCCGAAGACGAGAGGGGTGAACTCGTGGCGCGTATCGAGTATCTGGCGGAGGACCTGACGCGGGCAAGATCCGCTGGCGAGGCAGCACGCGAGTTCGTGCGCCTCGAGGCGTCATTTGACGCGGTCGCCGAGCAGTATGTGAGTCTGATCGACGAGATCGCCGGCACTCGGGTCGAGAACAAACGGCGTCAACCCGGAATGACGGGGGACGACGCTTCTGAGCTGCCACGCAGCTACCCCACGGGCGTGAACGCCATCGGCAACTGGTCCGCGGCCACTGGACTTGCGGAGGCTGGTCGCCGCGCGGTCGCGGCGCTCCTTGGTGCCGGTGTCGCTGTCTCTTCGGAGAACTTCGAGACGGGCGTATCGTCTGCGCCGCATCGCACGTCAGAGCAGCTGATGGCTCCATTTTTGGGGCGTTGTTACGACACGGACCTGTACTTTTTGAACATCCACGAGATGTCACTCGTCTCTGACGATTATCTGGAGGACGAGCCGAGAGATCGCTACCGCATCGGGTCGTGGTACTGGGAACTCCCGAACGTGCCCGATCGATTCGCGGCGCAGCTTCGTCGTCTTGACGAGGTGTGGGTGGCGAGCGAGTTCGTCAAGGAGTCCTTCCAGGGCCAAGTGGGAATTCCCATCGAGGTGATGCCCTGTATCGTCGAGCCGCGTCGTGTCCCGCCGGCGGACCGCAGCGCGCTCGGGCTGCCACGTGACCGATGCGTGCTGCTCTACCATTTCGACGCCAATTCCACGATCGCTCGCAAGAATCCGCTCGCAGTGATCGAAGCATTTCATCGAGCGTTCCCTCGACAACAAGCGGATCGACCACTCCTGGTCTTAAAGACCCAGAACCTTGCCAAGCTCGAAGTCGCCAAGGCGGTGATTGAGGAGCAGATGGCGACGATCGATGGACTGCTCATCGACGGCGAGTTCACGGGCGAACAGATGTCGCAGCTTCTTTTGAGTTGCGACATGTATGTCTCATTGCATCGTGCCGAGGGATTCGGTCTCGGCATGGCCGAGGCGATGTACTACGGCAAGCCTGTGATCGCGACAGCGTTCTCGGGCAACATGGAGTTCTGTTCGTCCAAGAATTCTGCGCTCGTTGGTTACGAGGTGATCGAGGTCGATGCCACCGAGCTCAGCTTGAATCCCGGCGCCGAGACGGTGTACCAGGCCGGGTCGCTCTGGGCGGAGCCAGATATCGACCAGGCTGCGCGATGGATGCGGGCACTTTTCGAGGATGACTCGATGCGAACTCGGCTCGGCGCGGCCGCGGCGGCGACGATACGACGCCAGTTCAATGCGGCCACCGCCGGCAACAAGATGGCGATGCGACTGTTCGAGCTCGGGCGGCTGTGAGATCTTGCGCTTCGCGCCGAGCCGGCAGTCACTTCATGGATCCGTGCCTATGTCAGCGAGTAGTCACGCGCATTGCTGCTCGAATAGGCGGAATCTCGGAGCTCCTCCGAGCGTGCTACTGCAGGCACGGATCATCGGTCGGCGCCGTGGCAGGCGGAGTCAGCTGCTAGGTCAGCACGCCGCACCGTTGAGGTTGCCCAGAAGCGTCGGCCGCAGGGCGAGGAACGGGTACACCTCGGGCGGCGCGATATATGGCACCGCTCCCGATGGGTGATCGTGACGCTCGGCCTCGCGCGATGCGGACGGTCAAACTCGTGGGCATTCGCGCTGACGACGTGGGGTGAGTGCGACACCGCGTAGCCGTGCGGCACTGCGCCGACCCGATAGCGCCGTGAAGGACCACGTGCGCGTTCGGGGGCAGGACCATCCCGCACATGCGGAATTGACGGCCTCACCGCGAACGCGAATCCAACTGCCTCCGTTGGGACCGCGGATCCACAGCGGCACCTGGGCCGAGAAACGGTGCGTCATCGGCGCCAGACCGATACTGTTCCAGAGCATGGAATCACCACCATCGGTCTTCTGGCAACGGCTCGGTAAACGTCATGAAGACCTTCTTGAGCAGTTTGGCCAAGAGAACATAAAGCGCCATCAAGCATTCCGCTATTTCACGTGGTCTTGGCGATGGTATTCACTTCTGTGGAATCGTCATTTCCGTTTTCTCATCACCCGTACCTCGCCGCGCTCTTGGCTCGGTGCGGCCCGCGAACATCAAGACTTCGATGCCGTGACGTGGAACCAATTACCGGGCAATCGTCTGCAACGTTGGCTCTATACGTTCTCCACCCGGTTGCTCTGGGATTACGCGTCGAACGAAGGGGACCGAGACGTGATGCGGCTCGGGGAACCAGCACTGGGTAACCCCCCGCCCGTCACGATGGGCGGCGCACCCATTTCCCAGGACCTGGCCAACACAGCGCTCGAGGTTGCCGCGATACGCCGGGCTGTCGGCGGCGGCGAGCCAGAGTCGATCCTCGAGATCGGCGCGGGCTACGGACGGACGGCCTATGGGCTACTTGGGGTTTTTCCCGCGACGCGTTATACCGTGATCGACATCGAGCCGGCTCTATCGTTAGCGCGTTGGTATCTCACAACGCTCTTCCCCGGTCGAGAATTGACATTTCTCACTCCCGGCGAAGCGACACCTGAGCGCCTGGGTCGAGTCGACCTCGCTCTGTCGATTTCGTCGCTTCAGGAAATGACCCGCGATCAAATCGACGGATACTTGAAATTAATCGACACTGTCACCGACGGCGTTGTATTCCTGAAGCAATGGCGTCGCCGTACCAATTGGTCTGACCGCATCACATGGAGATTCTCAGAGCTGGTGATTCCAAAACGGTGGAAAGAAAAGTTTCGTGAAGCATCACCGGTACAGACTGACTTCGAACAAGCTGCCTGGTCCGTGAACTGAATCTATCCGTTCGCGGCGGCATCTCTTCGAAGCATCCGCACTACAGTCGCTCCACAGCCTAGGGGGAGTGTCACGCGGCTGTGTTGACACGAGGCCGATCACACGCCTCGGTCGCTAGTTCAATGGCGAGATGACTTTTTCTCGTGCCTGGGGTGCCGACCGACCAACCTCGGCGGAGGTGCGCGGTGCTGCCTCCCCTGGCGCCGGATCGTTACCTCGCTGTCGATCCAGGCGTGCTCGTCGCGCAGGCATTCGAGGGTGCGCCAGACCGTGTGGCGCTGCTTCGGTGGTGCCCCGCGCTCGACCAAGATCGCGTCGACGACGTCCATGAAGGGCTGAGCTTGGATTTCGGGCGAACGCATCTGGCACCTCGACTGAAGCCGAACGGTTGGGGAAACCTGCGCGCCAGCTGCCTATGCCGTCGGTTCATCGACGTGTAGCTATCGGGAGCACCTCGCCACCGTTGCCCGCATCGATGTCAGACGAATGCCGAGGTTCCCTGGAATGGCTGCCGTCCCGATGTGGAGTCCGGAGATACCGCGGGGGGCGTACACGGAGTCCACTGTCGCGACCGAAGTGGTCCCGACACAACCTGAGAACGTCTCCGTGGACGTGTCAATCGACCCGAGTCTGCTCAGGGCAGCGAGGTCGCTTGGGGGAAGATTCGGCGGGAGTGCGAGGCTGAACAGTACGGAGGGTGTCCTCCGGCTCGTCCCCGAGATGATGAAGTTCACCGGACCCACGACGTATGCCACACCATCCGAGTCATCTGCTTGCGCAACGCTCAGGCCACCGTCCACCGTCACGTCGAGTCCCGTCCCGCGCTCCTCAAGTGCGATGCCCGGACCTGTCGCGAGGGTTATCCGAGTAGTCGATACGGATGGGATTCTGGTCAGAATGAATCGATAGTTTGGGTCGAATATTTCGCCCAGGATACCGTTGAGCGGATGCACATATACATAAGCCAGTCCCGGATCGCCGAGTTGGTCTGCCGGAGCCGAAACTTGGTGATCTGTTGCCTCGTAGACGAGATCATAAGCCAGGGGAAATTCGCCTGGCGCATTTGGCGCCGCGTCGAATGCCTCCAAATCGACGGTGCCAGAATGAGTGGGAATCTTCTCGACGACACTTCGCAATGATGTTGGTAGCAGATACGCACCCGTCGCGTACCGGTTGCTCTCGTTGTAGCCGGCATATGACATGAAGCCCGCACCGAGTAAGGCGATCGCGACGGCCAACAGCGGGCGCTTGAGGGCGAGGATTACCACGCCCAGTCCTACGAGGAAGAAGAGAAGGACGCTCATTGGCAAGAGATTGCGATCCTCGCAGTATGAACACGACTCGGTGGCGACTTGGTGGTGAGCGCCGATGACGACTGTGAGGACTGCTGGCACGACGAGCCAAGCGAAGGGGTTGCGCCGGACAGCTGGTAGAACAACCGCGAGCACGATGAGCGGCACCACGAGAGCGGCGATGGTGCCGGTCATCGGCGTCGGCGGCGTTGCAAAGCTGTAGAAACCGGTCGTCTGAAAAAACCAGCCGGGGAATTCCGTCGCCGTTAGGTGGTAATTGGGAAAGCCGACGTTCGCGAAATTCGTGTTGAGCACGTGGACCCACACCTGCCACGCCCGCAGGAAGCCCACCAGGTCCATTGCGATAGCGACCGCGATAACCGCAACGAGGCTCGCGGACGCGTTGATTGTCGATCGCCAGGAGCGATTCCGCAGCGCTCCCGATTTCAACGTTGCGATGACGAGTGCCGCTCCCGTAGTTACGCCCACGACACTCAAGAAGATCGGATACAGCGCGAACAGTGCGGAGAGAATGATGGCTGGCACGATGAGAACGTGGCGTTGCTTCGCCCTGACGGCAGCAATGGAAACAGCACCCAATGGCAGGAGCGTGATCAGCCCACATATGGCTCCTTCGCTGCCGTCGAAGTAGAGCTGCATGAAGAATGCACCGCCGAAAAGGCAGCCCCCGAATATTGCCCACCACGACACAGTTCCAGTCGCGACGCAGATTGCACCGAATAGCCCGAGCCCCCCGACGACGAGGAGGGCGAGGAGGTAGGCGCTCTGGGTCTCTGTGGCATCGAGGCCGAGTAGTTCATTAAGGTTCGCCGCCACCGGGGACATTTCAGTGTCTTGGGACGTATCCGCAAGACTGCTGTAGAGGTTCTGGACGAGGTCCTTATTGCCGGTATGAGTCACTCGCGCCTCGTCGAGCGACTGGTGTTGAAGGCCGTCCTGCATAGCTAGATATGAGTCTGTGTCGTAAACCTGGTACGTCGCTGGGCCGACAGAATGCTGTTCGATCATGATCAGGGCGATGGGAATGGAGACCACCACCGCGACGATCCCGCATTGCAGAAATCCGACCAGGACGCGACGTCGTCGGGAGTGGGCGCCCGAAAGGACCGGATCCGCTGCCGCCGTCGAGACTCTTCGGTCCGACCTTGTGAGAAACACTGCGAGGCCGAAGGATCCCGTGGCGAGGATCAGGAATATCCAACACGTCGACGACGCCGGGAAGAACCATGCTGTCGTTGTGAAAACACACGTCGCGGTGCAAAACCCGACGACCGGCATGAGCGATAGCCGTACGGGCCATGCACACACACGTCGGAGCAGAGTAGCTGGCCCAGACCCGGCAAGGGTGAGAAATGTGAGCATCGCAAGCTCGCGACTTATGAATGTCGCTGCAGTAGTCACCTAAGGCGCCGGAGCCGACAACGCTCGTTCGAGGACACCACTGACCAGGCTCGGCGCGCGGCAGTCACGACTGTCTTCGTTCAGCGCGCACACAGTTGGTGGCATCAATGCTGTTCCATCCATCGCGCGGGTGCCCATGATGAGCGCTTCGAGAATCGCCCAAAAGTATCATCCTGTTCTGGGCCGCCGAGGCTGACAGTGTCGGTGACGAGCTCCTGGAGCACCGTTGGTTGGCGACCTGGTGGAAGGTCACCGGGTACCAGCAGACGACGCGAATTCATCGAAGACCAATGGCGACAGTTGCTATCGAGCCTGACGCCACCGACCACTTGCCACGCAAAGTCGACGGTCACGCGCTCATCCACGGCCGGATGGTAGGCGATCGGGCTAGCCGAAGTTCGGATCACAACGGGGCTACAAGGACCTCGTTGTCAACACGACGGCCAGGGCGGTGCTCTTCCTCGGGGAACACTTCCAAACTCTGCTCGGAGTCGAACGACCGCGCCCGAGCCTCGATAGGAGGCCTCGCCATCGATGCAGACTCTGCTCTCTCGGCGGCGCCAACATCACGAGAGCTCGCGGCGTAAGTACACCGGTTCCCAAGGCAGTCTCACTCGCTGTTGGGCGACGGTTAGGGGCACGCCGACGCAGGATTTCGAGATCGACTCCGCGCCGAAGAAGATAGATTCGAATACCATCATCGTCGTGGACTCGCCCGCGCATCCGACTCTTTCTGTTGTCGCGCCCGTGTACCACGAGGAAGAGTGCATCGATGAGTTCGTTCGCAGGTGTCGCTGCGTACTCGACGGGCTTGACCTGGACGCTGGCTGGGAGATGGTGCTCGTCGATGACGGAAGTACCGACAAGTCACCGGATCACCTTCGCGAGGCCGCCGCGATGGACACGAGGCTGCGGGTGATTCAGCTGTCTCGCAACTTCGGGCATCAGGTCGCCATTACTTGTGGCCTTGACCACACATCAGGAGATGCGGTGGTCGTCATCGACAGCGATCTCCAAGATCCCCCTGAGGTCATCGCGCGAATGGTTGAGGAATGGCGAGCGGGGGCGCAGGTTGTCTACGGGGTGCGTGATGCGCGCCGCGGAGAATCGACACTCAAGGTGCTCAGCGCCCGAGCCTTTTACCGCCTTTTGTCTCGCCTGTCGGAGACTCCGATGACGATTGATGCTGGTGATTTCCGCCTCATGGATCGCAAGGTGGTTCTCGCGCTTCGTTCAATGAGAGAGGAGAGCAGGTATCTGCGCGGGATGGTGTCTTGGCTCGGGTTCCGCCAGGTACCGATCAATTACATCCGGGATCCCCGACACGGCGGGACCACGAGCTACAACCTGGGAAAGATGTTTCGGCTGGCCGTGAATGGGATCACGGGGTTTTCGGAGCGCCCGCTACGGCTCGCCCTCCAACTCGGAGCATTAGTGACGTTGGCGAGCATGACCTACATCTGTTGGATAATTGCAGGAAAACTGATCCATCCTGCCGACCAGATTCCAGGATACGCGTCGCTGATGTGTGTGCTGCTGTTCCTCGGTGGCATTCAACTGATCTGCGCCGGCGTGCTCGGAGAGTACATCGGCCGGATCTATCGCGAGATCAAGCATCGACCGCTCTATGTCATTAAGGAATCGATCAATTTACCCGACTCCACCGAGTGATGTCAGCGATGCATATCTGCTCCCATGTGGTGATCACGCTGACCCAAGCGACCCCAAGTAGTTGGTAGCCCTGAACCTGAGCGAAGGAACTTGTAAGGGGATCAGCGAGGCGGTCTTCGGCCACTATTCGCTCGATCAGGCCCTCGATGATGGAGCCCAGCTCGTCTACGGTAGAGCCACGAACACGCCTCCCACGAACCGCTCCGCAACGTCGGGACATGGTCTGCGAGGTTCCTCATCAGCCACCTAATGCTGGGCACGAACTCACGAGTTTCTCAAGTTTCCACCTGATGCTACGCGAGGTCCGTCGCGCCTTCTCGCTTTACGTAGGTCCGGGTGTGAACCTCGACGTCGCGCTCAGTTGGCCTTTTCGCAAGGCAAGCTTCTGCCCGGTCGAGTATCGGGAGGATGAACGCAGAGCGTCCGGATATTCCTTTCCGCCGGCTACCTGCGACCGCCTGACCGAACCAGATCTTGCCTTCGTCAAGCGATGGATGAAAGTGATTCCGATCCCGCTAGGTGGCCAAGGATCGTCGAGGTGGCTACTACGAAGCCGAAGGTGCGCGAAACCTCGACCTGGCGCATGGAAAGCTTCGAGAAAGGTGGAGCCGAGGATCTAGATGGAACCGTCGATCGGGCACGTATCTGGACGGTCTGGCTGTAGTTGGGGCGGCGCTTCTTTCGGCGCTATCTCGGCAGTGTCGTTGTCGGGAAGGACGGCGGCAGCGCGCTCTACGACCGGATTTCCCGTGGCGAGGATCCACGTACCGACGAGGACGACCGCGAACCCACCGAGGCGAAGACTTGCGAGCGCAGGGTTCGCGGGCAATCTCTCGTCGAAGATGAGCATGCCCACGCCGACGGTGTAGGCGCTGCCGACGATGTTGACCATTGGCGCCGCGAGCGCGATTCGTACGCGCTGGAGGCTCGCTTGGAAGACCACAAGGCCTAGGAGTGATGCAACAAGGAACGCGTACGGGTAGGGCGACCCTAAAACCCGGACAATGCCGTGCACTAGCCCGCGATGTTCAAGAAGCACCGACGCACTCTTCGACTGGATCGACGCGACGCCATAGATGAGTCCGCACGAGGCACCCAAAGCGATGCTGACGTCGGTCGAGGATCGGCGGAGCGCCCCGAAGAGGAGCCCCGCGGACACAAGCGTGAGCCCGCTCACGACCATCACTCGGAGCAACGAAAGGGAGTCGATGGGCGCGGATGAACTGCCGAGCGACACTGAGACCAGCACGACCGCCGAGATGATAAGGCAGAGCCCGCCAACCTCGCGCTTTCCCAGGTGCTCGCCTAGCCAAAGCCGGGAGGCCGGCACCAGGAGGACGATTCCCGCTCCGAAGATCGATTGGACGATCGCGATCGAAACGAGCGAATACGCGAGGGTGAGCAGCACTACCGCGAGTACGCCAAGGGCGAAGCCGCCCAGCCAGAGCGGTGATCGCAGAAGCGTGACGACCATGTGCCGCGTTCGGCGAACGGACAGTCTTGCCATCTGATCGACCGCACGCTTCTCCATGAGGTTGTTCAGGTTGAAGCAGACGGACGCGGCGAACGACAGAACGATTCCGTAGATCACGAGGGGTGCATCGCCAGCGTGCCGGGAGATGCCACGGACAACTTCCGGCTGGCCGCGGATTCTGGCTGTCGAGGAACCGAGTGCACACGCAATCATTGCCGACGGCAGCAAGGCGCGCACCACATCGCACCGCCACATCCGCGATGCCAACTCAACTGTAAGCCGAGTTCCGGCCCAACGGGAGGGGGCTGGTTTATAGTCGGCTGGTTAGCGAGTTTATCGTCCGCTAGTTAGCGAGTTCCGTGGGAGCCCTGTCCAGCATGAAGGTCGTAATCCTTGCCGGCGGTCTCGGGACCAGGCTCTCAGAAGAGACCTCCGTGCGCCCGAAGCCCATGGTCGAGATCGGTACCAAGCCGATTCTCTGGCACATCATGAAGATCTATGCTGCCCACGGTTTCACCGATTTCCTGGTGTGCTGCGGGTACAAGGGTTACGTAATCAAGGAGTACTTCTCGAACTTTGTGCTCCATGGGTCTGACGTGAGCTTCGACCTGTCCAACGGTGAAGTCACGGTGTATCACCGCGAACTCGAGCCATGGAACGTCACGCTTGTCGATACTGGCGACACCACCCAGACCGGAGGCAGGATTGCCCGCGTCGCTACCTATCTCGACGGGGAGGACGTCTTCGCCATGACCTACGGCGACGCGGTGGGGCCGATCGATGTGACTGCATTGAAGGCCTTCCACGAGGAGCAGGGAACGCTGGCGACAGTGACCGCCGTCCGACCACCGGCTCGGTTCGGAGCCCTCGAAATCGAGGGTGACCGGGTCGTCAACTTCAAGGAGAAACCGGAGGGGGGGGACGCTTGGATTAACGGCGGATTTTTCATGCTATCGCCATCAGTAATCGACCTCATCGCCGGTGACAGCACTGCCTGGGAGGCGGAGCCCCTCGAGCATCTTGCGGCAGCCGGGCAACTCGCCTGCTTCCGCCACGATGGCTTTTGGCAGCCAATGGACACCTTGCGCGACCGAGACGAGCTAAATCGGCTGTGGGCCACCGGGCAGGCCCCGTGGTTGCAGCAGTGAGTGGAGAGTCGCGCCAGCATCTTCCGGATCCGACGTTCTGGCGAGGTCGTCGGGTCCTGCTGACCGGGCACACGGGATTCAAAGGTTCGTGGCTGGCGTATTGGCTAGATGCTATTGGCGCTGAGGTGATCGGTCTCTCGCTTCCCGAACCTCCCACGACGCCGTCGTTATGGGAGCAGCTGGGTCTCGCTCGGGTGCATGATCTGCGGGGCGAGATTACCTCCGAGCTTTGGCAGCAAGCAGCAGCGGAGTTGGCGCCCGAAGTTGTGCTTCATCTCGCTGCCCAGTCGCTCGTCGTGGTCGGCTACAGCGATCCGTATCGCACCTTTCGTTCCAATATCCAAGGCACTGCCGACGTTGTTCGGTTCGCTTGCGAGACACCTAGCGTCATCGCCTGTCTCGTCATCACCACCGACAAGGTGTACGACCCGCGACAGTCCACGCCGTTCTCTGAGCAAAGTTTTCTTGGGGGTCTCGATCCGTATGCCGCCAGCAAGGCAGCCGCCGAACTCGTGGTCGCCGCCTGGCCCTCGACTGGCACTCGGCTAGGGACCGCTCGCGCAGGCAATGTCATCGGCGGAGGGGACTGGTCACTCGACCGTCTGTTGCCCGACTTGGTTCGTGCTTGGTCGGCGGACGAGACGCTTGTTCTTCGGAACCCGGCAGGAGTACGGCCATGGCAACACGTGCTTGAACCGCTCCGCGGCTACTTGGTGTTCGCCGAGTCACTCGCCACCGACCTCCAGGTCTCGAAGTCGTACAACTTCGGACCGACTGAATTAGACGCCGCTCCCGTGCAAGACATCGTCACACTTGCGGCAAAGGTCTGGACCGACCTTGGCGGCAGCCTCCCCGAGCAGCCGTGGGTGGCCACGGCTGAACCGACCTACCACGAAATGGCAACCTTGACCCTCGATTCCACGCTTGCCATGCGGGACCTTGGTTGGTCAGGCGTGCTCGACTGGCAAGAGGCAGTCGAGCTCACGTTGTCCTGGTATATGGGAGTTCAATCCGGTAAGTCGGCATCTGAGCTCACTGGCGAGCAACTCGACGAGTACAGGTTTCAGGTGGAAAGGCGTAGTCGTGAACATGCGTGAATCGTTGACGAATCGAGGAATCCGGGTTTGCAGAGGATGTGGGTCGGAGTCGTTGACCTCAGTGCTCGACCTCGGCGAGCAACCGATCTCGAACGAGTTTCTGCTGTCAGCCGATGCCCCAGAGGAGTGCTTCCCCCTTCATCTCTCAGTGTGTTCGGAGTGTGGACTGGGTCAGATCGGCGAATTCGTCCTGCCGGAACGCATTTTTCAGAACGATTACCCCTACCTATCGTCGGTCTCCACCTCGTGGGTCGCCCATGCACAGTCGTTCGCCGAGCGGATGACCGGCGAGCTCGGGCTCGACGACTCCTCGTTCGTGGTCGAGGTCGCGAGCAACGACGGTTATCTCCTTCGCTGCTTCCAGCAACTGGGGGTCCGGACCCTTGGTATCGAGCCGGCGGACAATGTCGCCGAAATCGCGCGAGCCGACGGCATTGACACGAGGTCGGTCTTTCTCGGAGCAGATGTCGGGGCCGAGATCGCCTCCGAAGTCGGCCATCCGAAACTCATCGCGGCAAACAACGTGATGGCCCATGTTCCAGACCTGCACGATTTCATTGCAGGGCTCGCCGCGCTCGCCGGCCCAGAGACACTCATCACGGTGGAAAACCCGTCGTTCCTCAACCTGCTCCAGAAGACCCAATTCGACACGATCTACCATGAGCACTTCTCGTACCTTTCGGCGCACGCGGTACGGCGAGCCGTCGCCCCACTCGGACTCGAGCTCGTCCGAGTGGAGGAGCTCCCCACCCACGGCGGCTCCTACCGCTACTGGATCATTCCGAAAGGAAAGGGTCATGACGACGGTTCCGTCGCGCGCGCCATAGCCCACGAAGCGACGGCGGGGCTCTTGTCGCCCGACTTGTGGACCGATTTCGCAAAGCGAAGCCATTCCACAGTGGAAGGATTGGCAACCTGGTTGCTCGAGCGCTCAGCAGCAGGAGACCGAGTCGCGGCCTACGGCGCCGCCGCGAAGGGGAACACGCTGCTCAATGCCGCTGGAGTCACTGCTGACCAGGTGCTCCTCTGCGCCGATGGAAGCATCGAGAAGCAGGGGAAGTATCTTCCCGGAAGCCACATCCGCGTCGTACCTCCCGACGAGCTCGCCGGCGCGGATCCAAGCGACGTCCTGGTCCTGCCTTGGAACATTGCACCAGAGATCGCGGCGATCATTGAACGCTTGACGCCCGACGCTCGCAGCTGGCTCGCTGTCCCAGCGATGACCGTTATTGGTGGGCCGTGAACGCGGAGGCGCTCGACTTTCGCGGCGTCTATCTCATAACTACTGAATTCCACAGCGACGAGCGGGGAGATTTTCGGCGCGTGGTGGATTTCGACCTCCTGCGTTCCTTCGGCGTCGAGGCCGAAGTGTGTCAGGTCTCGATAGTGACGAACGACCGGTCCGGCACCGTGCGGGGTATGCACTATCAAGTCGAACCGAACGCCGAGGCGAAGACGCTTTGGTGCCACGCCGGAGCGGTGTTCGATGTTCTCGTCGACCTTCGTCCAGGTGAGCCGACGTACGGCAAGTGGCTTGGAGTTCGCCTGTTAGCGAGTGAGCCAGTCGCCCTACATGTCCCACGAGGCGTCGCTCACGGCTACCAGACTCTTCGGGACGCGAGCATGATGACGTACCTCATCAGCGTGCCGTACGTCGCAAAAAGCGCCCGGTCGCTTCGTTGGGACGATCCCACCGTCGGAATCGAATGGCCGCTAGAGGTGACGGTTATCTCGGAGCGTGATCGGGGAGCGCCGAGCTGGCCACCGCATTGAGACGATCGTCGTCGCCAACCTGCCGGGATGCACCCTCGAGGAAACCCCTCCTAGTCTGGCTCGCCGCCCATCTTGCGAGCTCCGTGGCGACCGAGTGCTACTCGACGTGTTCGTGTGACCGGTCCGGACACAACGTAGTTACGCGAAAAACACCTGCAACGAAGGGGGACCGCAACAGAACTCCTAACGTGCGACCAGCCTGGCGAGCCGAGATCGCGGCCACCTGATCGACCGCCTGCTTCTCCAGGGGTTGTTTAGGTTGAAGCGCGCCGACGTGAGAAGGCTGAACAAGACGCCGTAGTAGATCACAAGGACGGTGTCACTCTGAAGAATTGGGTGTTGCTGCGCCGCGTATCAAGTCTGGCGCGACCTCCGGTGCGTCGTGCGCGGTCGAACGGGCGCCGACGCACTCGGTCCGTCCGAAGCGCTTCTTGAGGTACGCCTGAAGTCGCATCTGCTGGTAGACGAGGCGCCGCGCCTGAGAGAGCAGGCGGGCTCGAGCGGCACCGATGCGGACGTCGCTGTGGGACACGACATCTGGGTGTCGTCGCTCGATTTCCTCGAATAGCAGTCGGAGCTCCTTTGCCTGGTCCGATGCGAGCGAGGCGCTCATCTGCGTCGGGCTCACCCGGAAGGAGCACAATGTGTGACTGTCGACGACCGCATCGCGGTCCGTCAGGCACCTCACGTAGAACTCGATGTCGAGGCCGTACTTCCACCGCGGATCGAAGAGCGGCGTCGGGAGCGAAGCGGTCCGGATGAGCACGTTCGCGGGCTCCCCGAGAAGATTGGTACCCGCCCTCGTGCACTCTCGTGCAAGGAGATCCCCTGCGATCACTCGCGGGTTCTCGTTTTTGAGCAGGTTGCCTAGGCCTCTCGAGGGAATGACGACCTTGTCCTGGTCGTTGATAATCTTCCGCCGGCCCGCGACCAGTGCAGCGGTTGGGTGGTCCCGGAGGAGGCCGACCTGGATCGTGAGGCACTCGGGAAGCAGGAGGTCGTCGTGACAGACGATCTTGACGAACTCTCCGCGGGCCGAGCCGACGGCGCGCGTCCAGTTGGAGTGGATGTCGAAGCGCTCTGTGATGTCCGGGAGCACCCGAATCCTCGCGTCGTCGAAGGAAGCGATGATCTCTGCGGTGCGGTCGGTGGATGCGTTGTTCGCGATCACGAGTTCGAGGTTTGTGTAGCTCTGATCGAGGATCGAAGAGATGCACGCGCCGATGTGCCGTTCGCCATTGAGGACGGGCACGATCACCGACACCAGAGGCTCAGCGTCCACCATGTCTCCCAGAGGAGCGTGCGAACCGACTCACACTTAAACCATAGACGGCGCCCCCTAAGAGCGATGACTTGCCTGCCGGGCTCGAGATGGCGCTCGAGCTTCTCGAGTCCCCCGACGACCGAGGGCGCGCGCTCAACGGTCCGAAGCTCGTCGGTCTCCTGCGCCTGGGTGTGGCGCTCGAAAGGGGTGTTGGCCGATAGAGCTCGCTGCAAGAAGAGGTGGTTGCGGTTAGATCAGCGGGTCGGGCTCATCCACAAATCTCGACTATCTACTCCCTTCGGCGACACAAAGATGCACCTAGTACTCCGGTTCCCTTCGCCTGCTCGATTTCCCGGTCGTACCGATGACCCTTGGTTATAGTCAGCGTTTCGAGAGCTGGTGTCCACGCAGGGAGAGCTCGGTGGGATGAAGATCGTGATTCTTGCCGACTGTCTCGGGAGCCGGCTCTCCGAAGAGACCGCGGTTCGTTCTAAGCCGATGGTCGAGGCCGGCGCGAAGCCGATGCTTTGCCGCATAATTTTACGCTGCGCACGGCTTTACCGAGTTCATGGTCTGCTCCGGTTTCTACCGCCTGTGGTTGAGCGCGAAGGCGCCTTGGGTTACGGAGTGAGCGTGAGCAGAACGAACCCGCCCGATCCGGCTTTCTGGGAGGGGCGGCGAGTCCTTCTCACCGGTCACACAGGGCAATCGTAAAGGGGAGCGGTGTGAGCTCTGCCGAATACCTGACCCACCTCACCGATCGTGGGGCGCCACCGTGGCCGCAAGCGTTCTGATCACGGGGTCGTCCGGGCTGATTGGGCGGTACGTGCTCGAACAGTGGGACCTTCCCGAGGCCCGGCTGGTGCTTGTCGACCGAGGGGTTGATGATCTCTTGTCCGCTGGGGTGCCGAGCGCGCTGATCCAAGCGCACGCCCCGACCGTCGTAGTCCATCTCGCGTGGTCGGCGAGCGGCACTGCAGGGTACCGGTCGTCTCCGGACAACGACCGCTGGGTGGCCGCCTCGATCGAGCTCGCGCAAGCATGCAGGGCGTCCGGCGCGTGGTTCATCGGGACGGGGACGTCGCTCGATGAGGGTGGGGAGTCCTTCGATGCGTACACGTCGTCGAAGATCAGTATCCGTCTGGCACTCCAGTCCGCGATCGACTCGGGGGAGATCACCTGGCTCCGCCCGTACTACGTCTTCGACGCCGAGATCGGCCGACCTGCGCTCGTTGCCGAGGCGATCGCCGCACGCGGAAGGGGCGAGCCGATCGAGCTGCGC
Source organism: Acidimicrobiales bacterium (assembly GCA_036510575.1). Lineage (GTDB taxonomy): Bacteria > Actinomycetota > Acidimicrobiia > Acidimicrobiales > Bog-793 > DATCDR01. The sequence goes on along the minus strand of DATCDR010000036.1, from coordinate 88,517 downwards.
TCCCCCGGAAGTGAGCACGACTTCATCCTCGCAGTCGATGTCGCGCGTGCGATTGTGTCGGTCGTCCGGCACGGAATCCGCGGTGTCGTCCAGATCGGCTCAGGGGAGCTCCGCACTGTCGAGGAGCTGGTCTCGGCCCTCGGCGTCGAATCTACGGCCGCGCCCGATCGCGGCCCGTCCGTGCCGCAGCTGCACGATCGAGCGGATCCCTCCGCGCTCTTCGAAATCGGGTGGGTGCCCGAGGCGACTTCTGCGTTCTTCCTGAGGAGCCGGGAGTCCGGCAATTAGGCTCCTAGTCGATATGGAGCGAACCGGTAGAGCGCCGAAAAGCGGACGACCTTGAAACTCCTCGTCGGGGTGAAGGAGCGGTTCGGACCAGCGGTCCTCCGTCGGGTCCGTCGGCGGAGTGACCGTCGGCACGACGAACGTGGGCGATGCTCGGTGTGCGGGGGGACCGAGACGTTCACCTTCAACTCGTGGGTGATTCCGGCGGAGCAGTTCGCCGATGTCGAGGACCCGGCCGTACTTTTCGGATACCAACGGAGGGAGAGCCTCTTCTGCCGGGCCTGCAACTCGAGCCTTCGCGTGCGGGGGATCGGGGACGCTCTCCTCAGCCTTTACGGCGACAAGGCGGCCTCGGTCTCCGAGCTCGTCGAAGAGCCCGCATTCCGGTCGCTCGCGGTGGCTGAGATCAACGCGATCGGCTCGGTCGGCGCGTTTCAAAGGTTCCTCGACCGGCTCCCCAATCTTTCATTCTCGGAGTACCGGGGAAGCGATCGGCTTGGGGAGGTTGTCGGTGGCGCGAGGAACGAGGACATATGCCGGCTGACCTACGTCGACGACTCGTTCGACATCGTCCTCTCCTCAGACACGCTCGAGCACATCCCTGATTTCCGCCGAGCTCTCCGGGAGACCTATCGGGTCCTGCGGCCTGGCGGTCGGCATATCTTCACGATCCCGGTCGTCGCTTCCCGTCCGATGACATTCGCGCGTGCGGAAATCAACGCTGACGGGTCCGTCGACCATAAGGTCGCTCCGCTCTATCACGGGCGGGGTGCCGGCCCGTTTCGCTACATGCCCGCCGGGGGCGACCTGCTCGCCTACACCGAGTTCGGAGGTGACGTGCAACAGCTCCTACGCGAGGTTGGCTTTGAACCTGAGAGAATCGTCGGCTCCGCAGATGACGGCACGGGTGCGAATCTCGTCTTCTCGGCCAAAGTCCCTTTGGCCTAGTAGTGCCAGGCTCAGAATCGTGGCCAGCTGCGACGGCCGCGGACCCCGGTTGGTCAAGTTCGCGGTCCTCAGTCGTCATTCCGACGTCGTTGCCGGCGTCGCAACCTCGAGCATCTGTGCCGGATGGGCGAAGTCTCAAAGCGTCCCACGAGCGTGCTATCGCAGGCCGAATCACCGGTCGGCATGGGCGGCTAACGGACTTCTTGGTCGTGCGCGCGTCAAGTGGCGGCTGAGACTTCTGGCAGCCGGAGGATGTTCCCTTCGCGCAGCACTTCGCTCATCGTTCGTCCGACCGTGCTCGCCCCGTAGCGCTCCACGATCGTTCGTCTCGCGCGCGCTCCGATTCTCTTCCGAGCCTCAGGATTGGCGATGAGAAATCGCAGTCGCGTTGATGCTTCGTCGATGTCTGGCTCTGCCCATAGCTGTCCATATTCGTAGACGTTTTCGGCGCCGGGATTGAGACGGAGCTCAGCGGGACTCACCTCGACAAGCCGATAGCCGATGGGGCAGCTATTCGCCGCCGACATGAAGTCCGTATTTCCCGAGTATGCGGTGCCGATGACGGCTTTCCCGAAGTACATCGCCTCTGCCATGCCTAGACCGAATCCCTCCGATCTGTGGAGGGAGACGTAGATGTCACTCATCGCGACGAGTGCGCCCATCTCCCCGGGTGTGAGGTCGTCATCGATGAACACGCCGCCTACCGACGCCAAGTCGTGTTCGAGGAAGTGCCGAGCTTCTGGGTAATTGTGCAGGTTGATGGATTTCATGACGAGGATTGCTGAATCGCCGCGAGCTGCTCGAGGCACCGCCCGGCGGAAGGCCTCGATCACCGCCCTTGGATTTTTTCTTGCGAGTGTCGAGTTCGCGTCGAAGCTGAACAGGCAGACCACGGCACCGGCGGGAATGCCGAAGTCCCGGCGTGTCCGCGAGGCGTCGAGTGACGGCTCGACGACGCACGGAAGCACACGCACCGGGCGGTCCGTGTAGTGCTGGAACACGTCTCGAACGAATCGCGAAGCCGTCCAGATCTCGTCGACTCGACGGATCTGAGATTGGAAACGGCCGGGGACGGCCGGGAGCTCCCAGAACCACGACCCGATCACGTATCGGGGGCGGGTAGCCCGCAGGTACTTTTCGGGAACGAGCGCGATCTCGTTGATATTGAGAAAGCAAAGGTCGATGTCGAAGGGGCGACCCGTCGGCAAGAAGGAGAACGAGGGCGGGAAGCGATTAGCTTCTCGCGGGGCACCGTAGTCATAGTCCTCGAGCGAGACCTTGATTCCTGCGGCAAGAAGGGCGCTGATCGTACGTCGAGCTGCCTCGGAGAGCCCAGTGGTTGACGACAAGCTGGCGATCGCATTTACACCGAGTCCAGTGGTCGTGAGGTCAGCCGGTGCAGCTGAAAGCTCATCGTGTGCGCGACCGCCCTCGGAGGAGGTGCCGATCAAGAGCGGCGGGCGATCACGGCGTAGTCCTGACTGCCGAAGAAGCGCTCATTCAAGGTATTGACGATCGGTGCAACTTCTTTGTACCAAGGATTCGCCGACGACGGCATCGCGATCTGCGCCGCGATCGCCGGGTTCTTGAACTCGATGCGCGTTTCCCCGAAGCCGCGGGAGCGCACGAAAAACTCGAGCAGCAAGGGCGGTAGCGGGTGCAGGTGCGTCGGGTCGAGGTAGAAGGTGCATGCCGCAACTATCAGGTTTTCCGGGTTTGGCGTCTCCAAGATGAGCAGGCCGTTGGGTTCGAGCACGCGGAGCGACTCGTTCAAGAACTCCAGCAACAACTCGGTCGGGAGATGCTCCACGACGTGAAACGCCGTGATCGCCCGAAGTGACGCGTCCTTGAGGGACCGGATATGTGGGAGTAGATCCTCGTGTCGGACGTCGAGTCCGCGCTCGCGTGCCCCAGTGACGTAGGCCATCTCAATCTCGACCCCGTACGCGTCGGCGCCTGCTTCCTTCAGCATCGCCAGCCATTCGCCGCGGCCTGATCCGACGTCGAGGACCGGCCCGCGACTCTTCTGTGCAGCGATCTCATCGAGATAGCCCGTCAGGCGCGCCATGATCGTCTCCCTCGGACCACGCATCAGCTCTTCTAGCCCGACATACATCAGATCCGCGGTGCCAGGAGTCGTCGGTAGTTCGCGCGCGGATGGTTCCGATGGCAACCCCCGACGGATCGTGCTCAAGAGCATCTCGATCGCGACGAGCCGTCCGCGTGCGTCCTGCACCCCGATCTCGAGGCGTTTGAAGTCCTCGAAGCGCTCCTCGATCAACTGGCTCACGTCACCGAACTCGGTTCGCATCGCGGACATCGCATCGTGGAATCGAGCGAAGGCCTGCTGCTCGATCTGGCGGAGCTCACCGGGTATCAGCATCAGCTCCTCTACCGACGGCGCGAGCGCCCGCGTCTCTTGAAGTGCGGTGCTCGCTATGTCACGGCTCGTCCACAGCTCGCCCGCCACCGACTCGAACGTCTTCCCGAGTTCTTCGACGTTTTTTTGCAGCAAGGTGAGGTGCAGTCCGTATCGGTCGAGTGGCTCCTCGTGCCTTACGAGGACTTCGGTGTGGTGCGCGAGGTCGCCGTCGGCTCGATCCAGTCGCTGCTCGGCTTGGTCGAGGCGCTGGCGAACGACATCCAGTTCGGCAAGTAGCGCCCGATTGACGGCGACCTGATGGCTAAGGAACGGCCACATGAGCTTGCCGAGACCCCGCCGAAAGACCCGTCCGCTGGGCGGAAACCCAACCTCGGCGTTCGCCTCGGCCTCCAACCAGTACGCACTCGAACCCGCCACGATCGTCTCCTTGAATGCGGTGCGGAGCCAGACAATCGGCCCAGGTATCAGAGCCAATCGTACTGGCCGAGTGGTGTCGAGGTCTTCCACGCACCTCGGAGATCGGCGCTGCTCCTCCGTCATGTTCCGCTGGTTCTATGGCGCTCGAGCGCTGGCCCGTTGTCACGACCGACGTACGGCGTAGTTCGATGGCTACCGCTTACTCGCCTGTGCCGGGACGAATTGGCAGAAGGTGACGATCTGGAGGTAGGAAGCGACGGTCATGTACTCACTGACACAGGTTCCCATCCGCTCTTTGTAAGGATCTATTGCATTCACGAGGTTGAGTGCGCCTTCGGCGGTTGGAGCGTTTCGCCAGTAGCCGATGACGCTGCCGCCGTCTTTTCGAACCTTGGTGAAGGTCGCGTCGACCAGCTTGATCGTGGTCGGCGTCAACATGTCGGTAGAGCTCTCGCCCGATAATCCGCCGACGGCGATGAAGTGACCCTTCAGCAGCGTCAACATGAACGCCGATGGTGACCCCGGCGAGCTCAACCCTACGAGGATGTTGGTCTTGCCGTTCTGCAGCATCTTCGGAGTCGTGAGCGACGACCATGTCGCGCCAAATGGTGCACGGTCCCAGTAGCCAGACGGCGCCGAGGTCACGATCGAGAAGACGCTGACAACGATGAAAAAGATCGGGAGGGCTCGCGACAGAAGCAGCGCTCGTTGTCGAGGCGAGCGGACGAAAGCGGTGAAGCGTCGGAAGAGGGCGATGACGAGGACCGGGGCGAGGACCTCGAGTGGGATCAGGTACCGGTAGATGTCGAGATAATGGGCCCAGATCAGCACGCTCACGACGAGCACGCAGATCATCAGCCAGTCAAAGTCAGCGGTTGCGCCATCAACGGCGGTGGCCGCAACGCTTCGAGAGTTGCCCCGTCGGGGTCGCCCGCGCCGCACGACGAGGGCTACAGCTGTGATGACCGCAACGATCACCAGTAGAAAAAGCATCGCTGTCGCGACCGCGAGCGATGCCTCTTTCACGGGAAGCTCGGAGAACTCCAATGGGCGGAAGAACGCCGTCACCGGCGACCAGAGCGTCTGGACGACTCGGAAAGGAAGCGGACCCCCCGCTCCCGCTGCAGTGGGTGCTGCCTGGACGAAGTAGGGGTCCGCGAAACCGGCGAGTGGTCCACCGATGAACGCGAATGGGTCTCCGTAGTGCTGCCAGAGTTCGATGGTCCACTGCCCGGCGGTCAACGCGAGGCCGACGAGCCCGCCAAGACTGCTAAAGAGGAGCCGCGACACGCGAAGCCGAACGGAGCCGACAACGACTGCAGCTCCGATGATGACGCCGATTGTTATCGGAAGCTGTGCGAACTTGAGGCCACCACCTGCTCCCGCAGCGAGCCCACTGGCGAGCCACCACCGATACTCAGGTCTCAGCCGTTGCCAGGTGCGCCTCCAGCGCTGTTTCGCCCCGCTTGCGACATGGGCTGGCGAGTGAGTGCTGCGGATGGCATTGAAGGCAAAGAGCACGGCGAGCGCGAAGACCGGGGCCAGAAGTGAGTCACCCATGTCGTTGCCGAGTTCGGAGGCGAATCCACCAGCGATGGCAGCGGTTAGCCCGGCGAGCACGGCCAGTATCGGCGATTTCAGCATTCGACAGACGATGACCATCGTGAGAACGGGACCGAGACCCTGCTCGAAGCCGATCGTGAAGGCCGCGACGTGGGGCGAAGCGTGTGCCTGGAGCAGATAGGTCGGCACGTCGATGAGTGGGTCGATGAGGGTCTGTGAGCCGGCAGGGAACAAGTCGGAGAAAGTTCTGCCGTTCAAGAAGGCCCAGGCGTCATAGATGTGGTAATTCAGCGAGTCGTAATTGACGTCCTGGCCGATGGCTACGGCCTTTAGCCCGCAGCCGATGGGTAGCCCGATCATCGCCAGGTAGTAACAGACCCAGGTAGCGGTGCGAGTCCACTCCGCGAGCGCACCGTCTTTAGTGATGCGAAAGGCCTTAGCCAATGTTGATCGAGGTGTGGGTCAACCCTGTCGACGAGATCATGGTGAGTCGAGAGAAGAGACCACTCACCTGAGATCGCGGCTGCGCCAACCATGGCCTACGAGCCAGAAAGGTCATCTCTCCCACGTCGGTCATTTCGGGCGAGCTTGATCGGCCGGGTCCTCGCGCAATGGCATTCGTCGCATCCTCGGCTGGTGAGCTTACTCAACCAGCACGGGTGAGCTGAGGCGTCAGACTGCTTCACCAGGCACTTCGCCCTAGTCGCCTACTCGTTGACCGACAGCAAAGACGGACTGGCCGAACGGGAAGCTGACCTTGGACTCAAGCGCCGCGACGACGGGCACGACGAAGCGATCGTAGAGGCGCAGTGCTGCAGAGTTGCGAGGCGGTTGGTGCAGGCATCTAACGAGCAGCACCCACATCACGAGGCCGACGAAGTTGATGTAGCGGACCGACACCGGTTCGAGACCGGCAGCTCGCATTCGCTCGGCGACCATGCTCGTCCGGTACCTGCGAAAGTGTCCGATCTTTCGGTCGAAATCGCTCATCCCTATTTCGAATGCGGGAACGATGACTGCAACGTAGCCACCGACGCGGACGAGTCGTCGCATCGAGGCCAGGGCGGCGACGTCGTCTTCGATGTGTTCGAGCACGTTGTAGGCGATCGCGGCGGAATAGGTAGCCTCCATCTCAGAGGGCAGCCGAATCTCCGCCACATCGATCAGCGGATTGTCCTCGAATCGCTCTCGCAGTGTCGACAGGCGAGATTCAAGCGCCTCGGTGACGGTGAGCCGCTGGCCCTTTTCCACCCAGGAGCTCGCGTAGTCGCCGTTGCCTGAGCCGATCTCGACAGCGTGCTCGCCGAGCCATGGCAGGCTGAGCCCTGCGAGGACGTTCCGATAATTCACAGCCGCGGTAAGCTCGTCGAGTACGTCGGTCTGCAGGCCCTGCTCGCCGGAGACCCCTGCGCTATCGCTCACTCCTCGACCTTCCCGCTGCAGTTGGTGAATACGGCTGGCAACATCTCCCGAGAAACGAAAAGCACGGCCTTGGACTGCGCCGATGCTACTGGCGGACTCCAAGCATTCGTGGTAGTCGTGAGCGTGATCTCGGCTGTCACCTGGGCGCCGCCGGTGCGACGCTCTCGGGCACGAGCCGGCAGTAGCGCACGTACGCGCGTTCGTCACCGCGCTCGGTTTTGAACGCAGAACACGACGTGGTCGCCAGTCCAAATCCGAAGTTGGTCCACTCGAAGGCATTGTCGCGGAGAAACTGAGCTCGCCTTTGCACGCTCATCCAGATGATGTAGACGGACGCCGCCCGCTTCAACCGATCCGCGATCAGCGCATTCGTGTACTCCGTTGGGACCAAGCTCCCCTGGAGCCGTATGACGTCGGTGCTCGGTGGCAGGAATGGAATGACATAGCCGTAGGGCTCTGTGCCGAGCATCAACAAGGTGTTGTTCGCGCTCCGAAGCGGCTTCGGCACAGAAACCGTGAAGTACTTGGCCGCAAAGCCTGACCGCCCGAAGTTGGCGGGTTGCTCGGTCGCGACGCAGAGGATGAAGAGCAGCACGATCACCGTGGCGAATGCCCGGATGTTGACCGAGACAGGGGAGAGGCCAGCGAGGACCGATTTCGTGAGGATCCAAATCAGGACGAACCCGAGCATCTCGATAACCGTGATGTAGCGGTAGATGCCAAAGACGTCTGCCCAGATCAGGATGCTCGCAACTGATCCGATGACGATAAAGCGCTCGAGTCCACTGGCGAAGAGCGGCTGCCACTCCCTGGTCCGCGCCAGCCGGTAGAGCCTGGTCGCGACGGCGAGAAAGAGGAGTACCTCGCAGATCGGAAGCGTCAGTTCACGAAAGCCCACCTCTTCGGAGTGATGCGGATGCAGGGTCCACACGATCGGATAGAAGACGAACTCCAGGAAGCCGTGCGGCAGGAATCGGTTGTCGGTGTTCTTCGATATCGGGGCGAACTGCGAGTGAAAGATGTTGTTGAAGAACGGGAGGAAGGGATTCCCACCAAAGCGTGAGATCAGCTCGTAGGCCCAGTAGCCGTAGGCGATTCCTGCGCCGAGGATGGCGCCAGCCAGATACTTCAGTGATCCTGTGATTCGTGCGCGAGAGCTGTCGTCGAGAAACGGAATTGCGACGAGGAAGCCAAGCGCGATCGGTACCTCGGCTAGCTTGAGTCCCGCGCCTATTCCGCTCGCCAGACCCGCAGCGACAAGCAACCACCGGCCAGGCCCCTTGTCGCGATCGGTCGTCGCGTGAAAGCGCCCAACGAGGGCTATCGAGGTGATCAAGGGAATGGCTACCAAGTTGTCGCCGAACGAGGTCCCGATCTCTGACCAGGCGATTGCGCTGAACAGTCCGAGGACTGCAACAACTAGGGCTACACCTCGATTCGAGGTGACCCGCCGGGCAATGAAATAAAGCGGGACGATAGCCGTGCCCTCCGCGGCCGCTATCAGGAACGACGCCTCTCGGGCCGAGATCGAGCGTTGGAGGAGATAGGTCGGGACGTTTAGCAAGGGACTGAGGTACGTCTGCTCTTGAGCGGGTACAAAGTCGTGGAGATGGTTGGTGAGCAGCCAGTACGGACCGAAGTAGTGATAGTTCAAGGTGTCAAAGCCGATGTCCTGGCCGAGATGGAGACCGAACAGTCCATACACGATCGGGAAGATGGCGAGAGCGATGGCGATGAGATACTGCGTCCGCCGGTTGATGCCCGTCCCTCCTCCGCAGCCGCATCCTGACCGCGACTTGACTCGAGAAGCGTACGCGGCAGTGGCCAAAGGCCCCTGTTTCTCCGACAGAGCAGTACCGAACAGGTGTGACGATTGCCGAGGCCTTGGAGCGAATCGCCACTAGACACGTGGGAAATATCAGGGCGAGGCTCAACGAGAGAATCTCATGCCAACTGTAAGGTTGTCGAGACGACTGAGCGAAGGAGAGCACGTGGGCCGGTCCGAGCGAGTTGCGGTCATTGGAGCTGGCTATGTCGGGGCCGTCACCGCGGCCGTGTTGGCGCATTTCGGCCACGCCGTCGTCCTCGCGGAGTCGAATCTCCTTCGTTACGCGCAGCTCTCGAGCGGGAAGTCTCCCATCGTTGAGCGGGATCTCGAAGAGCTGCTCCGGGCTGGATTGGGCTCGGGCAAGCTTCGTGTCGTCAACTCCGCGGTGGATGCGATTCCTGAGGCGGACTTCATCTTCCTCTGTGTCCCCACGCCGCAAGGCGACGACGGCTCTGCCGACCTTTCGGCGGTGAAAGTGGTGATCGACGAGATCGGCGCGCTGCTTGTTCGTGACGCGGTGGTCGTGATCAAGTCGACAGTGCCGGCAGGCACCTCGGTGCTGGTTGCAGGGATGCTCGAGCGTCCCGACGTGACGGTCGTCTCGAATCCTGAGTTCCTCCGCGAGGGCTCGGCAGTAGCTGACAGCCTGCACCCTGATCGGATCGTGGTCGGTGTCGATGATCCGTTAGTTGCCCGGCGCGTCGCGGAGCTCTTCGATTCGACGAATGCTCCGCTGATCGTCACCTCTCCGATAACGGCTGAGACCATCAAGTACGCAGCGAATGCCTTTCTTGCAACGAAGTTGAGTTTCATTAATTCGATTGCGACCCTCTGCGATGCAGCAGGCGCCGACGTGCGTGATCTCATCATCGCTCTTGGGTATGACAAGCGGATCGGCTTCGACTTTCTGAGCCCTGGTCCAGGATGGGGCGGATCATGCCTTCCGAAAGACACCGCCGCACTTGTCCGAATCGCCGAGTCGTTCGATTACGACTTCGCGGTGCTTCGCGCCGTTATTGCCCAAAATGACGACCACGCCAACCGAGTGGTGGAAAAGATTCGGATCGCTGCGGGTGGCTCGCTCGGGCGAGCTGACGTCGCGCTCTGGGGCCTGACCTTCAAGGCCAACACCGACGATCGTCGCGACTCTCCGGCGGTCAACATCGCCCGTCGCCTGCGAGCTGAAGGAGCGGTGCTTCGAGCGTACGACCCGACCGTCGCGACGGGCTCGAATGCAGAGGACCTTGAAGGGGTTGAGCTCTTCTCGAGCCCCTACGACGCCTGTGCCGGAGCCCGGGTCGTCGCCATCTTGACTGAGTGGGATGAGTTCCGGAACATCGACTTCGACAAGGTTGGGGAGCTCATGACGACTCCTGCGATCGTCGATGCTCGGAACCTGCTGGATCCGATAGCGCTTCGAGCAGCGGGGTTTGCGTACTCCGGTATCGGGCGCCCGTGAGGGTTCTCGTCGCCGGCGGCGCGGGTTTCCTCGGCTCTCACATCTGCGAACAACTTCTAGCACGCGGCGACTCGGTCGTGGCGTTGGACAATCTCTCGACGGGGCGTCGATCGAACCTCTCGCATCTTGAGGCGGACCCTCGCATGTCCGTCGTGATCGCCGACGTGAGCAGACCATTTCACGTCGAGCGCCCATTTGATGCAGTGCTGAACTTTGCCTCTCCAGCCTCGCCGCCCGCTTATCTTCTGCACCCACTCGAGACGATGGCCGCGGGCAGTGACGGGACGCGCCAGCTTCTCGACATCGCCTCGGAGGACGGCGCACGATACTTGTTGGCCTCGACGAGTGAGATCTACGGGGACCCGACCGTCCATCCCCAGCGGGAGGACTACCGGGGCAACGTCGACACGATCGGACCACGGAGTGTCTACGACGAGGCCAAGCGATTCGCGGAGACTTTGACGATGGCCTACCACCGGGCGAAAGGCACCGATGTGGCTATTGCGCGCCTTTTCAACACGTATGGCCCGAGGCTCAGTCCGGGCGACGGCAGGGTCGTCTCGAACTTCATCGTCCAAGCCCTCGAGGACCGACCTCTCACGGTGTACGGGGACGGCTCACAAACAAGGTCGCTCTGTTACGTCGATGACGAGGTTCGCGGGCTGATTGCGCTACTCGATAGCGAGATAACCGGACCTGTGAACCTCGGCAATCCCGACGAGCGCACGGTGTTACAGATCGCCCATGTTGTCCAAGAGATCGTCGGCTCGGGCTCGGGGATCACGTACGCGCCGCTTCCCGAGCAGGACCCTGTGCGCCGATGCCCTGACATCACCCTCGCCCGCACCGGATTGGGATGGGAGCCGGAGATCGAGCTGAAGGTTGGGCTCACGCGTACGGTCGAGTACTTCGCGTCGTTGGTCTAGAGAACGGAGAACTGGTTTGCAATTGGCCTCTCTCGAGGATATGGACTACAAGACGCTGACGGTGATCGTTCCGGTGTACAACGAACGGAACACCGTCGCAGAGATCCTGCGACGAATTCGATCAGTAGACGTGGGGCTCGTCATCGACGTGATCGTCGTCGACGACGGATCCACCGACGGCACAGAGAAAGTGCTGAAGGTCCTCGTCGACTCGACGGTGCAGGTGGTCACGCACGAGAGGAATCGTGGGAAGGGCGCCGCAATCCGGACTGGGTTGTCGCGGGCGACCGGCGATCTGCTGCTCATCCAAGACGCGGACCTCGAGTACGACCCTGAGGATTGGCCGAAGCTGCTCGCACCTTTCTTTCGACACCGGGCGGTGGTCGTTTACGGAAGCCGATTTACCGGGGAGCGGAAGAACATGTTGCTGCTCCATTGGCTTGGCAACCGGTTCTTGTCGCTCGTGACGAATCTTCTCTACCAAACGACGCTTTCGGATGTGGAGACCTGTTACAAGGTCTTTGACCGACGCGTGTTGGATGGGCTCACCATCGTTTCCAACAAGTTCGACTTTGAACCGGAGATCACCGCGAAAGTACTGCGTCGTGGGTATCGCATCTATGAGGTCCCGATCTCCTACGCGGGGCGCGAGGTGTCGGAAGGGAAGAAGATCACGTGGCGTGACGGCTTCGGTGCGCTTATCGCGCTGGTGAGGTTCCGCTTCTCCAAGCTGCAGTGACGTCGGGGCCGGATGTGACAGGCGATTCCGCAGCTTGACCTATCCCCCTGGTAGTGAAGTGATCGACGAACCACAGGTAGGCGCGCGCCTCGAGCTCTCCCAGGCCCGGAGGACCGCAACGGGCTCGTGGCGATTCGTGATCACTGCGCTCGTTGTGGTGACAGTCGCGATCGGCGCAGTCATTCGGATCTGGTTGCTGTTCCATCAGCCAAGCAGTTCGGATGAGGCCAACGCCGGCATGCTCGCTGAGGGAATCCTGCACGGCCACTTCCAGGCCTTCTACCCCGGGCAGGTCTACGGCGGTGCCGAGTTCTATCCGCTTGCTGCCATGGTCGCGATTGCCGGCCACGCCACCTTCGCGCTCCACGTCGAACCGACATTGTTCTCGGTAGCAGCAGCGGTTCTTGTCTGGAGGATCGCACTTCGTCTCGTCCGGTCGAGAGCAATTGCGGCGCTAGCTGGGGCAGTTGTCTTTGCCGCACCTATGGTCAATATCTTCTCCTCGAGCATCTACCAGGGTCGGGGACTGGCTATGGCCTGTGGTCTCGTCGCCGTCTTAGAGGCGCTTCGGCTGCTCGATTATCCAGAGCTACTGCATATAAAGCGCGGCTTTCTTGACTGCGCGCTCTTCGGGTTCGCGGTAGGTCTCGGATGGTGGTCGATGCCGGAGATCACCTACTTCTACCCGATCGCCGGGCTGCTCATCCTCGCGGTCTTTCTCAGCAATCGCGAGGGCAGATGGCTCCGCGACCGGCTGCTTCGTCTGAGTGTGATGCTGGGGCTAGCTCTCCTCGGCGCGCTTCCCTGGCTCTGGAGCAACGTCAAAGATCATTTCGCTTCGCTGAACGTGTCGTCGTTCAACGGCGCGGAAGGCACCATATGGACGCAACTCAACCTTCACTTTCATACCTTCATCCTCTACGTCGTGCCGATGCAGCTTGGGCTCCGTGAGCCCTATACGGGCGCTTGGTTCAGCAGTGCCACGCTTTCGTGGATCGTTGCCGTCCTCGCGATCTCGATCGGCGGCTTTAGCTTTCTGATCTGCCTTTGGAAACGGGGACGGGCAACGGCGCTGGCCGTTGGCGTGCTCCTTTTCCCCGTGCTCTACTCCGAGAATCCAGGTACGGGGTTCTGGTCGGACGGTAGGTACGCCGTCTACCTCGGCCCGCTCTTTGCCCTGACGATCGCTGTCGGTATCGACGAGGTCGGGTACCGGCTCCGTGGCATGTCGTGGGCTCGAGTGCTCCGCGGAGGTGAGGTTGTGATGAGCCTCGTCGTCGTGGTTGGGCTCGCGCTGTCGATCTATACATTTCACAATTTCACCGGGGTCGAATTGACGACATTTAGTCGAAGCTGGGTGAACCCGGATGGACCGGCAGTCGCCGCGGCTGACGCGCTTGAGTCAGCGGGCATCAAGTATGGCTACGCCGACTACTGGGTCGCCTATGAGCTCGACTACCTAAGTGACGGCAAGCTGGTCATCGACACCTCGGGGATCGGATCCGATCTCGATCGATGGCCGGGCATCGACGCCGCCGCGATGGCCTCCCCGAAAGCGGCGTGGATCTTCGTCAACCCCGCCGTGATTACGCCTGACTCACCATTCCACATTGTCGGCGGGCCAGATCTAGAGACGGAGCCGATCTTTATCGCAGGGCTGAAGCAGGCTCACATCAAGTATCGAATCGTGAACGCAGGCGTGCTCCAGGCCGTGGTCGCGCGTCAAAAGGTCCGTCCGCGCCTCGAACAAGGGCCACTCGTGATCGGCGGATAGTCCCTCTGAGCTGGAGCCTGAGCTTTGCACTGCACCACTGCAGAAGGTCAGTGCATGTGGCAATAGCAGTCCCGAGCACGCCCAGTGGACGACGACTCATCCTCTCGGCCATGGCGCGACGTTCTCGATTGCGCCTCAACAAACGCAACTCGCCGATAGTCAGATCCCTTCCGCTAGAGCCCTCTTGCCGGGCCTGTCGGTGAGTGTCGCCACGCCAGTTTACGCTATGCCATATCGAATCCGAGGCTGCCGCGTAACCTGAGCCTCGTGCTGCCGACCTCTCCTGGTGACGCCCTGACTGGCCGGGACTTGAGCGGCGAACACGTCCCCGTCTCCGATGAGGTGCATATGTCAGCGCACGACAGTGCGCATCGCAGCCGATGTGCGAGGGCAATCGGCGTCATTGCCGGCTGTGGTTTCTCAGTGTTCATTTACCTGATGACCCAGCTGTCGATGTTAATTAGACCTGGTTGGGGCTGGAGTTCCTTTCGAGCATTCTTCCAAGGCGATCAACTCACTTTGTTTGCAGCTGTAGTGAATGGGTCACAGGGGCGGTTCGCTTCCGTCGAACCGTTTACGGAGACCGGACATTTCAGCGATCCGCATCTCTACCTGACAGCGCTGGGCTTCATCTCATATATCACCCACGCGCCACCAGCGGCGGTGTGGAACTTCGTCGGGGTGTCTCTCCAGGTGATCCTCGTCGTCGGCGTCGGCTTGGGCGCAGTCCTGGTATCTCGCAGATGGTGGGCGGCCTGCCTCGGAGCGCTCCCATTTCTCGTTGGCACGCTCTCCTTCCACGGCATCGTCTGGTACCAACCTCTTAAATCGCACGGGCTGCTGTGGTCCCCGTTCGCCACGATGTTCCCTCTCAACAGCACGGCAGCAGCGCTCGTGCTCATCAGCCTGCTCTTCTTAATGCTCTTCGCAGCAGTCCGTCACGGCGACCGGCGGCTCGGTGCCACTGGCGTACTCGTGGGTGCTGGGGTCGGACTTCTCGCAAATGTCGACACCTACAGTTTCTTCACCGCCCTCTTCTTCGCGATCTACGGACTGTCGGCCTACCACCTCGCGGTCGATCGTCGCCTGTGGCCCATTGCGCTGAGTGCGACCCTCTTTCCGGTCGTCTTCCTAGTTGGACCGTCATTCGCGAACTCCATTGGAAGGCTGAACACCCTCCCGATCGGCCTACTGCCAGCACTTCCAGGCTTCTGCATGGCCCTTGCAAAGTGGCGTTGGCGAATAGTCGCCCCCTTCTTAGCGCTCGCTGCCGCGGCAGCGCCGCAGCTGATCAGCGTGTCGGAAGCCCTTCATGCCGGAGACCCATTTCTCAACTTCCGTCAGACGGTCACCGCTCGACTCGGCGTTGATTGGAAGCATGGGCTCGCGTGCGCGCTCCCCCTGCTCGTCCCGCTTGTAATGATCCTGATCGCGGGAGTTGTACGTCGGCGGGCTTTCTGGGTGGCCTATGCAGGAGGTTCGATCGCAGCCTGGTTCTTTCTGACAACGAATGACGCTTGGGGCACGAACCAGGAGCCCTATCAGTTTTGGATCGACAGTTACGCGCTGATCGCATTCACGATTATCCCAGTGGCGTTGGAGGTGTGCTCCCTCCATCTTTCCCCTCGGCTCGCTCGACAAAACAGAGTGCCGCCACGGTGGCGGGTCCTCGTTGCTTCACTCGCAGTTATCACCGTGGGCTTAATGGGTGCCTCATCGATCGACTGGTTCCGCTTCTACCGGTCGCTAGAAGGTCAGACTTTCACGTACACCGGCCCGGTCTACGACGCTATGAAGACGGTCGCCCACCAGGTGACGAACAATCAATTGATATTTACCGACCTCTGTGTGGGACCGACCACATTCAAAGCCACGACGGGAGCAAGAGTCGCGTTCTTTGGTGACGGACTCGCCTGGCCCAATCGACACAACCAGATCAACGCAGTGTGGGTCTCAGCAATTAAAGGGGATCTTAAGGCATCGCAGCTCGCAGCAGCGGGGATCGGCTGGATGGTCACCGACTCGGTTTGCACCGAAGATTGGTCGAAGACGTACGGCAAGTACTTCATCCGAACCGCATCGGCGCAATACGACGACACCCCCCAAGAAGCGATCGTGCTGTGGAAGTTTCGGACTGATTGACGCGATCTTCTCCGTCAATCGTCACCGGGAGCGGCAACCGTCACAGAAACGATCGGTAATTCGAGTCTCGGGAGCGACCAGGTCGGCGGGCCGGAGATGTCTTTAGAGATCACGAGACGGGGTCTTGGCACCGGTCGGCCGGGATCGGTCGATTAACCTTGCGAGACCATGACTTCAACCTCATCGGCGGTAAAGGCCCTAGCCGCGAAGGGTCGAAGATCAGCGACTCGTGCACTTGGACATCTACCAATTCGTAGAATTACGTGCAACTTCTGTGGCCAGATGTTTCCGCATCTCGGACCCGAACATTCGGAGGGTCTGGAGTGTCCTTCCTGCGGGAGCATTGCGCGGGAGCGGGTCGTGTACGAGGCCATACTCCGGCAGTTCGACGGCTCGGTATCAGCGGCGCCGATTGTTAGGAACTCGAATCTTAAGGCTTACACGGTCCTCGAGTTCTCGCCGAGAAGCTACACGACCCGACTACCGCTATACAGTAGCGCCTTCAAAGAATACGTCGCTTCGGACTTCGACGAATCGGCGCACCGAACTGACGTGAAGATAGACCTTCTAGATCCGGAGACTTATGCGGGTCTTCTCGGAAAGTTCGATATCATTATTTGCTCACATGTTCTTGAGCATATACCTGACTATCACCACGCTATTGGTGGTCTATCCAGTCTTCTATCACCCACCGGAAAGCTCTTTTTTCAGGTTCCCATCCTTGAAGGCCACTACACGCCTATTACGTGGGATGAATTCCACGGTGATCATACTCGTGCCTACCACCGCTTTGGGTTTGATCTTGCCGAGAAATTCCTGCCGTTGTTCCCCTCTATTGCTCTCTATCTCGGTTTGCGCGAGTTCGAAATAACCTCGCGCGAAATAAAACTGACGAAGTACGACTCTCTCCAGCAGGGGAACCTGGGGATCGAGATCGTTGAATTCGGCGGTGAGGTTATGGACGCCAAGGGACTCGGGTGCCCGGACCTCTGTGAGGTCTTTGTCCTGTCGAGAAAAAACGAGCCGTAGCCGGAGGTAAGCGTCCCGAGGTCCTCGGGTTGGACGAGACGCTAGAGCTCTGAGTCAGGTCCGTCGTGGTGTGTTGCTCGGCGCTGCTTGTTGGTGGGCGCTGCCAACCAGGTTCCCGCCGCCAGCAACGATCCGCGAAGCCATCGGTGGTCGGTGCACAGACCACACCTACCGACGGGCGTGCATGATGGCTCGGTCCGTACTCAGCCAGGTCCAATCGAGGGGTAGGCGGCCATCGGTTATCCGGCTCCGGGCATCAATTATCCGGCTGTGGACGATGTTGCCGGCGTTGTAGGCCGTATGGCCAATCTTGCTGATGACGCCGCGTTCTCCGATGACCTCAACTTCGCGAAAGCCAGAGGTAAGGAGCATGGCGCGCATCGCGAGCGGATTTGGAGCCCACCAGTTCGGCTCACCCTCTGGGATCGCGTCCGTTGGATAGAAGCCGACAACTCGACGACGACTCCAAACCAGATCTACCAACGACTCAACCACCATCAGCTCTTTGGTGAGGCTGGCGAGGCGGTCTAGCCCAAGCATCGGGTTGCGCAGGTGATACAACACTCCAAGCATCAGCACCACGTCGAAGCTTCCGACTTCCTCCACCGTCAGGTCGTACAGGTCGGCTTCGAGCGTCTCGACTCGGGACCCGAGCACGTCGTGCGCGAGGTCAAAGGCGGCCTTCGTCTGCGCTAGTGGCGCATCGGGCGTGGACGAGCTACTCCAGGCATATGAATCAACGGCGACGACCCGGGATGCCCCGGCACGCTCGGCCGCAAAGGAGAAGAAGCCGTCGTTTGCGCCGATGTCGAGGACGGTCTTGCCGGCAAGTGACGGCAATTGCAACGCCTTTAGCTTGCGGGCGGTCTTGTCTCTGCCTGGCGTAACAATTCCGCCTCCAAGGTCGATTTGATGAAACCAGGTAAGTTCATCTACCCGCCGCCGGAGATCTTCTTTGGCTGTTGGCATAGCGACGAGCGTACTGCGCGGGTCCAGCCCGCCTACGGCAAGCGGCGCCATCTTGCCTGCGCGACAGCCTCGCCTCGGGCGACACCATTCGGTCCGTGTTCGATCCGAGTTGCGCTCGCCGACTTGGATCTCTTCGTTGGTCGATGCGTTGTTTCAGCCACTTGTTCGCAAGCTCGGCCAAGCAGCTGAGGAGTACCCCTACTTGATCTCGTGAATCCGCTGATTGCTAACGAGTCGAGCTCTGATAGCGGTCGTGGTGCGCGGCTGAGCCTTGAAGCGACCAGCATCTATCCACCGATGTCCCTAGCGAACTGACCGCCTCATTTGGGATTCGAGCGCAAACGATTCTGGACGCCGTACCACGCCATGATCGAGCCCTCTGAGGCTGACGGCGGGCCGAGCGTCATCGAGAAAAGCTGATAAACGGGCGCCGGGTACAAGCCGAGTTTGGAGTCCAAGACGGTTCCCACCCGATACCGCCGCAGGAATGTTCGGAATTGCGAGACTGACTTCGGGGTCAGTTGCGGCATGCCGTATCCGAAAAAGCCTGGTTCTCCGGTCATTTCGTTCCCGAGAAAGTCCTCGATCGCGATAGGCGACAGGGCGGCCGGGTAGCCGGTGGCACCACCGTTTGGCAGCGCGAACTCGCCATAACCCCCGATGATCTTGAAGCGTAAGCCGGCCACCGCTTGCCAGAGCAGAGGCTCTGAGCTCTGAGTCCCTTGCACCGGATACGGAGAGATCAGAACCACGCTGTCGACGGGAATCTGCTTGGCGGCGCCAGAGGTGAAATATGAGGGTACGCCGGCGGGTGCGGTGCCGGAGTAGGGCCACTTCGGGATGAGTGCCACAAGCGACGCGCACGTCAGCAACGCAACGGTCGAAGCCAGGAGAGCGCTCCGCGTACGTTGGGAAGGTCCGTGCGATGCAGGTAACGAATTGCGTCGACCTAGCTTGAACTCGTCATACGCGCGATCGAGGCCCAGGGCGATCAGAAGTGCTGCGAAGAGCCAGACAAACAGCGTGATGCGAACAGCGAGCAGATTCTGGAGTATCGGCGCGTTCTGAAAGAGACTCCACGGCAGGGGAACGCTCGTCTGTGTTCCGTCGATGACTAGGCGCCACCCGAGCGTTAGTACCCATGCCACCACCATTAGGGCGGCTACGTATCGGATCCAGCGGTCACGTCGGTAGCGAATAACGAAGAAGGCCGCCAGAGCGAGGATCGGAATACTCAGGTAGCTCCCATTTTCCGCGACATTGCCCGCAACGAGCTTGTTACCGATGGCGAGCCAGCTCGCAGGCGCGAAGAGTTGCTCCGACGTGGGTAGAACACTTCCGAGGAGGTCCGCACTGAGACCCCCGACATGGGCAGCCCCGGTGTAATGCTCAGGACCCGCGACGTCAGCCCAGAACGGATACGCGAGGCACGCGACGACGATCACGACCGCTCGAACTAGCCCTTCCATTGCGTGACGAAGAGCCGGGAGAGCCGACCGAGGCCTGACGATGGCGAGTAACCCCAATCCGATCGCGCCCATCCCGACGGTCGTAACCGCGATCTCTTGCGCGATGAAGAACTGCGCCACCACCAAAAGCCCGAGCGCAACGCCCCATCGTCGCTGGTTCGGCGAGCGGAGTACCAAGAGTTCGAACACACACATGAAAATGAGCGGTGGCAACGGAATGATCGCGATAAAGAGGTGCTGATTTGCCTGACCGACGACGTATGGCGAGAAGCCGTAGAGAGCGCCCCCGAGGAAGGCTGCCGGAGGCCATCGGATGTACCGTCGCAGAACAAAGTACATAGCAGCAGCAGAAGCTGGAAAGGCCAGCCAGTCCAAAAGATTGAGGCTGGCAATCGGTCCTGCGGTGAGAGTCAGCGGCGCGGTGAGTAGCGAGAGCAGCGCCATCCCAACGTTGTCGGCCATGTTGATGCCAATCGGGTAGTTCATGGCGGTCGTAAAGAAAGGGTTCTGACCCCGCAAGATCGCGTGCGGCCACCACGCGAGGAACCAAGTCACGAGCGACGGGTCACCCTGACGTATTAGCGACGGATCGCCAGGCCATGCAGGCCAATTCGCGGCTAGCGCGGCGATGCAGTACGCAAGGACAACGGCAACTGAAATCCAGGCCCTGGTTCCATTACTTGAAGGCGCGTCCGCGACGGACCGAGTGGTGCTGTCAGGGATTGTGGCGCGCAACGACGAGACCCTTCTCGGCCAGGCGCGGCACGTTCTGTTGGGAGCTGGGGCCCGTGCGGCTCTCGATGTTGTAGATCATCCGCGCGGCGATGCTTTCGCCTGCTCGTCTCCGATGATCTGGTCAGACCCAAGGTAGTTCTGCCGCGCCGCTGGAGCCTTGACGCCGTGACTCGTCAGCCAGAGCGAGACGCTGTTGCGGAGTCGCCCTGGCAAGAGGCTTCGAGCGAGACGCACGGACGCCTCGAGCGGGGACGGATCTGAGAGCTGCTGCACTCTTTCTTGTAGTGCCTCATAGCCGTGACGCTGGCTGAGTTTGGTTCGCCACCAGGCGTTCACGGTCGATTGCAGATCGGAAGGAACGGCGATGATCACATCGTCGAGAACGGTGACGTACCGATCGCCCATCGTGCGGAGGTAGTCACTCACTTCCGAAAACGTCGGCCACTGACTTGGGTCGTGTTGCAGCATGGGTCCAAAAAAAGCGCGGGCGTCGTCGATGACGATGCAGCTTCTGTTAGCGAAGGGAGACTTGGCAATTGCTGCGAGCTCGTCCATCAGCGGACATTCGCTGAATTCTGCATCGAGATCTGGAACACCTTCTGTTCCCCCATGTGCATCCAGCCAAAATAATGTCGGTCCTGGTAGCTGATCTACGATCTCTGAAAGCACGAGTGGTGAATAGCCTTTTAGGAGCTCGATTCCTTCCCTATTTCCAACGTTGCGTTTCGCCCTTTCATAAAGCTCATCTAGGAGCTCGATGCTTACGACCGTTGGAACTAACTCGCGAAGTGCTATAGCACTATCTCCTAGGTAGGTTCCGCTTTCCACGGCAGCGCTAAGCCCGCCCGCACGCACGAGCTCACGTGCGAGATCAATAGGTAGCCCAAACGTAACGATTCCCATGCCACGTCCTTCAGAGAAGTTCGTTACAGCCTATTTTGATTCGGCTGTCGAGGTGGTACTCCCGCTCGTGCGGACGCGATACTTAGGTATTCCTCGGCTGAGGATGTCGCAGCCGGACCCGTCTCTCCTTGCCGAAGTGTCGTGGATTGACGTCGTCATCTCGTTGGACTCGCATGACAGGATGGCCGCAGGGGAGTCATGAGGAGAGTCAACAGTGCCCACAATCGGCGTGGTCGTCGTGGTTCGCGACGAAGCGACCCAGCTTTGGCCTCCCTTTTTTCGGCGCGCGTCCGGCAAGGAGTTGGTCGCTCGAATGACGTTTACTGATCCAGCTCGGGAGCGCCAGGGTCCCTCTGCGCTGGGCCACCGTGGCTAGAGCGAGAGCTCTCGTCTACGACCCCTATCTAGCGACGCTCGGTGGCGGCGAGCGGTACATGTTCGCGGTCGCCGAGACGATTCGAGGATCGTTCGATGTCGTGGTCGGTGGCCGCGATGTTCCACTACCGTCAACGCTCTCGGCTCGGGGACTTCCCGACGACTTCGTGATGTCGGCAATGTCTGACCGAGAATTCACACGCCAGAGTGCATCGTTTGACCTGGCCGTCGTTGTCACTATCGACATTCCACCGCGGAGCCGTGCTCACTCCTCACTCCTGATCGTTCAGTTTCCGTTCGCCAGATTCAGACCGTGGCGGCCTATTCGAGCACTCGAACGAGCCCGAATACTTCGGGGGTATCAGGCGGTCGTGTACTCCGACTTCGTCCGAGAGTGGGCAACGCGTCGATGGCATATCAACGCCCGGGTGATCTCGCCCACCATCGACCGTGGCCTGCCCGATGCTGCAGCCAAGGGGCAAACGATTCTCTCGATCGGTCGATTCAACACGTCAGGGAACAGGAAACGACAAGACGTCCTCATTGATGCGTTCGTCTCGTTGCCGGAATCCGTGCGGAGCGGCTGGAGGCTGGTTTTGGCAGGCGCTGCTCCTGTTGATCATCAGACGGATAAGTACCTTGCGACACTGCGCCAGCAGGCCGCAGGCCATCGGATCGAGTTTGCCTTGAACGTTCCCCAAGTGGAGCTCGTGGATCTCTTGGGCGAGGCCAGTCTCTATTGGCACGCGGCAGGCTATGGCCGAAAGCCGACGCAGCCACAAGCCGCCGAGCACTTTGGTATCTCGACGGTTGAGGCCATGAGCTGGGGAGCTGTGCCGCTTGTCTACGACGACGGCGGCCAGCATGAGATCGTAACTCCAGACGTCGGAGTGCGATGGCAGACGGTCGAGGAGCTAGTTCGCGAGACGGTGATGTTGATGACCGACGGTGCTCGTCGCGCTGAGCTCTCAAGATCGGCGGTCGAGGCGAGCAAGAGCTACTCGCGTGAGCGCTTTGAGGATCTGGTTCTCTCCTCGGTCGAGGACCTCATGACCCGGGATCCGAGTTCGAGGCGTTGAGGCTTGGCTCAGCTCGGTGAGCCTGCTCGCCTCGTTCGGTGGCGAAAGCGGTCAAGTGGCAAGAACTGGTAGACCTCGCGCGGAATGGCATGCGTGAGCGCCACGATCGCGGTGAATACGGCGACAGATATCACGAGTCTTCCGAGTGTGGGAATTGCGGTAAGGGCAAGCGGAACGAGTGCCATTCCAGAGGCAAGCAGGACACGTGGCACGATGCCGAGTGATGTGCGCACGGGGTGTCCGGTGCGGGTGAAGGCCCATCCTTGGACCACGGCGACGAGTACCTCCGTGATCGAGGTTCCGATCGCAGCTCCGCGGGCACCCGCGATTTCGACCAAAGGTGCGACGAGGATGGCGTTGAAGATGAGTGCCGAGGTATTGATACGCAGAATGGCCTTGAACTCTCCGAGGCTCAAAAGCCCGTAGCTCCACACCGCGTTGATGAACATCGCGCCGAGACCCAGCCCTCCGAACGCAAGCACCACGCCAGCCGGGCGAAATTGCGGTCCACCGATGATGTCGATTGCGATCGGGGCTGCTACCGCTGTCGACACCGCGATAAAGGCTCCCACGATGAATGAGAGCTCGAACACTTTTCGAATGGCGTAGGTGAAGCGGGCGTGGTCGCTTCTCGCCGCGCGGGCGAGAATAGGAAAGGCGGAGCTGACCAACAGGGTGGGAACGACCGTGAGTACCTCGATTACACGGTAGGACACGCTGAAGTAGCCGAGTTGGTGGCCATTTGAAATCGCTGATACGAGCAGGATCGACACTCGGTAGTAAAGCGTCGAGGCCGCTACTGCGGCGGAGTAAGGCAGCACCGTCGCGGCAAATTGCCGCCATCGCCGCAGGTTAAATCTCGGAGCCAGAGATCGTCCGTTGCGGACAAGGATGATCGTGGCGAACGTCGTGGCGGCGCATACCGGGATCGAGATCCCGAGGAAAGGGACGAGCTCGGCATCGAGTAGCACGAGTGCGATCGTGCACGCCGCGGTGAGCAGGTTCCGCATTAGGTCGAGCGCGGCGACCCACCCAAGTCGCAGGTCGACCACGAGCGCTATCGCGAAGTTGTCTTGGGTTGCGCTCAGTCCGAGGCCCACCACCGCGAGCGCGACGCCGGCCGCGAGCGTCGTCGAGTACGCGAACCAGGTGATCGTCGTCACGATCACGCCACCGATCGCTGTGAGTGTGAGTTTCAATCCCAACAGGTCGCTTGCGAGACTCCAACGCTCCGAGGGGGGTCGGGTGGAGATCTCTCGAATTCCCACAGCGGTGAGTCCGAGGTCCGAGACTCCCGCAACGATTGCCACGAGTGAGAGAGCGGTTACGTACTCGCCCGTCTTTAGTACTCCCAGATGGCGAAAGAAGAGGGCCGAGGAGAAGGTCGCGACAAGGATCCCGATGAAGTAACCGCCGATTCTGAGCACGCCGCCGCGCAGTGCCGTTTGCGCGGGGTCGACTTGGCCTGGGGTTTGGATCTGGTCCGTGTGGTCCGCGTCGTCACCAGATGGCACTATCGGCACGCCGCTCGCGCCGATCGCGAGTGTTGGCCAGCTGAGCCCGCTTCTAAGTGGCAGTCGCGGAACCCCTCAAGATGGCCATGTGGGATGCCGCATGGGTATGTTGGTGCTTCGATCTGGTCACTACCCATCTGCGTCAATGTCGCGAAGTGTGCGCTCGTACCGAGCGGTCGTTGGGCTGGCCATGATCGGTGTCGACGATGTCGCCTAACCCTGATACTCCCAAGCCGTCGGGGCGTTTGTGGCTGTGGCGCCGAGATACCGTGCATGGTCGCCGACCTCGCGACGGCCC
Source organism: Acidimicrobiales bacterium (assembly GCA_036510575.1). Lineage (GTDB taxonomy): Bacteria > Actinomycetota > Acidimicrobiia > Acidimicrobiales > Bog-793 > DATCDR01. The sequence goes on along the minus strand of DATCDR010000036.1, from coordinate 64,260 downwards.
ACAGCGTCAGGTCCCACCTAGAGCGGAACAACCGTCGAGGAGTCCACCACCCCGTCCTCCAGAAACGACTCAGTCCACTGAATCGCGGAGTCGGGGGTCTGCCAGCTTCTCCCGAGAACCGGGCCGAGCAGTCCGAAGCCGATCATCGAAATGCCGTCGATGACGAGCGATTGCGCCAAGGCCGCGAGGGCGACCACGCGCGTGATGCTCCTGGCATGTTGAAGCCACAGCGCGAACAGCGTGGCGTCGATGGCCACCCCGGCGATCGTGATGATGATGCCGAGCACGAGGCATATCGACGCCAATGACGGCGCTGATCTTGGCTTCGACGAGGGTGCCTCGAAGAGCGCCCTATGACGGTCCGCGATTACGAGACCTGCAAGGAGCGCCTGGAGCCCGACAACTAGGGCGATCCCGGAAATGAAGCTTGGTTGCCAACGAAGAGAGCCGATAACGAGGCCGGAGGGAACGACGAGCCCGAAGACACTAAAGAGGCAACCAAGAGCCAGCAGGAGCACGCCTGGCGCGATCAGCATGATCTGGGGTGCGAGTAGGAGTATCTGACGAAGGTGTCGCCAGCCGTCCGAGATCGTGTTCAGTTTCGACTCACCGACTCGCTCGCGGTAACCGGTGCTGGTCTCGGTGACCCGGAGGCCCTTCCGGCCGGCTCGTATCAGCATTTCGGACGCGAACTCCATGCCCGTAGAGGTGAGGCCGAGCTCGATGATCTCGGTTCGTCGGAATGCCCGGTACCCGGACTGGCTGTCGCTCACGGTCAGGCCGTGCGTGGCTCGCTTCACGAGATAGGTGAGCGTTGGAGTGCCGAGCTTTCTGTGCAAGAAGGGCATCGTCGAGGCTGGAGCTTCAGAGAGCCGTTCGCCCAGTACGAGATCTGCAGAGCCGTCCATGACCGGTCTGATGAGTCGCTCGATCTTTGAAAGGTCATAGGTCAGATCGGCGTCGGCCATGACCACGATCTCGCCGAAGGCAGCGAGAATTCCGGCTCGCAGCGCACTTCCGTAGCCGGGGCTCGGCTCGAAGATGACCCGCGCACCATGTGAGCGCGCTACGTCGGCTGAGTTGTCGGTGGAGTTGTTGTCGACCACCACGATCTCGGCCTTTATCGAGGCTTCGTCGAGCGCTTGGCGCGCTTCATCGATGCATCGCCCAACCGAGTCCGCCTCGTCTAGGCAGGGGAGCACGACAGACACGAGAAGCGATCCACTGGCGGGCTTTTGCATGCTCATCAAGCGGTTCCCCTACTGGCGTTAGTCCGGAACGTGCGGCTCAGCGTACTCGTCAGGGGGTTCACGGCCGTGTCGATTGCAGTGTCCCTAGGTCCGTGGGCGGCGAGGTCGCAACGATACAGTGCTGCAATGCGTTTGGTAGAGACCCCTCCGCGATATCCCCCCTTCACAGGTGGCGTGGAGAATGTCGCGCAAGCCGTATGTAGCCGGCTCGTGGCCGACGGTGACGATGTGCTCGTCCTCTGCGCCGATGAGCCTCGCAACTGCGCGGACTTCGGAGATGGCGTGCCGATTCGGCGCCTTCGGTGGAAGTGGAAGATCGCCAACACGAACATCACCCTCGGCCTGCCATGGGCGCTGATCCGTGAGCCCTGGGATGTCGTGCACACCCACCTACCGACGCCGTGGTCGTGCGACTGGTCAGTACTTATCGCGCGGCTGCTCGGTCGTGGCTCGGTGGTCAGCTTCTACAACGAGATAGTGGGCGAGGGCGCTGCGGATTACGCCGCCCGGCTCTACCGGGCAACCTTTTACCGCATCACGCTGCGTCTGGCCGATCGGATCATCGTCGTCTCAGATGCCTGGCGAGATGAGCTAGGAAGCCTCAGTCCCTCGATCGCAGCCAAGATCACGGTGATCCCGACCGGGGTGGACCTCGAACGCTTCGCAGCTCCACCTCGCCATGGTGGAACTGAGCTGTTGTTCGTCGGCATTCTCGATCGTTTCCACCGCTACAAAGGGCTCGACGTCCTCTTGGAGGCGCTTTCGCAACTCGGCGAACCGTTTCACCTCACCGTGGTGGGTGACGGCGACTTGCGCGGGGAATACGAGCGGCAAGCCAACCAGGCGGGCATGGCCGATCAGGTTGAGTTCGTAGGTCGAATCAGCGATGACGAGCTTCGTGATCGGTATGCGGCCGCGGCGATATACGTGCTGCCCTCGGATTTCTCGCGTCAGGAGGGAGGCTTCACGCTGACCGCTCTCGAGGCGATGGCGAGCGGTCTGCCCGTGATCCTCGCCGACGGTGCGGGTCAGATTTCGTGGGAGGCCGACGACGCCGGAGCGGGCATCCGAACGCCCGCAGGAGACGCTGCGGCGCTCACCCAGGCGCTGAAGCGTCTTCTTGGTGACGCGGAGCTGCGTACGAAGATGGGCGAGGCTGCTCGCGCGTTCGCCGAGCGGCGACACTCATGGGACGCCATCACCAAGGACAGGCGCGAGCTCTACCGAGAGGTCAGTGCCGAGGCTCGTGCGCGGCGGCGATAGTCGCGCAGTCGGAGTCCTGCAGGTATGACTGACGCTTCATCTTCGCGAAGGGTCGCAGCCGTAGTCGTGGTTTGGAAGTCGCTCGGCTCAACGATGCAGGCGATCGAGAGCCTGATCGCCAGTTCGGTCAGGCCCAATCCATTGATCTGCATCGCCCAGGAGCTCTCCGAGTCGGACATCGAAGTGCTCGCAACGGTGGTGCCGGGCGACGATCTGATCGTCTTGAAGGACAACGTCGGCTTTGCGAGCGCCGTCAATCTTGGGATATCGCGGGCGCAAGGTCTCGGCTGCGACTGGGTATTCCTCGCCAATAACGATGCGACCTTTGATGCCTCCTGCATCGCTCGCTGTCGCGACGAGGCGAGCCGCTATGACCATGTGGCAGTAGTCAGTCCCGCGATTTCGTACTCACAGCGCCCTGACCGACTGTGGTTCGCCGGCGCCGTGCAGAGCCGCCTCTTCGCCGTGGTCTGGCACCGTGGACATTTCGCGAGCGCGACTCGTCCGCCGGCGAGCAGCGAGTGTGACTACATACCTTCATGTAGCGCACTCATGTCGGTCGCGGCCTGGGCCGAGGTCGGTCCGATGCGAGACGACTACTTCATGTATTTCGAGGACGTTGACTGGGGTGACCGCGCCCGGCAGCGCGGATGGCATCTTCGCTATCTAGGGGAGGTACTTGCGAGTCACGAGATGGGTGGATCCTCAGACCATCCCGGGTCGAGGTTCATGAGTTCGAACCCGACCTACTACCTGGCGAGGAACCCGCTTCGCTTCGCGCTCGAGACCCCAACAACTGCGCTTCGTGTGAGTCGAGTCTTTGGCGCTGGGGTCATTTGGAGCCTTTACAACCTGAGCCGCGTCCGACCCTCGGACTGGTCGACCTCGGGTCGAGCGCTCGTGGAGGGATTGCGCGATGGCTGGCGGGGACGAATGGGTCGTCGCGACCTCGCCCGATCCGAGCGGACCCTCGGTTCGCTGCCGCGAACCGGGAACAAGCCTGGTTGATGTCGACCTCCGAAAGCACTGATCTCGCCGGCCTTCGCGTCTGTGTCGTCTATGACTGCCTCTTTCCCTGGACAACAGGGGGAGCGGAGCGCTGGTATCGCGAGGTGGCGGAGTATCTCGAAGCGGCTGGAGCCAACGTTCGCTATTTGACGCGCCTGCAGTGGAGCGCAGCGAACGCACCGGAGATCCCCGGTGTGGAAGTGGTGGTTGTGGCGCCCGAATCCGAGCTTTATGAGCCTGATGGCACGAGGAAGGTGTTCCCCCCGCTCCGTTTCGGCCTGGGTGTGTTCCTTTGGTTCGTTCGCCATCGTCGAGAGGTTGATGTCGTTCAACTCGCGAACTTCCCGTTTTTCTCGCTGATTGCTGCGCGACTGGCTCTTTTTGGCAGCGACGCGAGGATCTACGTGGATTGGCTCGAGATCTGGCCACGCCGGTTCTGGATTGGGTACGCGGGACGCGGCGCTGGTGAGCTCGGATTCATCATTCAGTGGCTTTGTATTCGGCTGACCCAGCATGCGCTGGTGTTCTGGTCCCCTGCTGGCGCCCTGCTTCGCCAGCAGGGCTACAAGCGAGACGTCACCACGCTCGCGGGGTTGCTGCCAAGAGTCGCCATCGAGACTCGATCGATCGCGGCGCGATCCGCGACACCGAGCGCACTTTTCGTAGGACGCCTGATTCACGACAAGGGAGTACGCCTTTTGCCTGAGATGGTGCGGCTGGTTCTGCTTGGCCGCCCAGACTTTCGTCTCGTCGTCGTAGGAACCGGTCCCGAGGCCGATCTCATGACGAGGTTGTTTGCTGAACTCGGAGTCTCCGCCCGCGTCGATCAACTGGGCTTTGTCTCAGATGAGGAGCTCGAGAGATTGCGAGCAGAGGCCAGCTGCACGATCGTCGCCTCCACGCGTGAGGGATACGGCATCTCGGCTGTGGAATCACTGGCATCTGGCACACCCATCGTCGTCGCATCGAATCCGCAGAATCTGGCGGTTCATCACGTTGTCGAAGGCGTGAATGGATTCGTCGTAGAGCCGTCGGCAGCGGGGTTGGCCAATGGCGTAGCTCTCGCGATCGCCGGCGGCGAGGATCTTCGGATCGCTACTCGAGAATGGTTTAGCGAGAATGCACCGTTGATGACCGTCGACAGATCGCTTGGAGAGGTTGTCGCGCTCTACGCGAATCAAGCAAAGCAAAGGCGCTGACACTCGACAGAATCGCGTCGAGCCCGCAACCCGCTGATTCCTCGCTCATTCGCTACGCCGGCTGTCTGCCGATGACGGTCACGAGCGGCGGCAGCACGACCGAATCATCTCCTGGATCCACCTCGGTCAGCTCCTCAAGGTAGGTCGCGACCGCCCCCGGTCCTGCTCCGGCTGGGGCCTCTGCCCACGCATCGACGAGCTCGAGCCCTGCCGCCCGGACGAGCCCTGGAAGCAACGCACCGATGTCGGGGTGCTTGGCGTCGGGCATCGACATCGCGAGCCCACCGACGCGTCCAGCGGTCGTGATCGGCTCCTGGGCGACGAGGTAGCCGCCAGGTCGAAGGACCGATGCCATCCGGTGAAGGACCATCGCAGGGTCGCTCACGTGCATCAGCAGAAACCGGCAGAACGCGAGATCAACGGTCTCTGGCAGGCGGAGGTCCTCTCCGGCCTGGGTGATCGCGAGCACCTGCGCCTCCCCAGCAGCAGCAGCAGCCGCCGCGACGGTATCTCTCGCGCGCGGATCGCTGTCGACGGCGTAGATGCGACCGGTCCGGCCAACGAGCCGTGCGAGGGCGACCGAGACGTCGCCAGCGCCAGCACCGACGTCAACACACGACCATCCTGCGCCGAGTCCAAGGCGGTCCAAAGCGGTTGCAAGCGGGCGGCGGTAGACGTCGTTTCGAAGACCAAGTTCAGGCACGTGGTAAGGGTACAGCGGGCAAGCCGGCAAGCCTCGAAGGACCGCCGGGGTGCTCGTCGTGTCGCCAGGTAGGGTTGCACGATGCGCGCGACGATGCTGCTGTGTGACTCGGCCCAGGTAGCGGATGGGAAGCTCTACATACTCGGTGGCGGCTGGAGCCTCATCGGGCCCGATCCTGCACCGAGCGCCGTCGCGCTCAAGATCGACGTCGACTGGACCGAAGTGGATCGACCGCATCACTGGGAACTCTTCTTGGTCGACGAGGATGGCCAGCCCGTGCTTGCTGAGACCCAGGAAGGAACCCAGCCGATCGAGGTTCGTGGCGACTTCGAAGTTGCCCGGCCGAGCGAGATCGCCGAGGGAAGTCCCATCTCAGTCGCGCTGGCGTTGAACTTCGGGCCGCTTCCGCTCCTTGCGGGTGGTCGATTCGCCTGGCGGTTGATGATCGACGGCGCCGCTCAAGACGACTGGTCGCTGTCATTCTCGACGAGGACAGCAGCACCAACCTGATCTGCCGAGCAGATGAGCGACGCTGAGTCACACACCTTCTGGACGGGAGGGGCATTGGCCCTTGTCGCATGGTGGAGTTCGTCTCGACACGTGCGCGACCAACTGCCGTGGCGAAGCGAGCGCGACCCGTGGCGCGTGCTTGTGGCCGAAGTAATGCTCGCGCAAACTCAGGCGGCACGAGTCGCCTTGCGCTACGCCGACGCGATCGCTGTTCTCCCGACGCCGAGGAAAGCCGCCGCGAGATCGGTCGGGGACTACCTCGGGCTTTGGGCTGGTCTCGGCTACTACCGGAGGGCACTCTCGCTTCGCGAGAGCGCAATAGCGATCACGTCGCGCCACGGCGGCGTCGTGCCAAACGACCTCGGGGCTCTTTTGGCACTGCCGGGCATCGGCTCCTATACGGCTCGCGCCGTATTGGCCTTTGCCTTCGAGGAGCCCGTGGGCGTGCTTGATACCAACATTGGGCGAGTGCTTGCGCGGGCGGTTGCGGGAAGGCCGCTCACTCGTAGAGAGGCGCAGCGCGCCGTCGATGAGTTGGTGTCGAAGAGGAGCCCACGCGAGTTCAATCTCGCCTTGATGGACCTCGGCGCAACGCTTTGCACATCGCAAAATCCGCGCTGTGCCGCCTGCCCGATCCAGGCGGCCGACGCGTGTGCATGGCGACGCGAGGGAGGCGACGACCCAGCGCATCGCTCCGCTGCAACATCTCGTCCGCAGCCGAGATTCGCAGGCTCGAATCGGCAAGGTCGTGGTCGACTACTCCGGGCCGCACGCACTGCGCCCATTGCGTCGTCGGCGGTGGCGGCCGTGGCGGGATGGCAGGGCGAGGGAGATCGCGCGGCCGTTGTCGCCTCCGAGCTCGTCGACGGCGGACTCCTTGTTCTCCTCCCGGACGGGTCCCTCGCGTGGCCGGATTGACAACGATCAGACCAGCGCGCGCACGATCGGAGGTGCGCCATGCGGTTGAATAGTGTCGTGAGCTGGATCGCAGAGATACCCGTGCGATGGTTGCCCTCGTAGCGATCGGTGGGCCGGTCGTGCTCGCCCTGCTGTATTGGTGGCTGAGTGCAGCAACGGATCGTAGGACAGCGCGTTCGATGGAACGGTACGGCTCCGCGCTCGGCGTGCTCGGCGACGTGTCGAGGCGGACTGAGGCCGGTGCCCCGATTCACATCCCGTCACCAGATGAGATCGCCCAGCCACATATCGAGTTCGACCCGGAGCTGTCGTCGGCGTCGCGGGCCGAAGAGGCGGCCCCGGCACGAGCAGAGGAGCGCATCGCCGAGCCTTCGAGCCTTGCAGAGCCGATCGCCGACGTCGGCCCGCGCCTCGAGATCGAGCGGATGCCGCTCTTTGACGACCTGCCATCGATACCGAACGTCCGTGAGACCACCGGGAGTGTCGTGGATCCAAACGCCACCGCGGCAGCGCTGGGACGAATGGTGGCGAGGTCGCGATTCAATCGCGAGTACGGGATAGTGGCTGACGGCCGGCGAACAACCGACATCGAGGCCCGGGTCCGCCTCAGCGCGCCGACGGTGCCATTGCTATTCGGCGCTGACGATGTCGACGCGCTTGACGATGTCACGACGACGGTGCCGGCGGTGGATCTCGCTCGAATCGACGGTCGCCACGGTCCGCGACAGCGTGAGCTTCGCGTCGGACCCCGGTCTGGCTCGAGGCGACGCCACGAGCTCGCGGCAGCAGGCGTCGTTGCCGCTCTGGTGATTGCAGGCGCGCTCGTCGCGTTGCTCGATCACTCGCCGACCAATGTTGCGACCAGGCCGGGTGTGACGACATCGAGCGCACCTGGGAACGGTGGCGCGACGAAAGCGAAGTCGACGACGACCACGACCACGACGCCGACGGTGCTCGATCCGACGTCGACGACGAATCTGCTCGTAACCTATGTGGTGCCAAAGGCCACTTACACCCTCGTGTTCTCCGCCACAGCACCCTGTTGGCTGGGCGCGCAGCGGCGTACGAATGGCTCCTACCTCTGGATGGACACGCTCCGGGCAGGGACGTCGACGTCGTACTCCGCGACCGGTCCGCGCCTTATCCGCCTGGGTGCACCGCGCGCCGTCTCCATCAAGCTGAACGGCATCCCGGTCGCTCTTCCCCCGGGCAACATCGCGTCCTACGTCATCAAGCTTGTCGTCCAAAGAGCACCTGAGTCTCGCCGACGAAGATGAGAAGTCGCGGCCCACAAGGAGGTTTATGACGGTAATGAGCTGCATACTTTCTTCGCGGAGTTCCTGGCCCGGGTAGTTGTTACTATGCAGATAGGGGAAATCCCACAGCGGGAAGTCCCCCACATCTTTTTCGCAACATCGATCGGAGCAGCGAGATGACCGCAGAGCTTGACCTCGGGCGATACAAGCTTGGCTGGAGCGACGAAGAGGACTATGTCTTCAAGCCGAAGAAGGGCCTCTCCGAAGAGATCGTGCGTGAGATGTCCGGCATCAAAAAAGAGCCGAAGTGGATGCTGGACTTCCGGCTCCGAGCGCTTAGCCGCTTCTCGCTGAAAGAGATGATGCCGTGGTTCGCCACGAAGATGCCCGATCTCGACTTCCAGAACATCTTCTATTACATCAAGCCGACGGAGAGTCAGGTCGATGTCTGGGACGAGCTCCCAGAGTCGGTCAAGAACACCTACGAGAAGCTCGGGATCCCAGAGGCGGAGCGGAAGTACCTCGCCGGCGTCACCGCGCAATACGAGTCCGAGGTCGTCTACCACCGAAATCGTGAGGATCTGGAACGGCTCGGCGTCTTGTTCACTGACATGGACACTGCAATCCGAGAGTACCCAGAGATCGTGCGTCGGTACTTCGGAAAGATCATCCCGCCGAACGACAACAAGTTCGCAGCGCTCAACTCCGCCGTATGGTCCGGAGGGTCATTCATCTACGTGCCACCAGGCGTGAAGGTCGACATGCCGCTCCAGGCCTACTTCCGTATCAATGCGGAGAACATGGGCCAGTTCGAGCGGACCTTGATCATCGCGGACGAGGGTGCCGAAGTTCACTACGTCGAGGGCTGCTCTGCGCCCGTCTACTCCACGGACTCACTTCACTCCGCGGTCGTCGAGCTGGTTGCACTCCCTGGGAGTCGGATCACCTACACGACGATCCAGAACTGGTCGAACAACGTCTACAACCTCGTCACCAAGCGGGCTCGCGCAGAAGCCGAGGCGCACGTTGCCTGGATCGACGGCAACATCGGCTCGCGGCTCACGATGAAGTACCCATCGGTGTACCTGATGGGCCCGAAGGCCTCAGGTGAGGTGCTCTCGGTTGCCTACGCCGGCGCCGGTCAGCAGCAGGACACGGGGGCCAAGATGGTCCACGCTGCGCCGGAGACCACGTCGACGATCGTGTCGAAGTCGATCTCCAAGGATGGCGGCATCACGACCTATCGCGGCAAGGTGCACGTCGACGAGGGCGCCAAGGGCGCGAAAGCCTTTGTTCGCTGCGACGCTTTGATCCTCGACGAGGACTCAACCTCAGAGACCAAGCCCTACATGGAGATCGGTGAGCGCGACGCGCAGATCGGCCACGAGGCGACCGTGTCCAAGGTCGGCGATGACCAGCTCTTCTACCTCATGAGCCGTGGACTCTCTGAGGCGCAGGCGACGAGCATGATCGTGAACGGATTTATCGAGCCGGTAACTCGGACGCTGCCGATGGAGTACGCGGTCGAGTGGAGCCGCTTGATCGAGCTGCAGATGGAGGGCTCGGTCGGCTGACCCGCGACACGTAACCACTTCGAATACCAGGGAGACTCGGCACGTGCCGATGCGCGAAGAGTGCAAGAACTATCAGTCGAGAACGTATGCCTCCGGTGAGGTCGCGCGTATCTGCACGCTCGATCTCGCTCCAGAGGCTCCGTGGCGGTGCCCGGACAACTGCGCGAAGTACTCGCGTCGGCTCGCTGACGCGGGATGGGTCTACGGCTCGCTAGTCGAGCCGGCGATCGAGGAAGAGCCCGATGAGCCCGCAGAGGAGATAGGCGGGCTCTTGGACGCCGCTGAGGACATCGTGAACGCCGTAGTGCCGACGACGCGAGCCGAAGTCGCTCGCGAGCAGGCACGCGCGGACACCTCGCTTGGCCGCCTCACCGCACGCTTTCGTCGTCGACCCCGCGAGGATCGCTCGTGACCGATGTGGTCACCTTCGATGAGTCCTGGGCTCGTCGCAGTTTCAACGGACCAAAGTGGCTAAGCGAGCGGAGAAGTGACGCCGCGCTGTCGTTCGCGACCGCCGCTTTGCCAAGTGAGCGAGACGAAAGCTTTCGTTACGGCTTAATCGACGAGCTCGACCTCAGCCGTTTCTCTGGCAGCTTGGATGGAACAACATCTAGTGACGAAGGCCTTTCTTCCGCGTTGCTCGACGCGATCGGCGCGACAGCGGTGACCGTTCGGACCCTTGACGGCGCGTGGGTGAGCACGACGTTCGAGCCCGCGGGGTGCCCGGCTGGCCTCGCGCTCTCGAACCTCGGCGCCGCAACTGAGGCTCCCGCTGGATACGGAACGCTGCTGGCCGAGGTCGGCGAGTCCTTCATCGATCTCGCAGAGGCGTTGACGAGCGACGCAACGGTGATCGAGGTTGCAGCCGGCGCTGTCGTCGACCGACCGATCGTCATCGTCCACGAGCTGAGTGGTGCCTCGGTCGGGGCGACCGTCGTGCCCCGTTCGTTTCTCCACCTCGCCCACCACGCCGAGGCGACGCTGATCGAGTTTTACGTGTCACCGAGCGGTGACCGGCTTTGCCTGCCCGTCACTGAGATGTTGCTCGACGAGGGCGCGCATCTCGCTTACCACGCCATCCAACAGCTCGGCGACGATGACTGGCAGCTTGCCTATCAGCTGAGCAGGGTCGCGAGAGATGCCGAGTTGCGTTCGTTTTCTGCTGCGCTTGGCGGCTTGTACGCGCGCCTGTTCACCCGCTCGGATCTCGTCGGCGAGGGTGCCGAGAGCAGGCTTGCTGCGACCTATCTCGCAAAGGGCGCTCAGGTGCAGGATCTCCGCACCTTCCAGGAGCACTCCGTCGGGCGGACGACTAGCAACCTCGTCTTCAAAGGAGCGGTGCGCGACCACGCCCGCTCGGTCTACAGCGGCATGATCCATATGGCCAAGGGCGCACGTCGTGCGGTCGCCGCGCAGACCAATCGCAACCTTGTGCTCTCCGAGGGCGCGCATGCCGACTCGGTGCCGAATCTCGACATCGAGGAGAACGACGTCCGGTGCTCGCACGCCTCGGCGGTCGGGCCAATCGATGCCGAGCAGCGCTTCTATCTAGAAAGCCGTGGAGTACCCACCGAGATCGCCAATCGGCTGATCCTGCTCGGCTTCTTCGATGACCTATTCGATCAGGTGCCCTCGCTTGGCTGTGCGGAGTACCTGCGGGAAGTCTTCACGCGAGAGATCGAGAGCAGCGCCGTATGAGTCGAGACGTTGCCGTGGGCCCGCTGTCTGGTCTCGAGGACGGCGTTGCACAGCGGGTCGACTGCGGCGACACGTCGATCTGTGTCGTTCGCTGTGGTGACGCGGTGTACGCGATCAATGACGTCTGCTCACATGAGGACTACTCGCTGTCCGTCGGTGAGGTTGACGTCGAAGAGTGTGCGATCGAGTGCTGGAAGCACGGAAGCCTCTTCTCGCTCGCGACCGGCGCCCCACTCACGTTTCCAGCTACACGACCGGTAGCTACCTATGACGTCTCGATCGACGCTGAGCAAGTCGTCGTGCATCTCCCCGACGACGCGGATGCAAACGACGGTGTTGCGTGAGCGAACTCATCATCCGAGATCTGGTCGCGAGCGTTGCTGGTGAGACGATTCTGCGCGGGGTGAACCTCGAGGTGCGAAGTGGCGAAGTCCACGCCGTCATGGGCCCAAACGGCGCCGGAAAGAGCACGCTCTCTGGTGTGCTGATGGGTCATCCTGCGTACAGCGTCATTGGCGGTTCCGCCACGCTCGACGGCGTGGAGCTTCTTGGCCTGCCTACCTGGGAGCGAGCACGAGCTGGGCTTTTTCTCGCACCACAGGCCTCGACGGAGATCCCGGGCGTTCGGCTCATCGACGTATTGACCGAGTCGGCACTTGCAGGCGGGCGCGCGACCGGCCATCTCGTAGCGACCCTGGAAGAGGAAGCGAGCCTGATCGGCGTCGGCGCCGGCATGGCTGAGCGGGCACTGAACATGGACGCGTCCGGTGGTGAGAAAAAGCGCCTCGAGACGTTGCAGCTAGCAGTGCTGCAGCCAAAGATCGCCATCCTCGATGAGCTCGACTCGGGCCTGGATGTCGATGCACTGAGAGATGTATCGCGGCGGGTACAGATGGCGGTTCGCTCGCCGTCGAGAGGAGGCGAGGCGCTCGGCGTGATCGCGATCACGCACTACCGGCGACTCCTCGAAGTGCTCATCCCTGATGTGGTCCACGTTCTCGTTCACGGCGAGATCGTCGCCACCGGCGGTGCTGATCTCGTTGACGAGCTCGAACGTGACGGATATGGCGCCTACCTCGGCGAGAGCGAATCGGAGTCGCCCGAAACGAGCTACCTGCCGCTTTAGTTCGTCGTTCCGAGGCGATCGCTCACTTGCTTTTGGAAGCCGAGTCCGCGAAATGACGTGGAGGTGTCAGATCTGGATGACCGGGCAGGTGAGCGTCCGCATGATTCCCTCGATCAGCTGCACCCTGCTCACGACGACGCGCCCGAGGTCATCGACGGTCTCGGCCTCGGCCTGAGCGATGATGTCGTAGGGGCCGGTCACGTCGTCGGCCCGGACCACGCCGGCGATCGCGCGCAGTCGAAGCGCCACGTCGGCAGCCTTCCCTACCTCGGTCTGGATCAAGACGTAGGCGCGCACGGTCATCTCGGACTCCCACGGGTTCCTCGGTGTCTCGACCAAACCCTATTCAGTAGCAGTGAATAGGGCGAATCGATCTCAGCCCTGACCCGACATACCGTAGATTCGTGGCAGTGAAAAGCGGCGGTCGGGCCTCGCGGTTCCTCTCCCGAATGTTGGCGATGCTGCGGGGCGCCGTTGCGGAGCTATTCGACCAGTCGACGCCGTTCGGGCGACTGGCGCTCGTGCACACCTTGCAAGCGGCCGGGACAGCTTTCGTCACCGTCTCGCTCGCGGGTTCGTTGTTCTTTTCGATCTCCCCGGATGCAGCCAAGGGCAAGATTCTTCTCTATCTCCTGATTACGATCGCACCCTTCGCGGTAGTTGGTCCAGCGCTTAGCCCGCTGCTCGACAGGGGTCGCCAAGCCAGGCGGACGAGCGTTGCGATCGCGAGCTTCGGCTCCGCACTCGCCTGCCTCGGCATGGCGAAGAATCTCCACGATCTGCTGCTCTTTCCCGAGGCGTTCGTCGTGCTCGTGCTCGGCAAGCTCTACCTCGTCGCGCGGGCCTCACTCGTGCCGGAGATGATCGCCGACGACGAGGATCTGGCGAGCGCGAATGCCAAGCTCGCGGTGCTGGCCTCGCTCGCGAGCCTGCTTGTGGTGCCGATCGCTGTCGGAATCTTCAAGATCGGGGCGGTCTGGGTGTTGCGCACCGGCACGCTGATCTTCGTGGCCGGAGGCATCGCCGCGCTTCGACTCACCAGGACGCCCGCCGAGGCTGAGCGTGTCGCCGAGCCCGAGCCCGAGCGGCATGTGCTTTTGCCGCTCGTCTCGGACAACTCCTTCTACGACCAAGACACGGAGGGCGAAAAGGTGGCGCGCGCTCGCGATGTGGCGCGACAGCGAAGGGCCCTCGGGCTCCCGCTCTACCGGGGTGAGGTTCGAGCCGCGGCTGGTGCCCTGACAGTCGCTCGGGCGGCAGTTGGATTCGTCGAATTCTTTCTGGCGTTCACACTCCGTCGCGAGCATGCCGCCACGTGGTGGTTCGGACTGCTGCTTGGAGCAAGCGCGGTCGGGTCGCTCGTCGGGTCGCTGATCGTCCCCCGGCTACGCAGGCACTTCTCCGAGCAGCAGATCATCGCGATCGCGCTTGGGAGCCTCGTCGTCGGCGCGCTCGGTGCCGCGCTCGTCGGTGGGCTGCTCGCACAAGCGATGCTGACGCTGGTCGTCGGCATCGCTCCAACGAGCGCGAAGCCCGCACTGGACTCGATCGCCCAGCGCCATGTGGCGCCGGCATTGCTGGGGCGGGCCTTTGGCCGAATCGAGACGCGGCTGCAGTTGGCCTGGGTCGCTGCTGCACTGTTGGCGACGCTCGTGCCGGTCGCGCTGCGCGTCGGCGACGTCGCGATCGCGTCGGTCACTTTGTTGGCGTTGCTCTCCTACGTAATCGCACCCCGCGGCCCGCGGCGCACGCCGAAGGTGGGGCCTGCTCCCGCGTAGCTACGAGTTGCGGTCGAGGAGCTACTTCGCAGCTGCGACGCGAGCAGCCAGCGCCTCCAACTCGGCGTAGAGCGCAGGCGGGGTCCTGTCGCCGTATGTGCGGAAGTACTCCTCGATGAGCGGGACCTCGCGCTCCCACTCCGACGGGTCGACCGCCATCACCGCGGCCAGATCCTCTTCGGAGATATTGAGACCGTCGGTCGTGATCGCTCCCTTTGCGGGTACCCAGCCGATTGGCGACTGATCGGCCTCACCTCTGCCGGCGCAACGGTCGAAGATCCAGTTCAACACCCGCGAGTTCTCGCCGAATCCTGGCCATAGGAATCGTCCATCTGTGCTCTTGCGGAACCAGTTCACGTAGAAGATCCGTGGCCGCTTGGACTCCTCGAGCTGCTCGCCGATCTCAAGCCAATGGTTCCAGTAGTCCGCCATGTTGTAGCCACAAAAGGGCAGCATCGCGAACGGGTCGCGACGCAGGTTGCCGACCTCACCAGCCGCCGCGGCAGTCGTCTCAGATCCCATGATCGAACCGAGAAATACGCCGTGTTGCCAGTCGAACGACTCATGCACCAACGGGACGACCGAGGCGCGCCTACCGCCGAAGAGGATCGCCGAGATCGGCACGCCGATTGGGTCCTCCCACTCTGACGCGATCGCCGGGTCCTGGCTGGCCGCGACGGTGAAACGTGAGTTCGGGTGCGCAGCAGGACCACCAGAACCTGGCGTCCACTCCTGGCCCTGCCAGTCGGTCAGGTGGCTCGGCGGCTCCTTGGTGAGCCCCTCCCACCAGATGTCGCCATCGTCGGTGTACGCGGTGTTCGTAAAGATCGTGTTCGCGCTGAGCATCAGCACGGCGTTGGGGTTGGTCTCCATGTTCGTGCCTGGAGCGACACCGAAGAATCCGGCCTCGGGGTTGATCGCCCGGAGCATGCCGTCGGGCCCGATCTTCATCCAGCAGATGTCGTCACCAATGGTCTCGACCTTCCAGTCCGGAACGGTCGGGATGAGCATTGCCAGGTTCGTCTTGCCGCACGCGGACGGGAACGCGCCGGTGATATAGCGCACCTCACCTGCTGGAGAGGTCAACTTCAAGATCAACATGTGCTCGGCGAGCCAGCCCTCGTCGCGGGCGATCACCGACGCAATTCGAAGCGCGAGGCACTTCTTGCCAAGCAGGGCATTGCCGCCGTAGCCGGAGCCGAACGACCAGATCTCCCTCGTCTCGGGGAAGTGCGCGATGGTGAGGTGTTCGGGGTCGCACGGCCAGGACACGTCCTCAGCACCGTCGGCGAGCGGCACGCCTACTGAGTGCAGGCAAGGTACGAAGGCCCCATCGTCGCCGAGGGCCTCGAGGACCGCATCGCCCATGCGCGTCATGATTCGAAGCGAGACCACGACGTACGGCGAGTCCGTCAGCTGCACGCCGATCTTCGCGATCGGGCTGTCGAGCGGTCCCATTGAGAAGGGGACGACGTAGAGCGTGCGTCCCGCCATTGCGCCGTCGAAGAGATCGCTCATGAGATCGCGCATCGCTGCGGGATCCATCCAGTTGTTGTTCGGCCCTGCGTCGATCTCGTCGGCGGGACAGACGAAGGTCCTCGACTCGACGCGAGCGACGTCTCGCGGGTCCGAATGCGCCCAGTAGCTCGCCGGTCGCTTCGCGTCGCTCAGTTTCGTGAAGGTTCCCTGCGACACCAGCAACTCACACAGCTCGTCGTACTCATCCGCCGAGCCGTTACACCACCGGACATCCGCCGCTTGAGTTCGTTTTGCGAACTCGTCTACCCAGTCGGTCAGTGCCCGGTTCTTAGTGTGGGGCATGTGTGGCCTGCCTTTTTGATCTCGTAGCTCAGGCGACCAGCGACGTCTTCGCCACCGTCCCTCGCCGTCGACAGTGCGAACGCTTCGTTGCTCGCCGGAGATACCCCCGCCATCCGGTTCCTAACACGCTAATGCAAAGCGTGCACATGTGCCTCCCCGCCGATGCTTCGAGGAATCCACGGCGGAGGCGGGCGCTATGTAGCGTCTTTGGATGGTCAGATTTGACGATCAAGGTTCGCCGGAGCGAGGTGAAATTGACGCGATCGTCGAGCTGGCGGCCCGAATCGGCGCTGCCCGCGACGGCGAGGTCTGGATCGGTGACGACATGGCCGTTCTCCAGGGCCCGGATAGCTTGCTGTTCGCCACCGATATCGCTGTCGAGGGGGTCCATTTCAACGCAGAGACCGGAAGCCTGGCCGACGCGGGCTGGAAGGTGCTCGCGGCGAACCTCTCTGACGTCGCGGCGATGGGTGGCACGCCGACGGCAGCGGTCGTCGGTCTCGCGGGCGCCACTCGGTCGAAGCTCTCCGCTCTTTACGACGGGATCCTCGCGTGCTCTTCGGAGTTCGACTGTCCGATCGTGGGCGGTGACCTTACCGGTGGCACGGCCCTCGTGATTTCGATAGCGGTAGTCGCCGACGGGGGTGAAGGGGCACCGGTGCTCCGAAGCGGTGGGCGACCTGGGGATCGAGTGTTTCTGACGAGGGCGACGGGCGCATCCGCGGCGGGGCTGCGAGCGCTTCTTACCGACGCTCGTGCTAGTGGGGAGGTCGTCGATGCACACAGACGACCTCGGCCGCGCCTGGCTGAGGGGCGGGCGGCCAAGCGAGGGGGTGCCACGGCGATGATCGACGTCTCTGATGGTCTTGGTCTCGATCTCGATCGGCTGTGCCGCGCCTCGGGCGTAGGCCTCGCGCTTGACCTGGTTCCCGTCGCGCCTGGCGCAACGTTCGACGACGCGATGAGTGGCGGAGAAGACTACGAGCTGGTCTTCACCGCTCCCTCATCGGAGGAGATCTCTGTAGCGTTCGTCGCCGCAGGACTGATCGTCCCGATAGAGATCGGTCGGCTCGTCGGCGACGTTGACGCACGAAAGATCGGCGGCGAGGACTTCATCCCGCGTGGCTACCTGCATCATCTCGGATAAGAAGCGGCTCGAGCTCAGCTAACCCGTACTCGAGAAGTGGTCCTTCGGAGAACGCGGCGGAGTCAACCAGAGACGCGAGAGCACAGCTGCCCGCGGGTTACTTCTTGGCGAAGTTGGCCGCGAAGTTGGCGGCGATTCGCCGTGGCGGCTTTTGCACCTTTCCGGCCCTGATGCATGAGGTGCAAACGTTGATACGCGTCGGCGATCCGGCGACTAGCGCGCGGACGCGCTGAATGTTCGGATCCCAGCGTCGCTTGGTACGCCGATGGGAGTGGGAGACGTTCATCCCGAAGTTCGGCTTCTTGCCGCAAATTTCACAAACCGCTGCCATGACGCCGTACTCTTTTCATCTCACACGGGAAAGAAAGACGCGCACGAGGACCTAGCTACTCCGAACGTGTGCGAATTGGCAGGTTACCATCCCTGGCCAGGACCTGTCACGGCCACACCTGGACCCAATCGACTGCGGCGCGAAGGACCTAGCGCGATTGCTCGCCTTGGCGCCAGGACCATCCCCGGCGACCTCGTGATCGGCAGATCAAAGGGCGACTAGACATGCATCCGGTGTGCCTCCTCGTCGTATGTTCGCGCGTCGTGCCTAGTTTCCCGCTCGTGGTAGCGGCCAACCGAGACGAACGCCTAGATCGGCCGGCGACGCCGATCACCGTTCTTCGCGAGAGCGGGCCGCGTGTCCTTGGAGGTCGAGACGAACTTGCCGGGGGGACGTGGCTCGCCGTTAACGACCATGGAGTAGTCGCCGGCCTTACGAATCGCCCCTCAGCTCTTGGTAAGGATCCGACTCGGCGCTCGCGCGGAGAGCTCCCGCTACTTCTTGCTTCGGCTGAGTCTGCTGCACATGGGGTGTCGACACTCGCGGCGAGGGTGCGACCCTCGGAGTACAACGCCGCCTGGATGCTCGTCGGAGATCGTCGCTCGCTTCACTACGTCGAGCTCGACGGCGAGAGCCGTCTCGTACATCTCGCACTTGCGCCGGGTATTCACATCCTGGAGAACCTCGCGATCGGCGCCCCGTCGACGAAAGTCGACCGCGCGCGCGAACTGCTCGGTGACCCGTCGCACCTCTCATTCGATGCTCTTCTCGAGCGCCTCACGGGCGTGCTCGCTGACCACGTTTCAGAGCCCGATCGATCCGTGCCGTTGTCGGAAGCTGAAAACAGATCAGCGCGCCGACCAGCCTGCGTGCACGGCGATGCCTATGGCACCCGATCGTCGATGATCGTGGTCGTGCCAGACAATGAGGAGCCAAGCAGGGTCTATGTTGCCGATGGCCGACCCTGCGAGACGCCGTTCGTGGATGAGAGCGCACGTTGGCTCGTCGATTCGACCACCTGATGAAACGGTGTTCGCGGCCGTGGACCCGTGCGCGAGGTCGCTTGCTTCGGCTCATGACCGCTACCGAAGGCCTGCCCACTTCGCTGCTAAACCACTGGGCACGCCGGCAGTGTTTGAGCGGTTAGAAAGCGAGTAGAAGATTGAGCAACGACGCCACATCCCCTTCTTCGCCGATTGAGGTCGGCCTACTTGAAGGTCTCGAGTCCACTCGGACGATTCGCCGCTATGGACCCGATCCGGTTCCAGCAAAAGACCTGGCCCGCATCCTCTTCGCGGCGACACGGGCACCATCAGGCTCCAACTCCCAGCCCGCACGTTTCCTCGTCCTTCGCGATGGCCCCGTCGCGGTAAGGGCTCGGAAGATGCTCGGTGACTGCTTTCGAGCTCAATGGTCGGTGCAGCGACTCAGCTACGGATACGACCAAGCAAAGCCTGGATCACGTGCAGCTCGAATGGGCGAGACGATGCAGAACTTCGTCGATCGCTTCGAGGAGATTCCGGTCATCGTCCTTGTATGTGCAGATTCGGTGAAGGGCGCAACTGAGCGCGATGCAGCGCAGGTCTTCCCGGCGATTCAGAACTTGCTGCTTGCCGCACGCGCGCTCGGATACGGCGGAACGATCTCGATGTGGCACCACAACATCGAAGAGGAGCTGCGAAAGTTGCTTTCGATTCCAGACAGCGCCTACATCTTCGCGACAGTTCCGCTCGGACGGCCAGTCGGGAGTCACGGCGCGGTTCGCCGACTGCCGATCAGCGACGTCATCTATGAGGACTCCTGGGGTGAGACTCCCGAGTGGGCGCTCGATCCGCCTGGAACGCGTTTCAGCGGTATCTCGCCGAGTGCAGCGAAAGGCGCGGCTTCGCCGGCGAGCAAAGCGAAGTAGTGCGCGGCCGTCGTTGCCGGACAACTGAAGGGAAACCACCGCGATGACAGAGGTAGACGATGGCAAGGTCGCTTTCGGCAAGCTTCCCACCGGCCTCGAGCACATCTCGACGCAGTTCGCTGTCGACCGCTGGAACGTCCTCGCCGAGTCACCTGGCTACGTGAAGCTCCGGGTACCGCTTCTTTCGCACCTGAAGAATCGACGGGGCCAGCTCTTTGGTGGGTACACGCCTGCCTACGTCGACATGTTGGCGTATCGAGTCGCGAGAAGCGGGAGCGTCGATGGGTCGGATTCGTTCTTCGCGACCACAAGTATGCGTGTCGATTACCTCGAGGCCATTACCGGCGACGAGTTTGAACTCGAGTGCCGACTGCTACAGGCACGTGGAAGAAACGCCATTACCGAGACACGATTCCGCCAGGACGACGCCCTTGCGGTCTTCGCAGTCACGACCCTGTTGGCACTGCCGAATACGACCGAAGAGAGATGATCGACAAGAGTGTTATTTCGTCGGTGCTCCTTCTCAGTCGACTGCGCAGTGGTACAGCTCTCGTACTGGGGTGAGACCCTCGCTGTCGCGTGCGTCGGTACTGGTAAAATTGACCGTCACATCTCATTCGTATCCTCGCTGCGTGCTCGTGCATCAGGCCCTCCGATTCGAACTGGACCCGAACAACGCGATCAGGTCCCGATTCGCGTCGCATTGCGGCGCCTCACGATTCGCCTACAACTGGGGCCTCGCCCTCGTAAAAGATCGTCTCGCCCAGCAGTCGCGAATCCGCGAAGCTGCATTTCGCGAACTTCTCTCCGACGAAGACGCCAATGCGCTCGCGAACACCGTTTCGGTGCCCTGGACGATGATCTCGCTTCGCAAGGTTTGGAATACCACCAAGAACGAGGTCGCGCCGTGGTGGGGCGAGAACTCCAAGTTCGCCTATGAATCGGGGCTCACGGCCCTGGGCGACGCGTTGGCGAACTTCTCCAAAGCGCGCTCGGGCACCCGAGTAGGCCAGATCGGCTTTCCGCGTTTCAAAAAGGCTGGCAGCAATCGCTCCTGTCGTTTCTGGGCCGGTGTTTCGGTGATCGATTCGCGCCACATTCGCCTGCCGCGAATCGGGATCGTACGATCGAAGGAGATGACGACCGCCTTGCTCCGTCACGTAGACGCTGGCACAGCGAGGATCCTCAACGCGACGATCTCCGAGGAGGCAGGACGATGGTTCTGCTCGATCTGTGTCGAGATCGGACGGGAGGACCCGGCTGCGTCATTCCCGGACGCGGTCGTCGGCGTCGACCTCGGCGTGAAATCCCTCGCAGTGCTCTCGACCGGTGACGTGGTGGAGAACCCGAAGGCCCTCAACCGCTACGCGCGAAAGATGGCCCGCTTGCAGCGTGAACTCTCGCGTCGAGAACGCGGCTCGAATCGTCGAAAAGACACCAAGCGACGACTCGCCAGACTCCATCGCAGCGCTCGGACCTGTCGTGCCGATGCACTGCATCAGCTCTCCAGTCGCCTCGCTTCCACCTATGGGACGGTCGTGCTCGAGGACCTGAACGTGGCGGGCATGACGAGATCACCAAAAGCCGTGCGTAACGGGGATGGCAGCTACACCCGAAACGGGACGCGGGCCAAGGCCGGCCTCAACCGCGCGATCCTCGATGTCGCACCAGGTGAGTTCCACCGCCAGATCAACTATAAGATTGCCTGGCACGGCGGCAGATTGATCGTCGCCGATCGATGGTTTCCCTCGAGTAAGACCTGTTCATCATGTGGGCGTGTGAGAGCCAAGCTTGCCCTAGCTGAACGGCGCTATCGCTGTGAATGTGGTCTCGACATCGACCGAGATCTAAACGCAGCGCGCAATCTGGCAGCACTCGCAGCAAACGTCGCCGGCGGGAGGTCGGAGACGAGAAACGGGCGCGGAGGCGAACACCGACTGGCTCCTCAGTCATCGTCATTGAAGCGCCAAGGCGGCAGCGGGCAATCGCATCAGACCGCCCTTGTGGGATCAAAACGACCCACTACCTGTACGGTCAGGTCCGCAAAGCTATGACCATCATGACGATCGGACCAGAAGAGTTGATCGAGGTAATGGCGGCCTTTCGCGACTCGCTCCAAGAGCATCAAGGCACGATCAACCGGCTGAACGTGTTTCCGGTCCCCGATGGAGACACCGGAACGAACATGTTGTTGACGCTGCAATCGGTCTGCAGCGCGGTAGACGGAATCTCTGCGGCGCCGGAGATGTCAGCGGTCTGCGCGGCGATTGCAAAGGGGTCACTGATGGGCGCCCGAGGAAACTCCGGCGTCATTCTCTGCCAGGTGCTTCGGGCCTTGACGGCAGACTTTCCGGGGGCCTCGGTCGGAGCGGCGGCGTTCGCGAGGGGCATGGCAAATGCGAACGATGCTGCGCGAAGCGCGGTCTCGCGCCCGGTGGAGGGCACGATTCTCACGGTAGCCAGGGAAGCTGCAACCGGGGCGATGAATGCCGTCGAGGCGGGCGCCGATCTCGTCGGCGTGCTCCGAGCGACGAGCGAGACGGCGGTCGCGGCGCTGGCTTCGACTCCGAAGCTCCTCCAGGTTCTCCAAGACGCCGGAGTCGTCGATGCCGGCGGCGCCGGCTTGACGCTGTTGTACAAGTCGTTCCTCCGCGTCGTTGCCGGAACTTTCGGTGTCGATGCGCTTGAGCTCCCTGCAGAGGTCGCGGCGCTGGTCGCGACCTCAGATGGCAAGGTCATGCCGGTGCTCATCGACCATGACCTCTCGAGTGGTGGACCCCAGTACGAGGTGATGTTCCTCCTCGACTCAGAAGATGACGCCATCCCTGCCCTGCGAGCGAAGTTCGATGCGATCGGTGACTCGACGGTCATCGTCGGCGCGTCGCCGACGTTTAGTTGCCACGTGCACACCGACGACATCGGTGCCGCCATCGAGGCAGGCATCGTCGCTGGACGCCCGCACGAGATTCGAGTGACCGATCTCCGCGAACAAGTTGGAGAAGAACGCTGGGTTCGAGAGGCCGCAGGCGAACTCGAGCCGCAGATTCGTGCCGCGCCGCCGCGCACCTCGGTCGTCGCGGTCGCATCCGGTCCGGGGGTGCGTCAGATCTTTCTCTCGCTCGGTGTCGACAGGCTCGTCGCCGGCGGGCAGTCGATGAACCCCTCGACGGCCGACATCTTGGACATGGCCGAGTCTGCGCCCGGATCAGAGGTGGTTCTGCTGCCGAACAACAAGAACATCATCCCCGTAGCCCTCCAGGTCGTCGAGCTCTCGACCAAGAAGGTGGTCGTCGTGCCGACGCTCGGCATCCAGGAGGGTTTTGCGGCGCTGCTCGCCTACGACCCTGCTGCGGGCGCTACCGAGAACGCCCAGGCCATGGGGGAGATGGCTGACGGTGTCGTGGCAGGGGAGGTGACGCAGGCGATTCGAGATGCCACCGGCCCGACCGGCCCGATTCACGAGGGCGACTGGCTCGGACTGAGCCGGAGCGGCATCGAGGTGGTAGAGCCCACGTTCCTTGCCGCTGCCACTGCGCTCATCGAGGCGCTGCTCGGCGACGATCATGAGATCGTGACCCTTATTGAGGGCTCCGGAGCCGATCGCGACGTGATCGAGGAGATAGCGGGCTACGTCGCTGCTTCGCATCCATCGGTCGCCATCGAGCGCCACCTCGGTAATCAGCCCTTGTACCCGCTGCTGATCTCGATCGAGTGAGCCAGGAGGCGCCGGTAGCGGCGAACTCCGTCCGACGCCGGCTCTCCCAGCTCGCCCGCATCCCGGTCGTAGAGCTAAAGACGGTTGGACCGAAGAAGTCTGCCGCGCTCGCGCAGATGAACATCCACTCTGTTCTCGATCTGCTCTTCTTCTATCCGAGGAAGTGGAATGACCGGACGAACGCGGTTGCCATCGATGCACTCGTCCCCGGCGAGGAGGCGGTGGTCTCGGCCGAGATCATCTCGGTCTCGACCAAGCGGCCACGAGGGCGAAAGCCGATCGTCGAACTTCGGCTCTCTGACGGCACCGGAACGCTGCTCGTCAGCTTCTTC
The DNA here is from genome assembly GCA_036510575.1 of Acidimicrobiales bacterium. Lineage (GTDB taxonomy): Bacteria > Actinomycetota > Acidimicrobiia > Acidimicrobiales > Bog-793 > DATCDR01. The sequence goes on along the minus strand of DATCDR010000036.1, from coordinate 40,722 downwards.
AATCAGCCGTGGCGATCCCGACAGCTCGGTGCCGAGATGAACGTCGTGGTCTTCGGCAAGGTCGATCTCTACCGGGAACGCCTGCAGATGGTGAACCCGATCGTCGACCTGATCGGCGACCAGACCGGTCGGATCGTCCCGATCTATCCCCAGTCCGAGCGGGCAGGAATCGGCTCGAGCGAGCTCGGCCACTTCGTCGAGGAGGCGCTCCGGCGAGCAGGCGACTTCGCTGACCCGCTGCCTGGGCACCTGCGAGGTGAGATCGGCCTGGTCGATCGGACGACTGCATTCCAGCAGATCCATGCCCCCGAAGACATCGGCCAGAAGGGTCGTGCGCGGCGCCGGCTGGCTTTCGACGAGCTCTTCAGGCTCCAGCTCGCCCTCGTCTTGAAAAAGCGCGCGATCGCAGCCGGATCGCGAGGCATCGCCCACAACATCGTTCCCGCTGCCGGCAACGACCTCGTCGGCGCGTTCCTTTCCAGCCTGCCGTTCGCGCTCACCGACGCGCAGGGCCGCGTGATCGAAGAGGTGGCGGCCGATCTCGGCTCACCGCTGCCGATGCACCGGCTGCTCCAAGGGGACGTCGGAGCGGGAAAGACAGTGGTGGCCCTCGCAGCGCTGCTCTACGGAGTTCAGGGCGGTCACCAGGGTGCCTTGATGGTGCCGACCGAGGTTCTCGCGGAGCAGCACTTCATGGCGGCCCGGGAGATGCTGAAAGGCGTCATGCGCCCGGATGCGACGAGGCTGCTCGGAGAGCGCCCGCTCCAGGTAGCGCTGCTCACGAGCAAGACCCCGGCTGGCGAGCGCACGCGACTGCTCGCAGGGTTGCTCGCTGGAACCGTCGACATCCTCGTCGGTACGCACGCGCTCATCACCGCCGAGGTCCGCTTCGCCCGCCTCGGTGTTGTGGTCATCGACGAGCAGCACCGATTCGGCGTCGATCAGCGGGCGGCTCTTCGAGAGAAGGGGGCGAGCGAGGCGAACTCTGCACACGATCCGGATCTCCTCGTGATGACGGCGACACCGATTCCACGTACCGCAGCGATGACGGTCTACGGCGATCTGGACTACAGCGTCTTAGACGAGATGCCGCCGGGAAGGACGCCGATCCGCACACTCTGGATCGCCGAGCCCGAAGATGAGGCCCGGGTCTGGCAGCGCGTCCGTGCCGAGGTCAAAAAGGGCCATCAGGCCTTCGTCGTATGTCCTTACATCCGTCCAGGCGAAGAGGACGACGCGGCACGAGACGACGACCTGGTCGACGATGCTGATGTGGCGACACTCGAGGATCTGTTGGCCGAGAGCGCAGCGCCCCGTCTGCCGCGCGCGGCGACGACTGAGTTCGAGCGACTCTCTTCTGGTGAGCTTGCAGGCGTCTCGATCGGCCTGCTGCACGGTCAGCTGTCGGCCAAGGAGAAGGAGCGCGTGATGAATGCCTTCCGGGCAGGGGAGATCTCGGTGCTGGTGGCAACGACGGTGATCGAGGTAGGCGTCGACGTTCCCGCCGCGACGGTGATGGTGATCGAGGATGCTGATCGATTCGGCATTGCCCAGTTGCACCAGCTCCGTGGTCGAGTGGGGAGGGGGAGTGCGCCGTCGGTCTGTTTCTTGCTCGGCGCTCCGACCTCGAAGATCGGCATCGAGCGGCTCTCCGCGCTCGAACGGACCTCTGATGGCTTCGAGCTCGCCGAGGTTGACCTGGCGCTGCGTGGCGAGGGAACGGTGCTCGGGGCGCGCCAACGGGGACGGAGCGACCTTCGCCTCGCCTCACTGCGCTTCGACCGCGACCTCATCGCGGCAGCTCGGAGAGCCGCCGAGAGCATCGTCGACGACGATCCTGGCCTTCGCGAGAACCGAGTCCTCGCCGACGAGCTCGAAGAGATCATCGGAGAAGAGGCTGCAGCCTACGTCGTTCGGAGCTGATGTCGTGTCCATCACCACCCACCGGCCGCCGACTGTGAGTGGTGAAGCTCGCTCGCTCAATTGGTCGTTGTGGCCGTAGCATCTCGAGATGCGCGTTATCGGCGGAAGCGCTCGCGGCCGCGCCCTTCACCTGCCAAAGGAGCTCGATATCCGGCCGACGGCGGACCGGGTGCGCGAGGCGATGTTCGACGTTTTGGACCACCTAGACCTCGTCGAAGAAGCCTCGGTGGCGGACCTGTTCGCCGGCTCGGGAGCGCTCGGGATCGAGGCTGCAAGTAGAGGTGCCTCCTCGGTGGTGCTCGTCGACTCCGATCGCGCAGCGGTGTTGGCCATCCAGGCGAATCTCGAGTCGACCCATCTCGCCGAGGAGGCGACGTGTCGCGTGGTGCGCGCTGAGGCGGTGTCGTGGTGCCGCTCGGGGCGAGAGACCTTCGACGTGATCTTTCTCGACCCGCCATACGGCTTCGAGGAGTGGCCCACACTGCTTTCGATCGTGCCTGCGGAATTCGTCGTGATCGAGTCGAATCGGGAGATCACCCTCCCCGAGCGCTTCTCACTACATCGAACGTATCGTTACGGCACTACCCTCGTGACCATGGCACGACGTCAGCATGACCGGGTTGAGATGCTCTGATGACGACCGCGATATTTCCTGGGTCTTTCGACCCGTTCCACAACGGACACTTCGAGGTGGTCGAGCGCGCGCACAAGCTTTTCGACCATGTGGTCGTCGCGATGCTGCGTAATCCACAAAAGACCGACCCGTTGTTCGCCTCTGATGAGCGAGAGGCCCTGATCAAGGATGTCTGCTCGGAGTTCGGAAACGTCGAGGTGGTCTCGATGTCGACGCTCGTCGTCGAGGTCGCCGCGCTCGTCGGTGCCGACGTCATCATCCGCGGACTCCGGGTGGTCTCGGACTTCGAGTTCGAACTGCAGATGGCCCAGATGAACCGGCAGCTCTCGGGGATCGAGACACTATTCGTCCCGACAAGTGCGACCTACTCCTTTGTGTCGAGCCGGCTCGTCCGAGAAGTAGCTACTTATGGCGGTGATGTCAGCCACTTCGTGCCGCACGTCGTGGCGAGCGCGATCAAGGAGCGATTCCGTGAGTGACGCAGAGGCGCACGACGAAGTATCGGTGCCGTGGCGCGATCCGGCCACCGGTGAGATCGACATCGAGCTGGTGCTGAATGAGTTGATCGTGATGGTCGAGAGCGCGAAGTCGATGCCGCTCAGCTCCTCTGCGATCGTGCCGCGCGACGAACTGATCGTGTTGATCGACGCTGCCCGTTCCGCGCTGCCAGGCGAGCTCGCGCGGTCGCGTCGGATGCTGCAGGACTTCGATGAGCTAAAGAGCAGGGCCGACTATGAAGCTTCCCAGCTGCTCGAAGCGGCGAAGGCACAAGCCGCGCACCTCGTTAGTCGAACCGAGGTCGCGCGCCAGGCTAAGAGCGAGGCCGAACGCATGATCCTTGACGCGGAGGCCGAAGCTCGTCGGATCCGTCACGAAGCTGAGGACTACGTCGACCGCAAGCTCGCCTCGTTCGAGATCGTGCTGGATCGCACGATCCGGACCGTCCAGGCGGGGAGAGAGCGTCTTACCGGCGCGCCGGCCGTTCCGAGCGCGGAGCCAACTGAAGCGGAGGCGACCGCGGCGGGCGAATTCTCCCCCTTTGACCAGGATCAGTGAACCGACTTCCAAGAGGATCCGAACGGGCCTTCGTCGTTGAGGTTGCAGCGCTGCTGCGTCAGCCCGGATCGCATCGAGCCATTCGAATCGAGGGTCAGCTCCCCGACCTCGAGGTGAGCACGTCGCGGGTGCCAGACGGTGCGAGCGTGATCTTCGACGGCATGCTCGAGGCGGTTTATCCAGGAATTCTCGTCTCCGGGAATGTCTTCACGCCGTGGGAGGGGACGTGCCGACGCTGCCTCGAGCCGGCGGTAGGCGTCGTCGAGGACGAGGTCTGTGAGCTCTGCTGCGAGGACGGAGACATCGAAACGACCTACCCGCTGCACGGCGATCTGCTCGACCTCGCGCCGGTGGTGCGCGACGCGTGTATTCTCGACCTGCCGTTGGCACCGTTGTGTCGTGCTGACTGCGCCGGACTCTGTCCTGAGTGCGGTGTGAATCGAAACCTCGAGCAGTGCTCGTGTGATGCGCCGACCGATCCGCGGTGGGATGCACTCCGGGCGTTGTCAAATGAGGCAGAAGGCAGCTCGGAGACGGGCTTTAACCAGAGCGAGTAGGAAATCCGATGGCAGTCCCAAAGAAGAAGACCTCGAAGGCAAAGAGTAGGAGCCGTCGAGCGTCGGCATGGGTCCTCAAGGCTCCAGGCCTTTCTACTTGCCCGCAGTGTCAGCACGCCAAGCTCCCCCACATCGTCTGTCCGAACTGCGGCTGGTACAAGGGTCGCCAGGCGATTGAGATCAACTGACACTTCCGGTCGCAGTTGACGCACTCGGGGGCGACAAGGCCCCCGGCGAGATCGTGCTCGGAGCGCTCGCGGCGCGCGCTGCAGGCGTGCCTGTGGTGCTCGTGGGTCCGACCGACGGCTCACTCGGCGACACCGGAGATCTCGAGATCATCGAGGCAAACGAGGTCATCGGGATGGACGAGGACGCCGCCCGCTCGGTGCGTTCGAAGAAGGATTCGACGCTCGTGCGCGCAGCTGAGGCGGTGCGAGACGGTCGTGCCTCGGCGATGGTCTCTGCAGGCAATACCGGCGCGACGATGGCCTCGGCGCTTCTTCGGATGGGTCGCATTACTGGCGTGGCGCGCCCGGCGATCGCGACCCCGCTTCCAGTACCCGGCGGGACGCCGACCGTACTGATCGACGCTGGAGCGAACGCGGAGTGTCAGCCGGAGTGGCTCGTTCAGTTCGCGCAGATGGCTGCTGTCTACATGCGCCAGCGCTACGGGAATCCAGATCCTTCGGTCGCACTGCTGTCGATCGGCGAAGAGTCCTCGAAGGGCAACCCGCTCATCAAAGAGACGCACGCGATATTCGCTCAAGGGATCGGCGTGCGATTCATCGGTAACGTCGAAGGTCGCGACCTTCTCACTGGTCAAGCCGACATCATTGTGACGGATGGCTTTACCGGCAACGTGGCGCTAAAGGCACTCGAGGGTGCGCTCAGCGCCTTCATGGGCATTTTGATGTCGGCAATCAGCTCCACGCCAGAGACCAAGAGCGCTGGCGACGTCTTGATCCCGGCGCTCTTGCCCTACGCCGCGAACGTCGACCCGGAGGCAACCGGCGGCGCGATGCTGCTCGGCGTCGACGGCGTCTGCATCATCAGTCACGGCAGCTCATCGGCTCGTGCGATCACGAATGCAGTCCAGGTCGCACACGACATGGCCGAGGGCGATCTCGTGGGCCACATCCGAACCGCCATCAGCCGATAGGCTTCTCACCAGCTAGTTCGAGCACCCCCGCGGCTTGCTCGATGAGTTCGCGACCATGCGGGCTCTCAGAGGTGTCGTTGCGGTGGTGTCCGGCAAAAACGTGGAGGAACAGGTGGCTGCAGAGCCGGGTAGTGGATCGATCAACACCAGAGGTGACGTGCTCGAGCTCGTGCGGAACCAGCTCGCGGAGATCCTCGAGATCGAGCCGGGCGAGATCGCTGAGTCCGCCTCGTTCGCCGACGACTTGAACGCCGACTCGCTCGCGCTGATCGAGCTCGTCGAAGCACTCGAGGAGTCACTTCGAGACCAGGTCGCCGGCTTTCGTATCGACGACGACGACCTCGAGGATCTGCGCACCGTCAGGGACGCGGTCGACTACGTCACCGCGAAGATCTAACAAGCTTGATTTCGAGCGGTCCCTCGGTCTCGCCGGACGCCCTTGCCGAGCGGCTTGGCATAGGGGTCGCCCCCGGCCTCATACGACTTGCGCTCGTCCACCGCTCGTACTGCGCCGAGTCCTCAGGTGAGGAGCCGAACGAGCGGCTGGAGTTTCTGGGCGACGCCGTCCTCGGCCTCGTCGTAACCGCGCATCTCTTCGGCATGTTCCCCGATCTTCGAGAGGGTGACCTCGCTCGTATCAAGGCCACGGTTGTCTCGAGCGCGACGCTCGCGGTCGTCGCACGCGAGCTCGGGCTCGGTGCGGCGCTGCTGCTTGGTAGGGGCGAGGAGAACTCCGGCGGACGTGAGAAGCCCTCGCTACTCGCCGACTGCCTCGAGGCGGTCATCGGGGCAGTCTTTCTCTCCGGTGGTCTACGCGCCGCTGAGAGCTTCGTGCTCGAGCACCTTGGCGAGTCCATCGAGGAGGAGGCGACGCGCTCGGTGCTCGGTGATCCGAAGAACGTCCTCCAAGAGCTTGCGTCCCAACTTGGCCTGGAGGCACCCGCGTACCGACTAAGCGACCACGGACCAGAGCACGCGAAGGTCTTCTGCGCCCTTGTTGAGCTCGGAGCTGTGCGCGGTGAGGGCGAAGGCCGCTCGAAGAAAGAGGCGGAGCGCCACGCCGCGATCGCGGCGCTCGCGTCATATCGGTCGCTCGATGACGCGGGCCGAGCCCGAGACGGTGCCTGAGCTCCCTGAGGTCGAGACGGTTCGAGCGGGGCTCGAGAGCGTCGCAATCGGCCAGCGGGTGGATCGTGTCGAAGTCACCGGGCGAAGGACGATCCGTCGTCAGCCGATCGCAGAGTTTGTAGCCGACCTGACCGGACGCACGCTTTACACCGCTCGCCGACGAGGCAAGTACCTACTCGTCGATCTCGACGACGGCGCTGTGCTCGTGATCCACCTACGGATGTCAGGCCAGCTCCTTGTCGTCGAAGCCGACGAAGCGACCGTCGCCCACACCCACGTGCGCCTCGGCCTCTCGAATGGCCGCGAGCTTCGATTTGTTGACCCGCGAACTTTCGGAGAGCTCTTCGTCACCGATGACCTCGACGAGCGCCGCGTGCCGAAGGTACTGGCCGCTCTCGGCGCCGATCCCATAGTCGATGGCTTTGAGCCAGCCGAGCTTCGTGGCCTCCTGCACGGTCGAAAGGTCGCGCTGAAGGCGTTCCTGCTCGATCAACACCAGGTGTGCGGCATCGGCAACATCTATGCCGATGAGATCTGCTTCGCCGCAAAGCTCTCGCCGCTTCGGCGCACCGAGACCTTGAAGAACGCCGACGTGGTCCGGCTCGCGGGAGCAGTCGGGACGGTTCTTCGCGCCGCGATCGCGGCGAATGGATCTTCGCTGAAAGACGCTCGCTACCGCGACCTGATGGGGGGTCTCGGCAACTATCAGGAGAGTCATGCCACCTACGATCGAGCGGGGCTGCCGTGTCCGATCTGTGGCCGCCTGATCGTGCGTTCGAAGGTCGTCGGCCGCTCCACCTACTTCTGTCCTCGCTGCCAGCGCTAGCGGGCAGTCGCCGATGCCACTGGCGAAGTTGAGCACGTCTCGGCGACGTTCGAAGCCGTCGGTGCTGGAGTGGTTACCCACCTCACGGCGGGTCAGACGCAGCACAATCCCAGGTGTGGGCTCAATCCCCGTGAGGTCGGCGCACTCCGTATAACGTCGACTTGATGCATCTGCGCTCGCTGACGATGAAGGGCTTCAAGTCCTTCGCCGATCCGACCACTATCGAGCTCGAGCCTGGTGTCACCGTTGTCGTCGGCCCGAACGGCTCCGGCAAATCGAACGTCGTCGATGCGGTTGCGTGGGTGCTCGGTGCACAAGGACCGCGAGTCGTGCGATCGGCCAAGATGGACGACGTCATCTTCGTCGGCACGCAAAAACGCGCCGCGCTAGGACGTGCCGAGGTGACGCTCACGATCGACAACTCCGATCGCCGGCTGCCGATCGAGTTCTCCGAGGTGATGATCCGCCGCACGCTTTTTCGCTCGGGCGACAGTGAGTACGAGCTGAACGGCGTCGCATGTCGATTGCTCGATATCCAAGAGTTGCTGTCTGACTCCGGCGTCGGTCGGACCCAGCACGTGATTATCTCCCAGGGTCAACTCGACACGATCTTGTCGGCGAGTCCCGAGGAGCGTCGGGCGGTTATCGAAGAGGCAGCCGGGGTTTTGAAGTTCCGACGGCGACGCGAGCGTGCTGTCCGGCGCCTCGATGCGACGGAACAGGGTCTCGTCCGAGTCCAGGACATGTTGCGCGAGGTCCGTCGCCAGCTCCGTCCTCTCGAGCGCCAAGCTGCCTCCTCGAACCGGCACGCAGAGCTGACTTCGGAGCTCGACCGACTCCGCCGGTTTATCGCCGCGAGGGAGCTTCGCAACCTGCGGGCGACTCAGGCGTCGCTCCAAGATCAGGCGCTCCGCCTCATCGAGGCCACGACCGCGACGACAGAGGCGCTTGACCTCGCCGAGGGCCGCATCGCCGCTGCGGAGACTCAAGTCGCCATCGATCCTCCAGCAGAGCTTGCAAATCCGTTGTCGCGGCTCTCACAGCTACTCGAACGGGCGAAGGGGCTGAGCGCGCTCGCTGAGGAGCGGTCGCATTCGAGGTCGGCACTGCTCGCTGCACTCGACGACGCGACGGGCCTCGCCGGACTTCGGGGTTCGCTCTCGCGCACGATCGCCGACATCGAACACCTATCTAGTGAAGAGGCCGACGGAGAGGCGGCGCGACGCGATCTCGCGAGTGCCGAGAGCGAGCTCGTCGCTTCGCGAGGAGACGATGTCGATGCCTCCGAGCTTGGTGAGCCAAGTGACGTGACACGTCGAGCCGCCGACGCCCGAGGCCTGGTTGAGCAAAAGCGCGTGCTCGTAGAGAGTCGTCGAGGTCATCTCGCGCAGGTTGCCGGGCGCGTCGCGCTGCTCGAGCAGCGTGTCGAGGATCTCTCGACTCAACTCGCCAGCACTGAAGTCGAGGTGGCCGAGCTGCGAGCGAGCCGCGACGCCGCCGACGCGGCAGTCGCAGTTGCGGCTGCAAGCGAGTCCGAGGCCGCGGCTGCCCGAATGGCGGCCGAGCGGGCGGTTGCTGCCGCCTCCGAAGTACGCCATGGCCTTTCGTCGCGAGTCGACGCCTTCCTCGATGCGCTGGCAGGCATCCGCGCCGAGGCCGGCGTCGAGCAGCTCTTCGGCATGCAGGGCGTCCTTGGAACGCTGCTCGAGCTCGTCGAGGTGGACGAGGAGATCGCACTCGCATTCGAGGCAGCCGCCGAGCACGCCCTCTCAGCCGTCGTGGTCGCGGGCATCTCTGACGCACGTGCTGCCATCGCCCACCTTCGGGCGATCGGGCGCTCGGCCTCGCTGCTTGTTGCACCGCGTTCGAGTTCGCCGACGCGTCGAGCGGTTCAGGGAGGCGAGCTTCTCCGTAATGCGGTTCGAGGCACGGGTGCCGACGTCGACCGGCTTCTCGACCAGCTCCTTGATGGAGTGGTGCTCGTTCGAGGCGGTCTGGACCAGGCCTTGTCGGTAATAGAGCAGTCATCCGACGTCACCGTCGTCACGCTTGACGGCGACCGTCTCGGGCCTGGTGGATGGCGGATCGGTGCGGCTCGTAGTGGCGCGACCACCGCAGCCTTGGACGCGGCGCGGGCTCAGCTCGCCTCGGCGATCGAACGACAAGACGCAGCCGAGGCCCGTCTCGTCGAGGCCACCTCGGTCGAACGCGGCTTCTCTGCCGAGCGAGTCGGGAAAGAGGACGTCCTCCGTCCGATCCCTGCGCGCCTTGCCACGTCCGAGCAGCGTCTCACCGAGCTCGCAGCGGCGCTTCGCGTGATCGGAAACGAGCTCGCGATCGCCCGCGGCGAGGCTCGAGCCGCAACCGCCGAGGTGGAGCTGATCGCCCGTGAGCTCGCGGCTGCCGAAATCGCACTCGTTGAAGTCGCCGAGGAGGAGCTCGCCGAGCTCTCTCGAAGCGAACGCAGCGAACAGCTTCGGCGCGAGTTCGACGAGCGCGCCCGGGAACTCCACGAGCGACGCCGAGATGTTGATGTCGCGGCCGCGACGCTCGCCGAGCGCAGGACGCTACTTGTCGCCCGAGAAATTGAGCTCCGTAGCGAACTCGCGTCGCGCGAAGCGGCATTTGCTGAAGCGACGTCGCGCGGAACTGCGTTCGCCGAGGAGATAGCCGTGCTGGAGCGGCTTCAAGGGATGCTCGCCAATATCGCAGAACGCCTCGTCGCCGAGCGGAGCGAGCTCTCAGGCGAGCAGCTTCGTCGTCAGCAGCGACTAAACGCCAATGTCGCTGCTTTGACCGAGCTTCGCGCCGAGAAGGATCGTGTCGAGCGTGAGCACGCGCTGCTGGCCGAGCGACGCCAGCGACTCGAAATAGACCAGACCGAGGCCCGGGTACGAAGTGAGGCTGCTGTCGAGGCGCTTCGCCACGAGCTCGACCTCACGCCAGAAGAACTCCTGGCGGCCCCGGAGCCGGAGCTGCCATTCGGCATGGACGCCGCCGCGAGGCGACGCCAGGTAGAGCGGGAGCTCCGCGAGCTCGGTCCCGTGAACCTCCTCGCGCAAGAAGAGCTCGAGGTGCTGACCGAGCGGAACACGTTTCTAGAAAGTCAGCTTGAGGACATCCGGTCGTCTCGTCGCGAGTTGAACCAGGTGATCCGCGCCGTCGACCAAGAGATCGTGTCGGTCTTCACGGCTGCCTTCGCGGATGTCGCGTTGAACTTCGAGCGCCTGATCGAGACGCTGTTCCCAGGAGGTTCAGGAGGGCTAACGCTCACGAATGCCGACGATCTCCTCGAGACCGGGGTCGAGATCGAAGCGCGCCCCGCCGGTCGAAACGTCCGCCGCCTCTCGTTGCTTTCTGGCGGTGAGCGAAGCCTTGTGGCGATGGCGTTTTTGTTTGCGGTCTTCCGCAGTCGCCCGTCGCCCTTCTACTTGATGGACGAGGTCGAGGCGGCGCTCGACGACGCCAACCTGCAGCGATTCTTGGCGCTCGTCGATGATTTCAGGGACGAAGCACAGCTGATCATCGTGAGCCACCAGAAGCGCACGATGGAGGTCGCCGACGCCCTGTACGGGATCTCCATGCAGCCAGGCGGAGCGTCGAAGGTCGTCTCGGAGCGACTTCGTGCGACGAGCAGCCGTGCCTCCGGGGTACTCGCCCACGTCGACGCTTCATTCGGGTCTATGCCCGCCGATGGCGATCGCGTCGGGCCGGACACCCGACCAGGAGTGCCTACGTGATTCTCGCCATCGTGCTGATCGCCCTCGTCGTGATCGCCGCGGGGACGATGCTCGTGGTTCGCACATCGACGTTGCGCCGGTCGCGGCGAAGCGTCGAGACCGACGGCGCAACTGAGATAGCTCCCGAGAGTCCCCCTGCCTCCCCGACCGTCGCGGTAGCGCCTGAAAGCTCCGTCGCGATTGAATCACCACCACCTTCTCCGAGCAGTGACGAAGTGCCCGCCGAGTTCGTGGTCGCGGCTCCGCCACGCCTTGGCGATCGGCTCGGTCGCGCGCGTCAAGCACTTGCCGCAAGCTTCGCCGCGGTACGAGGTCGTGGCCGCGTCGATGCAGAGCTTTTCGATGAGCTCGAGGAGGCGCTCATCCTCGCCGATGTCGGTCTCGCGACGACGAACTCGCTCCTTGATCCGCTCCGGGCGACATTTCGTGGCTCCTCAGGTGATCCAGACGCCGTCCTCTCGTCACTCAAAGCTTCGATCCTCGAGCTATTCGACGGCGACGACGCCGCGCTCGCGATCGGTCCGGAGCTCTCGGTGTGGCTGTTCGTCGGCGTAAACGGCGTCGGCAAGACGACGACTATCGGCAAGCTCGCCTATCGCGAGACGACGGCAGGTCGGACGGTGGTTCTCGCCGCGGGCGACACGTTCCGGGCAGCGGCTGGTGAACAGCTCGACGTGTGGGCCAAGCGAACGAATACGGAGATCGTCCAGGGAGCGGACGGCGCGGATCCATCGTCGGTCATCTTCGACGGCATCGCCCACGCAAACGCCGTCGGCGCCGATCTCGTGCTGGCCGACACCGCTGGTCGACTGCACACGAAGACGAACCTGATGGAGGAGCTTCGAAAGGTTCGTCGCGTTGCTGACCGACCTCCAGGTCACGTGAGCGAGGTGCTGCTCGTGATCGACGCGACGACCGGCCAGAACGGGCTGACACAGGCGCGAGAGTTCAAAGACGCGGTAGGTGTCACCGGCGTGGTGCTCACCAAGCTCGATGGCAGCGCCAAGGGTGGCATCGTATTGGCGATCCGTGCCGAGCTCGGGTTGCCGATCAAGCTCGTCGGCCTTGGTGAGGGCGTCGCCGACCTGGTGGTGTTCGAGCCCGGCGAATTCGTCGACGCGATCTTCTCCCGAGCTCTCGCTTGAGAGCGCGTCAGCCCATCGAGTGAACCTTCTCCGCGCTGATTCTCACGATCAGCCGCACCTGGTCACGACCTCCGTACCAGGGGTAGGGGCCGAGGTACTTCTGGGCCAGCTCCTCGATGTGTTCTTCCCCGCCCTCGGTCGTAGCGCTCACGACAAGCCCGCGGACTTCGAAGTACCGAGATGGATTGGCAGGGTCGCAGATGTTCACAGCGACACGCGGATCTCGCTCGATGTTTTTCATCTTCTGGTTTCCCTGAACAGTGTTGATGATGACGCATTCACCATCGGTGTCGACCCATGTCTCGGTGAGCTGGGGTGAGCCGTCATGCATCGTGGTCGCGACAAAGCAGAGGCTTGGTTCGCGAAGGAGTGCGATCAACTCTTGTGGCAGGTCCACGTGGTGTCTCCTCGGGTCTTTGTGTAGTCGACCACTCGACCGTACTCCGACACATGAGATAACGATGCTCCGCATCTCGTGCGACGGCGCTGTCGCGTCGCTCCTTTGCTCCGCCGTTCAAGTCTCAAAGTTCGTTTCGACGGCGATTGGTTGGCGCGGGCAACCTCCGGGGACGATCCGCTGATCAGACCGCACGATCGACGAGTGATCGGATGAGCTCGATGTCACTCGAGGAGATCCGGTCGGTGCCAGATCGCAACGCGCCGCTGATCTCCGCGGCGTCCGCGGCGTCGTTAGCGGTCGCGACAAGGCCGAGGGCATGGACGCGATCGACCAAGGACTCGGTGATGGTCCCGGCGAATGCGTGGACCACATCGAATCGCCCGAACGGGAGCGGAGCCGTCACCGAGCGTTCATAGACCGCATCAGTCATCCACCCTCCTCGGCGTTGTGAGAACAGGCCAACGCGTGCCGCTGGCGAGGTGTTCTTTAGCGCGAGGAGCATCGGGAGGTTCCACGAGGTGAACTCGGTGCGTTCGAGCGCCCCGTGGGCACGCACCGTCTGGAGGACGTCGGAGAGGTACTGCAAGCCGGATGCCTTCAGCTCCAATTCGAACTCGACGTCAGCCAGGCTCAGAACCTCGTCGAGGGTTGGGACCAGCTCGGAGGCGTAGCGATCGTCGAACCACGATCCCGCGTCGAGCGACCTGACGTAGGCGAGGTCGCGCGCGAACGGCGGGCCGGTGCCGGTTGTCGTGCGGTCGAGCATGTCGTCGTGGACAACTATCAGGGCGCCGTCTGCGGTGGCGTGTACGTCGAATTCGATCGCGTCGGTGCCGAGGGCGATTGCGTGCTCGAACGCCGCCATCGTGTTCTCAGGTCGGACAGCGGAGGCGCCGCGATGCGCCACGATCGCCGGACGATGAGTCACTGGGCAATGTTTGCACGACGAGGGATCGCCCGGGCGCGCGTCGGTGTCGCCTAATGCCGTCGAGCTTCGGGCCTACGTCGTTGCGATCAGAAGCGATTCGCCTCCAGGCGGTCGGGGGGCGTCTGGCTGTTTCGCGAGATACCGCTCGGCGACCTCGGTGGTCGCAAGCGCCCGCACCTCACGAAATCCGGCTTCGTGAGCGAGAGCGAGAATCTCCTCTGGGCTAAAGAAGCTGATGAACGGCGTGCCGGACGCTCGCGCATTTTTCTCAGTCGTCTGAATTACGGACCGATCGGGAGCCTCGAGCAGCTGTGGCGGAATCAGGAACGTCATCGCGAGCGTGGATCCTGGCGCGAGTGCTGCGACTCGACGGAGCGTCGCCGCCGTGGCTTCCTTGGTTACGTACATGGTGACTCCTGTGGAGGCCACGACGGCAGGCTGGTTCGCGTCGAAGCCGGCAGCTGTGAGTTGCTCCCAGCCGTCGCTCGACTCGAAGTCGACGGGCACGAGGTGCAGCCACTCGGGCACGCCGAAGCCGAGCTCAATGAGACGTTGGCGCTTCCACGCCTGTGGGCCTGGTGGGTCGACCTCGAAGACGTGCAGTGACGAGGTGAGCTCAGGTTTGCGCTCGGCGAAGGTGTCGAGACCGGCTCCCAAGATGACGTATTGCCTGACGCCGCGGCTCGCTTGGTCGGCCACGAGATCCTCTACGAATCGAGCTCGGACGACGATGGATGCTCGGAATCCGCTCGTGACGGCAGGGTCCATGTCACCTCGCTCTCGCCAGCCTTCCGCAGGCGCGGCGAGCCGGAGGCCGATCTCGTCTTCGAGCACGTGTGGCAACGGATCGAGCTCGATGTGGAGCGCGCGCCACAACGCGACGCGTACCGCGGTGCTGTCCGGCGTGGGAGGTTGCGCTTCGGTCACTTGCATCCTCTCTTGATGTCGTGCTCGGGCTCAGGCTTGGCTCGGGGCCTGGAGGTTCCAGATTCGACCGTCGGGATCCCGGACGGTCATCTCCTGGGATCCGTAGTGACTCTCTTTGAAAGATGAGACAACCTCGATGCAGGGGTCGGGCTAGAAGGAGTCCGCATCCGCCAGTTTCAACACGAGCTGCATTTGGGGCGCCTGGTCTTCTGGAACCTCGGCGATGAAGACGTAGGGCCCATCGCCGTTTGAAGTTGACCCTGAGGCGTGGCCGGTCTCGAACTCCAGTTCGAATCCGAGCGCCTGGAAGAACTTCGCCGATTTGCCGCAGTTGTGGCTCTCCAGGAACACGGCGTCGATGCCTTGGGTTGTCATTTCAGGTCTCCTTTCGACTCGATGGTTTCGGTCGGGAATGCTCGAGGTAGGCGCGCACCGCTTCGGCGACGAGGGCCGACAGCGATTTCTCTGTGTCTATGGCGTGATGCTTCAGGTCCCGGATGAGGTCGACCGGTAGATATACGTTGAACTGCTTCAGCTCGCCGGGCACTCCAAGAAGTTTTAGCATACTAGTAACCTAGTTACCGAACCCAAGGTGATCGGGCGACGTCGAGGTCCGTCTCAGCGGTACGGCCCGCTTGCTTCACGCTCGCCGATTCGGTGCTCTGGGCGCTACTTCAGCAGCTTGGCTGTCGTCGGATTCGAGCGAGGCCGCGCGTTCTCTGCAGAGGTTGCCTTTCGAAATGGAGTGATCGACGAGATCGTCGTACCGCGCCCACGCGGCCACCGCCGATCTGGTCCACTCCGGGATTTGGCTTTCGCCCGTCCTGAGCGGAACTTCCACGGCGGCGAGCCAGGTGCAGCTCGCGCGGTCGTTCTGTTGGCGGTGGACGGGGCTTGTTCCGCCGAGACCTCGGCGGTGGTGCCGGATCGACTGGGAGCCGTTTCCTGATGGAGCCGTCGTGCGCTACGTCACATGTCCGTCGTCGTGCTCCAAGGTCCCGCCAACGTGGCGCCGCAGTCCATCGTCGGCCCGTTTGCGACGATGAGTGACGCCGAAGAGTGGCGATCGCGCACCCGCGCGACGGGGGGTACAGCGTCGCCCAGGAGCTGACTGCTCCGGCCTAGTTGCCGCGCACGTCGCTCCGATCTCTGATTCGAGAGCGAACTTCGCGTGCCAGATTGCGTGACCCTACGTCGGAAGCCGTACTGCTGTCTTTAAAGGTCGAACGCCACCGATTGGTTCCGCTCGACCGAACGTTGAGTTCACTCGCGGATCGACCCGGGCCGGCTGGGCCTTCGCATCGCAGATCCAGCAGCTGAACTAGAGCCTTGAGCAGCCGATTCGCGGCGCTTGACTCGCGCCGGTTTGCTCAACTCAGGTCGATTCCGGTCGTAATGCTATTGGGATGAAGTGGCCCCGGCGCGCTCAGAACACGGCCGCTGAGAGTACAGCCGCGGAAGGAGCACGGTGGCGAGGGCGACCCGTCCTTGCCCGAGTGCTCTCGACGGTGATCTTCCTGGCCCCGATCGCCGTGTCGGTAGGCGTCGCGTCAATCGTCGCGACGTCGCTTCCACATCCGGTCGGTGTGACCCGCACGATCTTCTGGTGGGCCGCCGTGCTTGGCGCCTCGACACTCGCACTTTATGGAACCGAGCGAGCGGCACGGAGATTTCTCCCCCTTGCAGCGCTCTTGAAGATGACGATGCTCTTTCCCGATAAGGCTCCGTCTCGACTGGGGGTGGCCCTTCGTTCCGGAACGACGAAGGACCTCGAACGTCGTCTCGACGTCGGGCAGCTTGCCGCCGAGGAGCCGACGGAGGCAGCCGCAGAGATCCTTGCCTTGGCCGGCGCACTTAGCGCCCACGACCGGCAGACCCGCGGCCACTCCGAGCGCGTGCGGGCGATCACGGACATGATCGCTGAGGAGCTCGAGCTTTCATCGGCCGACAGGGATCGACTGCGATGGTCCGCTTTGTTGCACGACATTGGCAAGCTCACGGTTCACGCAGAGGTCTTGAACAAGACCGAGAAGCTGTCAGCTGCCGACTGGGAGGAGCTGAAGAGTCACCCGCTAGAAGGTGCACGGCTGATCGCCCCACTCAGTTCGTGGCTCGGCGAGTGGAGCCTCACGGTTGCCCAACACCATGAGAAGCATGATGGAACGGGATATCCCTACGGTCTGGCTGGCGAGGAGATCTCGCTCGGCGCACGCATCGTCGCCGTGGCCGACTCCTTCGAGGTGATGACCGCGGCGCGCGCGTACAAGCGGCCGGCAAGTCCGTCTTGGGCGCGACAAGAACTCACTCGCTGCGCGGGCACGCAATTCGATCCCGTGATCGTGAGGGCGTTCCTCAACATCTCCATCGGTCGCCTTCGACGCGCGATCGGTCCGATCTCTTGGCTCGTTGACGCCCCGGTGGTCAGTCAGCTCGAGCATCTCGGGCAGGCCGCTTCGGTCGGCTCACGGACGGCTCTAATGGCAACAGCTATTGGTGCGAGCGCCCTCGCGGCGAACGCGCTACCGGCCAGCGAGGCGACGACAAACTCGGTTTCCGCCGCTCAGGTGCCCGCTCTTTCCCGAGTCGCACATCTGGCGGTGGCAAAGGGTTCACAGAACATCACGTTCACGTCGACCAGCTCGGGTTCTGATGTCGGGGAGACCTACCTCCCGAGAGCCACTGGCGGAGCTTCGGGAAACGCGGTCGTCTTCAGCATTCCGGCTCGGACTGCTTCGACGTGTTCGATCTCGGGTTCGGCTGTGTCCTTCCTCAGCTCAGGCACTTGCATCATCGACGCGAACCAGTCCGGGAACACCCTCTACGAAACCGCACCTCAGTCTGAGCAGACTGTGATCGTTCGCGCTGGCGACCCAACAGTCGACGTCGTCAGCAACGCCGTGGTTGCCGGAGGGACCCTCGTCTTCACCGCGTCGGTCTCGGGTCCGACTGCGGCACCGAGACCAACCGGGTCCGTCACATGGCAAGTGCGGTCCCCGGATGGCGCCGCTTCGACGTGTTCCTCCGTCGCAGTCGGGGGTGACGGGTCGACGGCTACCTATACCTGTTCGATAGATGACGTTGGCGCGGGGACTTACTCCGCGGTAGCCACCTACGGCGGCGACGGCAACTATCACTCCGGCTCAAGCAGCAACGCCGATGCGACAGTCGATATCGAGGTGATCACTCAGAGCGCGCCGACCACCGGCAGCGTCTCGACGACCAAGTCGGCGAGCTTCACCGACCAGCTGGCGACGAGCGGCCAGAACGGAGCGGTGCACGTCGTCACCACGTCGGCAGACGCCCATATGAGTGTCTCCTCCTCAGGCGTCGTCACGACCTCTGGCACCTTGGCGGCAGGGAGCTACGCGGTGTCGGGAACCGACAGCAACGCGTCGGGCGCGACAGGCACGTGGAGCTACGCCCTCACGGTCACTGCTGTCGCCATCGACCAGGGTTCACCGACCACCGGCAGCGTCTCGACGACCAAGTCGGCGAGCTTCACCGACCAGCTGGCGACGAGCGGCCAGAACGGGACGGTCAGCTTCGTCACCACCTCGGCAAACGGCCATCTAACTATCTCCTCCTCGGGTGTGATCACGACCTCGGGCACCTTGGCGGCAGGGAGCTACGCGGTCTCGGGCACCGACAGCGACGCCGATGGTGATAGCGGCACGTGGAGCTACACCCTCGCCGTGGCTGCCGGCGCGATCGGCCAGGGTTCACCGGACACGGGGAGGGTCTCGACCACCAAATCGGCGAGCTTCACCGACCAGCTGGCGACGAGCGGCCAGAACGGAGCGGTGAGCTTCGTCACCACGATGCCAAACTCCGATATGAGTGTTTCCTCTTCGGGTGAGGTCACGACCACCGGCACTTTGGCGGCGGGTACCTTCACCGTGTCGGGCACTGACAGCGACGCGTACGGCGACAGCGGCACGTGGAGCTACACACTCAAGATCGATGCCGTCGCGATTGGACAGGACACTCCAACCACCGGCAGCGTCTCGACGACGGACTCGGCCGGCTTTTCCGACCAGCTGGCGACGAGCGGCCAGAACGGAGCGGAGAGCTTCGTCACGACCTCGCCGAACTTGAGCGTCGCCGTCTCCTCCTCGGGCGTGATCACGACCACCGGCCTTATGGCGACCGCCAGCTACAACGTGACGGGCACCGACAGCGATGCATATGGCGACAGCGGCACGTGGACCTACACGCTCACGGTAAGCGCCGTCGCGATCGGCCAATCTGGGCCGACGACCGGCAACGCAACGACGACGAACTCGGCCGGCTTCACCGACCAGCTGGCGACGAGCGGCCAGAACGGAGCGGTGAGCTTCCTCACCACGTCGACGAACGCCGGCGTGAGCGTCTCCTCCTCGGGGGCGATCACGACCACCGGGACCTTGGCAGCGGGTAGCTACACGGCGTCGGGCAATGATTCCGATGCCTATGGCGACAGCGGCACGTGGAGCTACACGCTCACGGTTAGCGCCGTCGCGATCGGTCAATCTGCACCTACGACCGGTAATGCCACGACGACGAACTCGGCCGGCTTCACCGACCAGCTCGCGACGAGCGGTCAGAACGGTGCGGTGAGCTTCGTCACCACATCGGCGAACACGCACCTGAATATCTCCTCCTCCGGGGCGATTACGACCAGTGGGACCCTTGTGGCAGGGAGCTACACGGTGTCGGGCACCGACAGCGATGCTTACAGCGACACCGGCACGTGGAGCTACACCCTCACCGTCAGTGCCGTCGCCATCGGCCAATCTGCGCCGACGACCGGCAACGTAACGACGACGAACTCGGCCGGCTTCACCGACCAGCTGGCGACGAGCGGTCAGAACGGTGCGGTGAGCTTCGTAACCACGTCGGCGAACGCTTATCTCGTCGTCTCCTCTGCTGGGGCGATCACGACTGCGGGCGGCATCTTGGCGGCAGGTAGCTACACAGTGTCGGGCACCGACGGCGATGCATATGGCGACAGTGGCACGTGGACGTACACGCTCACGGTAAGCGCCGTCGCGATCGGCCAATCTGCGCCGACGACCCGCACGGCAACAACGACGAACTCGGCCGGCTTCACCGACCAGCTGGCGACGAGCGGCCAGAACGGAGCGGTGACATTCGTCACAACATCGGCGAACGCCCATCTCGTCGTCTCCTCCTCGGGCGCGATCACGACTGCCGGCACCTTGGCGGCGGGCACCTACCCAGTGTCAGGCACCGACAGCGATGCCTACGGTGACAGCGGCGCGTGGACGTACACGCTCACCGTCCAGGCCGTAGTGATCAGCCAAGGTGCTCCGACCACGGGAACTGTCTCGACAACTAACTCGACCGGATTTACCGCTCAGCTGGCGACGACTGGACAGAACGGATCGGTCACCTCCATCACCACGTCGCCGAATGCGCATCTCGTCGTCTCACCTTCAGGCGCGATCACGACCGCCGGTGGCATCTTGGACGCAGGGAGCTACACGGTGTCGGGCACCGACAGCGATGCCTACGGCGACAGCGGTACGTGGAGCTACACCCTTACCGTCAGTGCCGTCGCCATCGGCCAAGGTGCCCCGACCACGGGCAGCGTCTCGACGACTAACTCGGCCGGCTTCACTGTCCAGCTCGCGACGAGCGGCCAGAACGGCGCGGCGAGCTTCGTCACGACATCGCCGAACTCGCACCTTCTTGTCTCTGCCGCCGGCGCGGTCACGACCGCCGGTGGCCTCTTGGACGCGGGGACCTACACGGTGTCGGGCACCGACAGCGATGCCTACGGCGACAGCGGCACGTGGAGCTACACCCTCACGGTCACCGCCGTCGCGATCAGCCAGAGCGCACCGTATGGGGCATCACAGTCCTGGGGTCTGTTCTGGCAGTTGTTTTCGCCGAACTTCACCTCCCAGCTCGTGACAAGTGGCCAGAACGGATCGGTCACGTTCGTCACGACATCGCCGAACGCGAATCTCGCCGTCTCCTCCTCGGGCGCGATCACGACGACCGGAGTCCTGGGGCAGGGAAGTTACACCGTGTCGGGCACCGACAGCGATGCCTACGGCGACACCGGCACGTGGAGCTTCACGCTCACGGTCAGCTTCATCACTATCGATCAGGACGCGCCGACCACCGGCAGCGTCTCGACGACGAACTCGGGCGCCTTCACTGCGCAGCTCGCGACGAACGATCCCAACGGCGCGGCGACCTTCGTGACCACGGCGCCAAATGCCCACTTGCATGTCTCCTCCTCGGGCGCGATCGCCACAACTGGCATCTTGGCGGCTGGGACCTACACCGTGTCGGGCTCCGACTCCGACGCCTATAACGGAACCGGGACCTGGAGTTACACCCTCACGGTCACTGCCGTGGCGATCGGCCAGGATGCGCCGATCACCGGCAGCGTCTCGACGACGAACTCGGCCGGCTTCATTGCCCAGCTCGCGACCAACGATTCCACCGGAGCGGTGAGTTACGTGACCACGGTGTCGAATACGCATCTCAGCGTCTCTTCCTCGGGCGCGATCGCGACCACCGGCGCCTTGGCGGCAGGGAGCTACACGGTGTCGGGCACTGACAGCGATGCTTATGGCGACACCGGCACGTGGAGCTACACCCTCACGGTTACCGCAGTGGCGATCGCCCAGGATGCGCCGACTGCCGGCAGCGTCTCGACGACGAACTCGGCCGGCTTCACGGACCAAATCGCCACGAGCGGGCAGAACGGGCCGGTGAGCTTCGTCACGACGTTACCGAACGCGTCGCTCGGCGTGTCGTCCTCGGGCGCGATCGCGACCACCGGCGCCTTGGCGGCAGGGAGCTATACGGTGTCGGGCACCGACGGCGATCCCTACGGTGACACCGGCACGTGGAGCTACACCCTCACCGTCCATGGGCCAGCCATTGATCAAGGCGCGCCGACCACCGGCACCGTTTCGACGACTGGCTCAGCGGCCTTCACCGCCCAGCTAGCGACCGACGATCCGGAGACCGTCACGTTCGTCAGATTGACGTCGAACGCCTACCTGAACGTATCCAGCTCGGGTGTGGTCACGACCACAGGTACCTTGCCGGCAGGGAATTACGCCGTGTCGGGCACCGACTCTGATACCTCGCTCGAGGTCGGTACGTGGAGCTTCACCCTCACGGTCAGTGCCGTCTCGGTCACACAAGACGTACCGACTTCGAACACCGTCTCAGCGGCGAGCTCAGCCACGTTCACAGACCAGCTCGCTACGAGTGGCCAGAACGGCTCAGTGAGCTTTGTGACCACGATGCCGAACGCGAGCCTGGGTGTCTCCTCCATCGGCACGATCACGACAGGTGGCACGTTGGCACCGGGTACCTACACCGTGTCGGGTACCGACAACGATGCCTACGGCGACACCGGCACGTGGACCTATAGCCTCACGGTTCAATAGGAGCGACTCGATGGAGAACCATCAGATTCACAGGTTTCGCGGGCTCTTGCGGGACCTTCGTCTGGACGAGGCCTCTAGAGAGTTTGCTGCCGCCCTCGGCACAGACGATTCCGGTCGGAACGACTCGCTGCTAGTTGTTGGGACCCCCGAATTCGAACCATGGCACTTCGTCGCGCACCTCGCCGATCAGGCTCGCTCGGCCGGTCGACCTGACCTCATGCCGACGTGGATCAGGTGGGCAGCTCCGGCGGGGGCGAGGACACACCTCTCGATCACTATGGACCGGCTCGCGGCAGTCCGACGAGGCGACACGGTCTTGGTCATCGCGCCGAACAACGCGAGCGAACATCTCCTCGATCGCGTGAGCGATGCGAGAAACCAAGGCGCGCGCGTCCTTGGCCTTCACCGCGCAGATCGAGATCTCGCAGGACTCGCCGACGAGGCACTCATCGTTCCGACGGCGGCACCTCCGCAGACCTTCGAGGTGGTCCAGCACGTGGTAGCGAACACCGCATCCGGACAAACTTCTCGGCGGATTCGCCGCGGCCGATTCGCATAGCTATCTGTGCCAGGGCGGGCCATCGAGAGTTCTTGCCACGCGACCGTCTGCGGCGGCAATTGGCCGCCCCAGGCGAGATTGGCAGGTTAAATGGTGCCGGACGAGAGATTGCGCCCTGGCGATTTCTCTCTCGTCAGTCCGCGGTTCTCGCCCGGCGTAGCTAATGTCCGGTCACCTGCTCGAGCAGGACCTTGGCCGCATCCGGACTCTCGCAGCGATCGTTCGCCCAGGCGACGAACTGGTCCGGACGAACTAGGACCAACTTGGACTCGAACTTCGCTCTTCCGTCAGCTTGGTCGTCCCGCACGGTTTTCAACGGAACGGCCGCCTCGGCTGCCGACTGCTCGATAAGCGTGACGCTGTCGTCGTCGGCGCCGAAGGCCAGCAGCGTGAAGCCGACTCCCAACTCCTCATAGACGTTCCGACCAGAAGAGAGGACCTGTGGCGCGAGGTGGTGTCCGGGTCGAGCGGCGAAGGCGCGCTCGGAGTGAATGCCAGGCTTTGCACCGGGTGCGGAGCCGACGACTATCGACGAGCCCTCGAAGTTCGGCTCAAACTCGAACGGTGTCTGGGTGCGATCGAGGTCGTCCCATGCCTTTTCGAAGTCGGCCAGGTCGCGCTCGGGGCTGTGCAACTTGAGCCACTCGCGCTCTCGAAGTATCCCACCAGCGATCATGTCCTCACCGATCTGGGAGAACACAGGCTGGCGCTCCTCGGTGTAGGACTCGAGGAGGTTTGGCCCGCCCCACCCCTTGATCACTGCGTCGAGTTTCCAACCCAGATTGGTGACGTCCTCGAGGCCGTTGTTCAAGCCCTGCCCGCCGTAGGGCGGGTGCAGGTGCGCTGCGTCACCCGCTATCCACACACGATCTTCGCCGTAGGTGTCGGCTACCTCGATTTTCAGATTCCAAAACCCGATGTGCTCGAACTCCACCTCGAAGGGGAAGCCTGCGGCCTCTTCCATCTCCGACTTGATGTAGTCGACCTCTTGTGGGGTGGTGTCGGGCTTCACCGGTCCGTGGTAGAACCACGTCTTGCCCACCTCGACGACGCCGAAAAACTGCCATGCGCCGTTCTTCGCGGGGTTGACGACCCGGTAGGTGGAGCGCGGTCCGAATCGCTCGAGCTTCTCGTAAAGCTCTGCTGAGGAGAAGACCGCCAACACCATACGGTCGCCGAGGTCGGTGCCGTGTCGTTCGATGCCGAGTGCGGTCCGAACAAGCGAGCGTGCGCCGTCACAGCCGACGACGTAGTCCGCCTCGATGACGAGATCTTCATATGGCCAGATCTCCGAGCTGACGTTCACGCGCACACCATCGGCCTCGGGCTCGATCGACTTCGCGGTGTTTTCGAACATGACCGTCACACTTGGCAGCTGGGCCGCCCGAGCGCGGAGCACCTCCTCGGTCCGGTACTGCGGGAGCCGCTCGTTTAGCTCGAAAAAGAAGTCGTTGATGCTGAACTCGCCGAGCCTGGTGTCGCGCATCGGACGCCCGAGGTGCAGGTAGTCACTCGACAAGCTGCCGTAGGCGCTCGCCCCCGCGATCGGGTGGTCCTTCGGCATGAGGCGGGCGGCTCGCAGCTCGTCGACGCAGTGCCAGAAGTAGAAGTGCTCGAGCGTCCGGTGCTGCAGATTCTGACCCTTCGGGATCCTACCAACGTCGCGGTGGCGCTCGACGAGCGCGCAGGTGACACCGCGCTGGCCGAGTTCCACTGCCAGTGCGATCCCGACGGGTCCGCCACCCACTATTGCAACCTGGTACCGAGTCATGTTCCTCCTGTCAACGAACGTCGTTTGCCGTCGTCCTCTTCACCCGCGCGTACGAGCAGCTGCTCTAGCGGCAGCGCGCTCAGTCCGGACACTTCTGCGGCCAGTGGTGCTCCTCTCGATGATGGCGTCGTCGAACAATTCGATCGTCAGCGGGAGCCCCCGCCGTGACAACGCAGGATCGGATCCGAATCTCGTCCGTCTCGTGATTGCGTTCTAATTGGCGCCACTTCGAGTTTGGCACCATGTTTCTTAGAGCCGTTGCTTTTGGCTCTACAACATGCCATTCGCTACGACCACGGCAACACCGACACGTGTAATGCTCGGGATCCCGCAACAAGTTGCCCGCCGGTGGCGCGTACCGCTACGTCTGCCTCTTGCAGGCTGAAGTCGTGGGTGTGCATCAGATGGAGCGGGTACCGGTGGGTCGCGATCATCTGCAACCCGCGTTCTACCGAATGCCAGCTGTGACCGCGTGCCTGGCGTAGCGAGATGTCCTTCTGGGATAGGTCCGTCATCGGAAAGTTCTCGAAGTTGTACCCTCCCTGGACGACAAGCGTGCCTGCGCGTCGCCGCAGCACGTCGATCCCAATCAGGGTCGGCTCCGTCCCCGCCTCATGCGAGGTGGTGTCGATGACTGAATCCACGCCGCTACCGCCGGTGAGCTCCATTACTCGCTCACGCACGTCCTCACCCTCGACATTGATAACGACGTCGGCGCCAAGTTGCTTGCAGATCTCGAAGCGATCGATGTCGCTCGCCAGACCGCTCACGATGATCAGGTCCGCACCGGCGTTCTTCGATGCGACGACGCAGGCGGTTCCCATCTGACCAGGGCCCTGGATGAGTACTGTGGATCCTGACTTCACGGCTCCAGCGACGCAGGCCCACTGCACGCCGTTACCGAGTGCGATGTGCAGCGACGCTTCGGCGATGGGGACGTTCTCTGGCACGCGGTGCCATACCGCTGAGTGGGGCATGTACAGGTACTGGCTGAAGCCGCCCCAAAGGCTCGGGGCGCGTTCGGTCGCTGTAGAGCCGTAACGGAGAAAGTCCTTGTTGTAGCGAGGGTCGGTGTAGAGACAGTGTCGATACTCGCCAAGATGACACCACTCGCACTGATGGCACGCCAGGTACTCTTCGAGCGCAACGCGGTCACCTTCCTCCAAGCCCCACAACCGCCGGGCCCCCTCTCCGATTTGGTAAATGCGGCCCACATTCTCGTGCCCGAGGATTCGAGGGGAGCGAGCCTGCGCGAACGCACTCACGTCGCTGCCGCAGACTCCTGCCGCCTCCATTTTCAGAATCGCCCCGTCGATGGGCACCGGAGGAAGTTCGTATTCGCGGACCTCCATGACATCTCGATCCGTCTGGGTCATCGCCATGATCTGCATAGCTGCATCGCCTCCGCTTACTGGCTACACGCCTTTCCTCCGGGCGCAGCGACAGCTTGTCCGGAGGCCCCCCCAAGTGTTTCGTAGTCCGTCGGTAGGTTAGCAAGTGGCGCCAGTTATTGGCGCTGGTAGTGCGCTGTATCCTCAATCGCCGAAGCGTGGGCTCACTCGCCCGCGACGACTAGGAGCGCGCCAGCAATGGCTGAATCCAGGACGCTGATCAAGACTGCCAATACCGCTGAGCGGGTCGCTACGGCGGTTCGGCACGCCATATCTCATGGAGCTCTCGCTGCTGGCGAGCACGTCCGCCAGGAAGAGTGGGCACAGCGCTTGGGTGTGAGCAGGGCACCCACTCGCGAGGCTATGAAGATGCTCGTATCGGAGAGGTTGCTGACCTACGACACCCATCGTGGCTACTTCGTTTCCGAGCTCGATCCACACGAGATGTCGCAGGTGTACCTGATGCGGACGCTGCTTGAGCGCGAGATTCTGCTTACCATCCGATGGCCGGACCAAGATGAGATGGTTGATTTGAAGGCGATCGCCAGTCGAGCGATCGACACCCTCGTCGCCGAAGACGTCCATGGCACGCTCGACGCCGCGAGATCGCTGCAATTCGCCATCTTTGACCTGTCCCCATTGACCCTTATCGTCAATGAGGTCAAGCGTTACTGGGGAATGGCTGATGTCTATCGCTCGCTCTCCCTCGACCAGTCGCTATCTACGGATCCGACAGCTCAAGGCTTGTTGCAGCACCACGACGAGCTATTCATGGCATTGGCCACCCGTGATCGAAAACGTCTTGTCGACCACAACACTCGGTGGCGAAAGTCCATGGTCACGCGTTTCGCCGATCAGTACGGTGGGAGGCCAGACGCTCAAGCGACTGGGCGTCGCCGAAGCGCCAAGACCGCGTAGTGAGGCCTGGGCGTTCGTCCATCAGTCGAAGAGGGTGCTTAATCTCGCTCCCAGCCCATTTGGGAAGTACGACTGGGCAAATGTCCAGCTGCTGAAGTATTAGGTCCGAGAGTCGAATCGGCCCGGATCGCGCGCGATCCGGGCCGTGGCTCGGGTCCGACGGGGCCGCAGCGACATGATCTGTCGCCCACTACCTAGCTCGCGATGCACTCTTGCGGCGCGGCCGATCTGGTGACTGCGCTACGACGAGTCTACCTCGACGCGCTGCGCTAACTGAGGCGTCAGCAAGCACCTCGCGTCCGTCGGGCTCGGGAAGTGAGGTTCGAGAGAATGCGAAGGGGCGACGACGCTTATGGCTGTCGGTCGACATGGCGCTCGACGAGCACCCCTGATCTCATCGCATCCGATCGGGAGTTGACCTCCCCTGGGTCACCGCGCTGATTGCGCCAACGTCTTACGACGTAGGCCCACCGAGCCAGCCGCGCTTTCGGAAGAAGTACAGGAGTATCAGAGCCGCGGTTATTTCTAAACCGAGCCCGAATACGAAGAAGGGCACCCGTCCCGTGATGTGGCCGACGAGCAGCGAGAAGTTCTGGCCGAAGAATCCGGTGAGGTAGCTAAGCGGCAAGAAGATCGTCGCGATGATGGTCAACTGTTTCATCACCTCGTTCAACCGATTCGACACCGTCGAGACGTGGGTGTCCATCACACCCGAGAGCAGATCTCGGTACCCGTCCACGACATCGGCGATCCGGATCAGGTGGTCGTATAGGTCGCGGAAGTAACGCGCACCCTCGTCGGTCAGCCCAGGCAGCTGTACGACGCCGGACGACAATGAGGCGAACATGTCGCGTTGGGGCGTGACGACCTTGCGCATCGTGATCAGCGCCCGTTTCATATCGAACAGCTGCCCAAGCTGTGCTTCGGTCGGCTGTTTCAGAATTGCATCCTCGAGCTCGTCTATCTGATCGTCGAATTGGCTGAGCACCGGGAAGAACGAGTCCACCAAGCCGTCGACGATCAGGTACAGCAACGCCAACTCTTTGGTGGCATCCTCGATCGCGTGGTGTTGTTCGATGCGCCGGTAGACGGCAGCAAGTGGGGCGCACTCGCCTCGATGAACCGTCACAAGGCAGTTCGGCATGAAGAAGATATGCATTTCGATCGTGTCTGCACTGCCCGCGACGGCGCCGTGCACGACGAAGTAGGTGAAGTCGTCGAACTCGTCGATCTTCGGACGCTGTCCGAAGTGCTGGACGTCCTCGACGGCCAAGGCGTGGAAGTGGAACGTGTTGGCGAGCAGATTCTCGGTTTCGTCGTCTACGCCGTCGAGATCGAGCCAGAACGAGGCTCCCGACGAGATGAGGTCAGCGACAGCGGCCGTCGTCGCTGTTGTCCGTGTTCCGTTTACTACGAGGGCGCCCTGCATAAAACGATTCTGCTCCGCGAAGACCTGTCTGCCGGGGATGCCCGGCTAGCTCGTGGTGTTCGGCGTCGGATGGAATCCACTGACCATTCGAGGGTGAGACTTGAGGAGCCGCATGGTCGCTTGGCATCTGTCGGAGCTGTTCAGAGGTAGCTCGCTGAGAAGGTAGTGACTGGCAGGTAACCTCAGGTACCAATGTTCGACACTCTGAGCGATCGCTTCGACGACATTTTCACGCGCCTTCGCGGCCGTGGCCGACTCGGTGATGCCGAGGTTACGGAGGTTCTCCGCGAGATCCGCGTCGCACTCCTTGAGGCTGACGTCGCGCTCGAGGTCGTCCGTGACCTGGTCGAGCGGATCCGACTGCGGTGCTCGGGAGCCGAGCTCTCTAAGAGCCTGACGCCGGCGCAGCAGGTCATCAAGGTCGTCAACGAGGAGCTGACCGAGACGCTTGGCGGCGCGCCGCTTCGGATCGCGTACGCATCCAAGCCGCCGACGGTCGTGCTGCTCGCCGGCCTCCAGGGATCTGGAAAGACCACGGCCGCAGCCAAGCTCGCCCGATGGTTTCGCCAGCAGGGACGACATCCACTTCTCGTCGGCGCCGACCTGCAGCGTCCGGCCGCGGTCGAACAGCTCCGCGTACTCGGTCGAGAGGTCGGCGCCGCGGTCTTCTCCGAGGCGACCGACCCGGTTGCGGTAGCGCGCCACGGCGTTGCGGAGGCCATTCGCGTTGGCAGGGACGTGGTGATTCTCGACACCGCTGGTCGCCTCGCGATCGACGAGGAGCTTATGAGCGAGGTGGCAGCTGTGTCAGCTGCCACCAAGCCCGACTACACCTTCCTCGTCATCGACGCGATGACCGGCCAAGACGCAGTCCGGACCGCGCGGGCGTTCCACGACCGCCTGGCCCTTGACGGCGTAATCATCACCAAGGTCGACGGTGACGCGAGAGGCGGCGCTGCGCTCTCGGTGAAGCACGACGTCGAGCGCCCGATCGCATTTGCATCGACTGGAGAGCGCCTCGACGACTTCGAGGTGTTCCATCCCGACCGCATGGCCAGTCGCATCCTCGGCATGGGTGACGTCCTTACTTTGATCGAGCGGGCCGAACGCGACTACGACGAGGATCTCGCTGACGAGGCGATGTCGCGACTGCGTTCGGGTCGTTTCAACCTCTGGGATTTCCACGAGCAGATCCAGCAGATCAGGAAAATGGGGCCTCTGCAGAACATCGTGGGTATGCTTCCCGGACTACCAAAAGAGCTGCGCAACGCCTCGATCGATGATCGGGACGTAAATCGAGTCGAAGCCATCATCCGGTCGATGACACCAGGTGAGCGCGATGACCCGGATCTCATCAATGGATCGCGTAGGCAACGGATTGCAAATGGGAGTGGGACGACCACCTCCGACGTGAACAACCTGCTTAGGCAGTTCAAGGAGATGCAGAAGCTGATGCGGCAGTCGGGGCTCGTGAAGAACCTCGCTCGCGTCGGAAAATCACGGGGAAAGCAGAAGGGCGGAAGGGTCACCCCCTCGGCCAAGAGCTCTCGCTAAATGAATCGACTACCGGAAGAAAGCGAAGGACCGTCGTGGCAGTAAAGCTCCGCCTGATGCGGATGGGAAAGAAGAAGCAGCCGACGTACAGAATTGTGGCGGCGGACAGCCACAGCCCGAGAGACGGTCGTTTCATTGAAATCGTGGGAACTTACGCGCCTCGCGCGGAGCCCTCAGTGGTCAAGATCGACAACGACAAGGCAGTCGCCTGGCTCTCTAAGGGCGCGCAGCCGACTGAGACCGTGAAGAAGCTCCTCGAGATCTCCGGTGCGCTTAGTGCGTTCTCCGATGCCAAGAGCGCGGCCCAGGCTGTCGCGAAGAGCAAATGAGCGACATCACCCCGGCATTTGAAAGCCCATCGTTCTCGAACGAGGAGGACGACGAGTTTGAAGACGACCTTGTCGACGAGCTAGATGATGAGGCCGAGGACGGCGATGAAGACGACGCCGACGACGATGACGAGGGGGAGGTCGAGGTAGTCGGCACTGGCGAGAGCGCCTCGGCCTCGGCCAATCGCCTCGATGGCGGCGCCGCCAAAGCGGTAGCCGAGCACGTCGCGCGTTCGATTGTTGACGATCCTGAAGCGGTCGTCGTTGACGTGGCGAGCGACCGCGCCGGCGTGCGTCTCTCGTTGCACGTTGCTCCCGGCGACATGGGACGCATCATCGGCAAGCGTGGCAGGGTCGCGCAGGCGCTTCGCTCGCTCGTCCGGGCTGCAGCGGCGAAGGACGGAACCGACGCGAGTGTCGACATCGTCGACTGAGCACCTCGGCCGTACCTGCTTCGCACCCCTGCGATGACGCTGCTCGAGGTCGGTCAGATCATTCGACCTCACGGACTACGCGGCGAGGTGGTCGTCAACCTCGTGTCGAACCGCAGCGATCGTCTGGACCCAGGATCGATGCTGCATACGAAGGTCTCTGGGCAGCGGCGCATTCCCGATGTGCTCGAGGTCGTGGCATCTCGCCCGTTCCAGACACGCCATCTGGTTGTCTTCTCGGGAGTCGCTTCGAGGGAAGATGCTGACTTGCTACGGGGAGTGACGTTGCTCGCTGAGCCGGCGAGTGACGACGATGACGCGCTCTACGTACACGAGCTGATCGGCAAGCATGTCGTCGACCAGGCCGGCGTGGATCGCGGCGCGGTGCGCGCCGTCGAGGCCAACCCTGCAAGCGACCTGCTCGTCCTGCCCGGAGGAGCCTTGGTGCCGTTGCGCTTCGTCGTTCGCACCGATGATCGGACGATCTTCGTCGCCGTCCCCGACGGGCTCTTTGAGTGAAAGTGTCGACTCCCGCGCTCCGGATCGGCCTGTTCTCGATCTTTCCCGACCTCCTCGAGCATTATCTCAACGAGACGCTCCTTGGCCGCGCCAGGCGCCAGGGGCTGCTCGAGCTCTCCTGCTTCAACCTGCGAGACGGTGCCGACGATGCCCGCCGGAGCGTCGACGACTCGCCATTCGGCGGTGGTGCCGGCATGGTGCTTGCACCGGAGCCGGTCTTTGCCGCGGTGGAGCGAGCAGACCCGCCCCGTCCGATCTATGCGATGAGCCCGTCTGGGCGTCCGTTCTCGCAACGAGTCGCCGAGGAGCTCGCTGCTCGAAGCGGATTCTCGCTGCTATGCGGTCGCTACGAAGGCATCGATCAGCGCGTCATCGACGAGCTGTGTGACGGCGAGATTTCGATCGGCGACTATGTCCTCGCTGGTGGCGAGCTCGCCGCGCTTGTTGTCGTGGAGTCGGTCTGCCGCCTCATTCCAGGTGTGCTCGGGAACGACGAGTCCTCGGGGGAGGAGAGCTTCTCCGAGGGACTTCTCGAATACCCCCACTACACGCGTCCAGCGGTCTTTCGGGAACGCAGCGTCCCTGACGTGCTCCGATCTGGCGACCACGCCAAGGTCGCGGCCTGGCGATATGCGGCTTCACTCGACAAAACGCTCCGAATCCGTCCGGATCTGATAGCTGCTCGCGGCGGGCTCAAGGCGGCCGAGGTGCGGGCCCTCGTAAACCACGGCTATCCTCTTCCTGCTAGCGCGGCCGGTTTAGAGCCGGGCGATGATTTCACCCGTGACGCCGCGTCGTCTGAGGAGCGTGACCAGCAATGAACCCCACCGACATCGTCGACCGTGCGTATCTGCGTGACGACATCCCAGACTTTCGTCCCGGAGACACCTTGAAGGTGCACGTTCGAGTCGTCGAAGGTACCCGGGAGCGCGTGCAGATATTCCAGGGTGCTGTGATCCGCCGTCAGGGATCTGGCGCGCGCGAGACCTTCTCGGTTCGGAAGGTGAGTTTCGGTGTTGGTGTTGAGCGGACCTTCCCCGTGCACTCGCCGATTATCCAGAAGATCGAGGTCGTCACGCTTGGCGACGTCCGGCGCGCCAAGCTCTACTACCTACGTGACCGGGTCGGACGCGCGGCGAAGATCAAGGAACGACGGGTCCCTCGCTGAGTTTCTCGCGGCTTGGCCCTGTTGGACGCCGAGGAGCTGTCGTCGTAGGTTTGGCAGTAGCCGATCCCACAAGGAGGCGAGGGTGAGCGCGGAAGAGGACCTCGACCAGTTTGAGGCAGAGATCGAGCTCGCTCTGTATCAGGAGTACCGAGCCGTGCTCCCGATGTTCCGCTACGTCGTTGAAACCGAGCGGCGCTTCTATCTCGCCAACGATGTGACTGTTACGCCGCACGAGAACGAGGGGGCGACGCACTTCGAAGTTGAGCTCGGCGACGCCTGGGTCTGGGACATGTACCGGCCGGCGCGCTTCGTCTCGTCGGTCCGTGTCGTCACGTTCAAAGATGTGAACGTCGAGGCACTACCGGAAAAGGACATCTAGGCGCAGCCGTATTTCGTCGTTCGACGTGCAGCTCAGCTTCCGAGGTTTGTCGGACTCGCCAGCGAATCACACCGCCGCTGCCTCGGCGCAGCGTGCTACTTGTTGTCGAGGGGGTCAGACGACCGCACGCCGGCGTCAGCGACGAAATCCGCCCATCTTCGGCCGTCGAAGTAGCGAAGCTCGTGGCGCCGCAGCGGATCCGCGTACCAGCCGAACAGTGCTGTGCGCCCCGCGTCGTCCTTTGGAAGCGCCGGTCCCCGATAAATCGGCTCGACATCGATTCCCGCTGGTGGTCCAACCGGCGCCGCCACCGTGGGTGCTATTGCGACTCCTGGAATTCTGGCATTGGCGCCTTGGCGAGTGGCAGGGTCGCGAAACGCCAGGCGAGTGAGCGAGCTCGGAAGGCGAGGCTTCGTGGTGACTTCCGCAAAGAGCTCGACTACCAGGCCGATAAGTGGGAATGCGAAACAGATCGCCGCCCACACAAATGACGGGAACCGCCACGGGGTGACACCCCGAAGTACCCGGTGGATCTCCGAAATCCGGTAGCCGAGCAGGGCGAAGAGCGACAAAAGCGCGAACGCGAAGATGAGCTCGCCGCCAGAGACACTCTTCGTGGCGGCCGCTGCGCTAAGCATAATTGACGCCCATTTCGAGCAGACTCATCGTGATTTCGCTTCTCATCAGGCACATCTTATCGTCCAGCGCCGAGACCTCACCTGCCGGGTCGACGCGTGCCCCGATGTTCGAAACATCCGCGGTGCCAGTGTCGTCGTTCACTCGAGTCCGCGAGCGGGACGATCACGTAGTGGAAGGTAGCCGTTGGAATCTCGTGGTTGCACCCCGGGCAGCGGTAGACCTTGAGCGCCTGGTAGGGCTGGATCGCACGAACCTCCGCCATGTGGCCAGTGAGCGGGTCCTTGATGAAGGAGCCGCTCGCACTTGGGCGCGCAGAGTTTGGAGATTCCGGCATCTCTCCATTATCGGCGTTGTTGGCGCGTCATGTCGCGCTAGGTCGCTCACCGAGCTACAACAAGATGATGCAGAGCTTCTCGCTAGGTGTTCTGATCACGAGCTCACTTGGAACCGACGGCATCGATCCCGGCTCGATTTCGACGCTTGCATCCCGGATCTCAAGTGCAGGAGTGGGCGCCCTCTTCGTTGCTACCTCGAGGATCAACGCCGTAGAGCCCGTCACCGTCCTGGCGGGGATAGCTGCCGTAAATGACCTCGTGCTCGGCGCGGTCGTCTCCCTCGAGTCCGGGCGCAACCCCGCGATAGTGGCCAAGTCAGCAACGACACTTGCCCTTATGGCACCGGCAAGAGTCGCGCTGCTCTTCGAGAGCGACCAAGCAGCGGACTCCTTACGTCTTTTGGAGGCCGTAGAGGTCGCGGCTTCATTAACTCTCGACGGGCCGGTGAGCGCGGGCGGAGGCGAGTTTTTCGTTCGCGACGCCTATAACGAGCCTCGGCCCAGCGAGAGGGAAGCACTTGCGGTCGGAGTCATAGTCGACCGCATCTCTCCAGAGCTCGCCATGGCTTGTGACCTGGTTCTTACGCGCGTCGATAAGGTGGATCCCGGCGTAAATAGCGGTGCGAATGTGGTCCCGGTCGTGGGCGAGAACACAGCAATTCCGATCAGCATCGAATCGGTAGTTGTGCAAGTTGACGGCGCGAGCATCGATCACGTCGTCGAGGTCGTTGCCCGAATGCGGTCGCGTCGGTCCTAGTGGCGAAGAGAAGCGCTCCTAGGGCTCGGAGGTCGTCTCGAGGAGTGTGTTGTAGAGCTCAGCCGCCTTCGTGGTGATGGGCCCTGGGGCACTCTGGGTGGCTGCTCCATCAATGGCGGCGATCGCCTGGACGCCTCGGATACTCGAAGTGAGGAATGCCTCGTCGAGCCGGTCAGCGCTGAAGTCCTCGAGGGCGATATTAGCCTCGCGGCCGATTCCTGCCTCGAGGATGAGGTCGCGGGTGATGCCGGCCAGGCAGCCCGATGAGAGCGGAGGAGTGAGAATCTCGCCATCGAGGACGACGAACACGTTTGACCCCGTTCCTTCGCAGAGCATGCCTGCGGTGTTGGCCAAGATCGCTTCGTCGGCGTCCACCTCCTCGGCTTTCGCCAGTGCGAGCGCGTTCTCCGCGTATGAGGTCGTCTTCAATCCGGTAAGTGCGCCGAACTCGTTTCGACGATAGGGGACCGTCGCTACAGCGCTGACCTCGTGCACCTCACCGAGGTCTCCGATCGCGGCTATCAGCGTCGGCGCCTCGCCCAGCCGCCCGGAGCCAAGTGGTCCACGCCCAGCGGTCAAGGTGATGCGAATCCGGCCCGACTCTTCGCCGGAGGCCTCGATCGTCATCTTCACTGCTCGCTCCACGACGTCGCGCGCCGGGCAGTCGATGCCGAGTCCACCGGCTGATCTGGCGAGCCGGTCGAGATGTCGTCGAAGCGCAAACGGGCGCCCGCGGTGGAGCAGGATCGTCTCGAAGACCCCGTCACCGACGACAAGGCCATGGTCGAAGACCGAGATCGTCGCTGCATCTTCATCGACGAGCGAGCCGTTCACGTAGACCTTGGGCACATGCTCACCTTACGCGTCCGCGGCGCGCGTCACGCGGAGGGGATCCGACATTTTGAAAGCCGTAAACGGCACTAACGCATTTGAGCTGAACGAGCGTCTGTCGTGGCTTGTTGGAGCCAAGTGCATATGCGATCGTGGCCGTATGCGAAGCGTGTACGAGGCTGTGGGTGGCGACGAGGGTCTAATCCGGCTGGCGGCCGCTTGGCACGCCCGGGTCTTAGACGATGAGATGGTTAGCCACGCGTTCAGTCCATGGCTTCCATCCCGAGCACACTGAGCGGCTCGCAGCGTGTTTGGCCGAGGCGCTCGGTGGACCGGCTAGGTACAGCGAGGCCTACGGCGATGAAACCTTTGTGGTGAAGCTGCACAGCGGCGAGGGCCGGCATGAGGAGATGGACCAGCGAGCGATCCTCTGCTTCGATCAGGCGCTGAGCGATATCGGGCTCGCCGAGGACGCCCAGGTTCGTCAGGTCCTTTGCGACTACTTCGTGTGGGCCACGACGACGTCATTCACCAGTCATCAACGCTCCGCCGATGACGTTCCGATCGGTTTCGACGTTCCGCACTGGTCATGGAGTGGACTAATTGGCTGAACTCGCGACGCGATGCGATAGGTAGTGTCGAGCACGGCGTCCCGAAGTCCTCGGTTGGTCTCGCTGGTTGCCAGAATGACTACAAGCACGACTGACACCGCCCTTATTGCTCAATGCGATACGCCGACGCCCCCTTGGGTCGTTGCCCCGAAGCGTTCGATCTCACTAACCAGGTTGAGCGGCAGCCCTTGGATCGCCCGGTCCTCCGCTGTGATGGAGGCGGCCGGCAGGAGCCACTGGACCTCGAACTCGAGGCCATCGGGATCTTGGGCGTAGAGCGACTTCGCGGTTCCGTGATTGGTGGCGCCGACCAGTGCGCCCTGATCGGCGAGAGCCTGGCCGATCCGGCCGAGCTCCTGCAACGAATCGACCTCCCATGCGATGTGGTACATGCCGACGGTCTGGCGTCCCGCGGTCGATGGCGCGGCGCCGTCGCCGATCTCGAACAGGCCAAGATCGTGGTCGTTAGAAGAGCCAGGTGCCTGCATGAAAATCGAACGGCCCCCGCGGGTCGACGCGACTACGCGAAAATCGAGGATCTCCTCATAGAACGATGCCGTCCTGCCTGCGTTCGACACCCACAAGACGACATGACTTAAACGTTGAATCGGCACGACTCGTTGATCCTCCTCGTCGTATCGGCGGTCTAGTAGAGCGACCCGGTTGCTTGCGGCTAGCTCGCCGTTACGACGACGGCTTATTACGGACGATCGTGTGCGTCGACTTCCTTGACTCGTAACCGACGCTAACCGCGGACAACCACGACCGGGCCATCTCAGGAGTGCGCGGTCGTTCGATCACGACTCTCGTCGGTGCGGATCCCTTCTCGCCGACGGATGTCGCACATGCCGAGAAGGGACCGTCGGCCCAAGGGCGCGGGCTTTTTATGCGGCGCGTGCTCGTAGACTCCGGTCGTGTTCGAGCGATTCACCGATCGTGCAAGGCGAGTGCTGGTGCTTGCTCAAGAAGAGGCGCGCCTACTCAATCACAGCTTCATCGGCACCGAGCACATTCTCCTGGGACTCATCCATGAAGGCGACGGGCTGGGCGCAAAGGCGCTCGAGGCACTTCACATCTCTTTGGAGGCGGTCCGAGAGAAAGTCGAGGAGACGATCGGGCCCGCGGGCAAGGTGCCGATCGGTGCACCGCCATTTACGCCGCGCGCGAAGAAGGTCCTCGAGCTTTCGTTGCGAGAAGCGCTCCAGCTTGGCCACAACTACATCGGCACGGAACACATGTTGCTCGGGCTCGTGCGCGAGGGCGAGGGAGTAGCAGCCCAGGTCCTTCAGAGCCTCGGCGCGGACCTCGAACGGGTACGTGAGCAGGTCATCCAGCTACTCACCGTCTATCAGGGTCAGGGCGGCGATGTGACTCGAATGCAGCGTCTCGGTGGCGGAGGCTCGATCGAGGGCGCCTCTGGCCTTAGTGGTGTGCCCGAGCTGAGATATCCCTACAAGGTCCTCTCAGGACCCGAGCGGCCACTCGGCTCTGCCACGCTTGGGCTCCGCGTCGTAGGCGTATTGTTCTTCGACGACGGAGTGCGTGTTATCTGGCGCCTGCACGGGGTGCCGAACGCGGTGACGCGCCTGGTTGGGACCGCGACGTCGACTTCGGAGATGTCAGGCAATGCTCTAATTCCTCCAGGGCCACGTCCCGCAATCCGCCGCATGATCGCTCGTGCGCAGTCACGCCAATGGGAAGTGGAGCCGTTCGTTCTGCTCTCCGATGATGTCGGGACTCCGTTCCAGCCGATTGAGACGACGTACCAGCCTCTTGAGAACGGCGAGTGGGTGGGTAGCTCCGAGTTCGCCCCGAATCTGCTCGAGGGCGCGTCGACGCTCACGATCGGTTGGGAGAGCGACTCAATCACGCTCGCGCTGTAAGACATCTCGTCGGGCGTATCCGCGACGTTGACGTCCACCGTCGCTCGAAGGACCTAACAGCAGTGCCGCTCGTGTCGCGAATTGATAGCGGTCGGTGCTGGCAGAATGGCGGGCCATGGATGCTCCCGAGTTCGATCTCGATCCCCTCCGCCAGCTCGCTTCGTGGCTTGAGGCTGCGCGCGCAGCCGCGGCGCCGATGCCAGAAGCGATGGCACTTTCGAGCGCGAGCGCTGACGGGCAGCCTTCGGTTCGAATGGTGATTCTCCGGGGGCTTCGCGATGGCCTGACATTTTTCACCGACGCGGAAAGCGACAAGGGAACCGAGCTCGTTGCCAATCCCCGGGCCGCGGCGGTGTTCCATTGGCTATTGCCGATCAATCGTCAGGTCCGGGTCGCCGGATCGGTGTCGGTCGTCTCGGACGAGGAAGCTGACCGGTACTGGGCCTCTAGGCCGCCTGGGGTGCGGTACAACGCGATTGCGTCGCATCAAAGTCGCGTCGTTGAGAGCCGTGAGTCCTTGGCGGACGCTCTGCAAGCGGCGGCACGACGGTACCCAGACGAGTCGTCTATTCCGCGCCCCGCGCGCTGGGGCGGTTTTAGGATCGCTCCTGAGGTTGTCGAGTTCTGGGAAGAGAAGCCGGACCGGATC
The DNA here is from genome assembly GCA_036510575.1 of Acidimicrobiales bacterium. GTDB lineage: Bacteria > Actinomycetota > Acidimicrobiia > Acidimicrobiales > Bog-793 > DATCDR01. Next base: position 2,729 of record DATCDR010000036.1, on the reverse strand, counting down.
CACGATCGGATCCGCTACCGACGATCCAGCGCGTCGTGGGAGATCGAGCGACTTTCGCCCTAGACAGGGTTCGTCGTGAGCGATGACGCTTCAAGCGAGGCGGTTGCGGATCCACCAGATCCAAAAGCAGCCAAGCAGCAGCGTCGCTGTGTGTCGACGGCAGCCCGCGCCCGCTCGACTGCCAATGCTGCGCCTCGTTGCCGCCGCTCAGACATCGGCGTGAAAGCCCATGTACCAGGCGGGAAAGTCCGTTAACGACTCGAGGATCACCTCAGCGCCGGCGTCGGCAAGCGCCGCGGCATCAAATGAACCTGTCGGGACGCCGACCGCAGTGACGCTCGCGTCACTCGCTGCCCGCACGTCTGCTGGCGTGTCGCCAACGTAGAGCGATGCTCCGATTCGCCGAAGAATGACGGCCTTCTCGGGTCCGTGAGCCAGGCTGAACACCTGATCTGCGAAAAGACCCGTGGCCGCAAGGCATAGACCGACTGCGGATTCATGTTTGGCGGTGATGATCACGGTCTCCGCGCCGCTCTCTTTCACCGCGAGGAGTGACTCGTGTGCTCCCGGCATGGCCGCGCTAGAGGTAGGTGCAATATCGACGTAGTGACGCCGGTAGAGAGCGGCGACACCCGCGATCTGTGGAGCGTCGAACCAGTGTGCGAGCTCGTCCTCGAGCTTTAAGCCCATCCTCGACTCGATCTCGTCGAGGTCGAGCGAGACGCCGGTGCTATTGGCGACAGCGCGAAACGACTCCAAGATGCTCGCTCGAGAGTCGATCAGCGTCAGGTCGAGGTCGAATCCGACTGGGCGAGGCATCATCCGCGAAGTCTGCCAGGGCGCCAGGCGCTATCCGGCTCGTCCCGATGCGCAGTTGTGTCGCCGTCGCCTAACGCACTGCTCACTTTTTCGCACCCGCTTCACCGCCGCCGTCAGGCCGTGCAGCTGCGTTCTCGTCGCGTGCGAAACTTAGACAACGATCGAAGCGGGGTCGATATGAGATACCTTCAGCGACATAGGGACGCAGTCGCGATAGTCGCCGGCGTGGTCCTTCCAATCGGGGTAGCGGCTGCGCTCGCGCCGTTTCGAGCGAGCTTTGCCAGTACCGCCTCGGCGCTGATACTTGTCGCGGTGGTCGTCGGGGTTGCCGCCAACGGAAGTCGCGGCGCTGGCTTTGTCGCAGCGATCTCTGCGAGCTTCTGGTTCGACTTCTTCCTCACCAAGCCGTTCGAGCGATTCTCGATGACGCAACGGCCCGATATCGAAACCGCAGTCAGCCTTCTTGTCGTCGGCATTGCTGTGACTGAGCTCGCGGCGCGAGGCCGTCGTCACCGCGTCGTCGCTAACGAGGAGTCGGACTACGTCGCGGCCATCTACGGCCTCTCCGAGCTAGTGGCCGCAGGTGCGCCTGCCGAGCAGGTCCTCGCACACGCAAGTGACGAACTTGTGGAGTTACTCCATCTTCGGAGTTGTCGCTACGATTCAGCGCTCTCCTCAAGTCGAGCGGCGCAGATTGAACACGACGGGTCCGTGTACCTTGGCGCCGTCCGTTGGAGTGCCGAGCACATGGGTCTTCCCGGCAAGGAACTAGAACTGCTTGTCCACGCGCGAGGTCAGGTCGTCGGCGGATTCGTTCTTGTACCGACTCCGGCTTGGCCGGTGTCGAAGGAGCGTCGTCTCGTAGCGGTCGCAATCGCGGATCAGGTTGGTTCGGTCTTCATGCCCCAGCTCCGGTCGGCCCAGTCGTCCGCTTATGGCGACTCGTAGGTCGCCTACGGTCATCTGACATCTACCGTCGCTGAGCAACACCAAGGGTGGATGGATATTGCAAGCTGGGCGCTGATAGAGAGCACCGTCGAGCGCCTCAGAAAGTCTGGCCCAGGTTCTTCGAGCGCTGCTGATTCAGTGTCCGGACCTCTTGCAACCGGAGCTCCGCGAGCTGATCGACCATCGACAGGTGCTCGACATCGGCGTCTGGTAGAGGATCCGATCTGTCGAGATCGGCTGCGGCGGCTCGGGCTGCCTCGTCGATGCGGAGTTCGGGAATCGGTTGGCGTTTGCGAAAGCTGAAATTCATCATGCCCCTCCTTGTTCCCCTGTAAGCGAAGCGTACGACTAGCAACGCCGCTAGGAAAGGAACGATCCCATGTCGAGCTCGTGACACGAGTCGCTGCGTTGTTCACTCCGGTCCCGCAGTGCCTTGTCAGCTACCGAGGCTCCGACCATCGGGGCGTCTCGACGAGGTGCGGATTAGATCTCGCAACGCGTAAGCAAGTAGGTGCGTAGCGTCACAGGACTCCGACGTTGCGGAGCCCAAGCGCTATGGAAGCGCCGCGAGATCCGGTGGGAGATATGTCTCCTTCGCGGTCCCGGAAGCAAGGACCGTGGCGGAGTAGTGCTGGCGCGCGAGGCCGCTGTTTAGAAGCATCGGAAAGCGTTCGAGGTGATCCTCGAGGTCGCTCACGTCTCCTCCGGCGGATCGTGTGTGCGCTACGACACTCACCCAGTACTGCGTCAGTGTCTCGTGGTATTTCCCAGGGGCATGAGCTTCGGCGAAGTCATGGATCTCGGTTGCAACGAATAGCACCGCCTCTTCGGGTGGCAATTCACCGAGAACGGTCCACGCGAACCTCAGGTGCTGACGATGATCGAACCGGGACTGGATGAAGGGTCCCTCTCGGTGAGGCATGTTTAATTTTACCCCCGCATCTCCCTCGCTCGCGGCGAGC
>DATCDR010000035.1:0-2272 GCA_036510575.1 Acidimicrobiales bacterium | reverse complement strand
CGCAAAAGACAATGTTGAATTCGAGGCCAACCTCGAACAGAAGCTCGAGCTCCTGACTGAGGCGGAGAAGCTGCTGACAGTGACAGATCGAGTCCAGGCGAGGGACTCGCTCGCGTCAATCCAGCGTCGCTGGGACAAGATCGGCAAGGTCCCTCGGGAAAAGGTCAAGGTCGTCGAGGACCGTCTGCGCAAGGTCGAAACCGCAGTTCGCAAGCTGGATGAGGACCACTGGCAGCGCTCGGACCCCGAGAAGCAGGCACGCAGCGAAGGCCTCGCCTCGCAGCTCCATGACGCGATCGCGAAACTCGAGCGGGAACTCGCCGCCGCCGAGGCCAGCGGGGACAAAGCGAAGGTCGCTAAGGCTCAGGAAGCGCTCGACGCGCGCAAGGTCTGGCTCGACGCGATCAAGTAACGCTGGCAGGGAGAGCGCGTGAGTTTCCACACGCCCGATCCGTCCACATATTCTGGCCGCCGACCTCGCGAGCCGATCGCGCGCGTCATAGTGGCCGGATGCACCTCCGCCTTCGTTCCGTCCTTTCGCATGCAGATTTCCCCGTACCAGAACTCACCGCGCTTGTGCTCGACGGCGAGGTATTCCGGGTCGACGCCTGTGTCGCCCCACTCGACCAGGTGCCGGGGCCGCTGTTGCGGGCCGCCGCGCTTGCCACCCAGCTTCCGCCGCGCCTGATCGCCGAACAGCACTCCGCCGCGTGGATCTGGGGAGCGCTCGATGAGCCGCCGCAGCGCCACGAGGTCTGTGCCGACATCACAGCCAGGATTCGCCCGGCCCCGGACGCGCGACTCGCCGTGCGCGAGGTCGTGCTGCTGCACGAAGACGTCACCGCCTTCGGCGGACTCACCGTTACGACACCAATGCGAACGGCCATCGACCTCGCTCGATTCGTTGCTCTGTGGGATGACACCGAGTCGCTCGTCGTGCGCAAGCTCCTCGATCTCGCTGGCTGCAGCATCCTCGACTGCGCGCGCGTCATGAATCGAAAGCGCAACCTGCCCAACAAGAAAATCGCGCTCGAGCGGTTATCGGGCTGCGTCGCCGAATCCACTCGTGCCTAACCGGAATTGACGCGATAGACGTCGTACACCGCGTCGATACGGCGCACCGAATTCAGCACGCGGTCGAGGTGCGTCGTGTCGCCCATCTCGAAGACAAAACGGCTGAGCGCCAGTCGATCGCTCGACGTCGACACCGTCGCAGACAGGATGTTCACGTGATTCTCGCTGAGCACTCGAGTCACGTCCGACAGGAGCCCGGAACGGTCGAGCGCTTCGACCTGGATCTGTACGAGAAAAATACTCTTCGATGACGGCGCCCACTCGACCTCGATCATTCGCTCGGGTTCGGTCAGCAACGACGAGACGTTGTGGCAGTCCGCGCGATGAACCGATACACCGGCACCGCGAGTAACGAATCCGACGATCTGGTCGCCCGGGACCGGGGTGCAGCACTTCGCGAGCTTCACGAGGATGTCGGGCGCGCCTCGAACGAGAACGCCGGAGTCGCTGTGCCGCAGTTCCTTGCTACTGCGAGACTTCGGGGTGAAGACGAGTTCGGAGTCCTCTGCTTCCGCCTCCGTCTGCAGGGATGCAACCACCTTCTCGATCACCGACTGGGTCGACACATGCCCCTCACCCACGGCGGCGTAGAGCGCGGAGACGTCGTCGTAGCGAAGCAGAGCCGCGACCTCCGAGAACGAGTCCTGGTTCATGAGCTTCTGCAACGGAAGGTTCTGCTTGCGCATGGCGCGCGCGATCGCATCCTTGCCCTGTTCGATCGCCTCTTCGCGGCGCTCGATCTTGAACCATTGGCGAATCTTGTTTCGCGCTCGAGGGCTCTTGACGAAGTTCAGCCAGTCCTGGCTGGGTGCGGCGTCCGGATTCTTCGACGTGAAGACCTCGACAGCGTCGCCGCTGAGCAATTCGGAATCGAGCGGAACCAGGCGCCCGTTGACCTTTGCGCCCATGGTGCGATGGCCGACCTCGGTGTGCACCGCGTAGGCGAAGTCGACGGGGGTTGCGCCAGCCGGCAGTCCGATGACCTTGCCCTGTGGGGTGAAGACGTAGACCTCTTTTGCGCCAATCTCGAATCGAAGATTGTCGAGGAATTCGCCGGGGTCGCGTGTCTCGGCCTGCCAGTCCGAGATGTGCGCCAACCACGCCATCTCGGTATCAGCGACCTGCGTCGCTACAACGGCACTCTTACCACCTGTGCTCTTGCTGCCGTTGACACGCTCCTTGTACTTCCAGTGCGCGG
>DATCDR010000034.1:0-8730 GCA_036510575.1 Acidimicrobiales bacterium | reverse complement strand
CGGCACATTGGGCGGGCCGGACATCCCGGCAACGGCGGATCGCCACGCCCTATCGGCCGCATTGTGCGCCAAATCGGACAATTGCCACAAAACTCGACGAAACTGCCGAAAGACAAGTTCTTACTTCAGGGGCGTCCTAGGGGTTGCGGCAGCTGGCGCGGAGTTCGGCTCCGTGTCGGCGACGACGGTGCGCCCCCTGACATGACGACGCCCAAATACGAATTACCGCGGTTGGACGCCGGAGTGTCGGCGGCAAGCAGGCGACTCCGAAGGCGCGGGTGCCCAGTGCAGGTTGACCCGCGGTTTTCCTGGTCGCGAAAGGCGGTCCCGGAAAGCCCACAGTGAGTCCGGAGCGAGATTCGGACTTGCGACCTCAGCGTCCCGAGGTCAGTCGACCTCAGGTCAGAGAACTGGAGACTACGGGGCGAACAGAGCCGGATTGGACCGCGCGCGATGGAATGGACGGCAGGATCACCGGTCGCCCCCTCGCCTCGAGATCACTCGCGCGGCAAGTGCCACGAGTCTGTTCGCAGCACTCACGGCTCGACGCGCGTCAGTGACCGACACAGGGCGTGGGTCGTACTCGGCTTGTGTCTTCAACGGAAGGAGCTGCCGGAGTTGCCTCGCCGCGATCTTCCCGTCTCCCCCGATGGCATCCAGATGGCTCGGCGCATCGGCGTGATCGCCCTGTGAGACCGAACCGGCCAGTGCGGCCGAGAGTGCGTCGCTCGCGGCAATGCCCGCGTGTACAGCGTTGCCTGTTGCGGCCGTGCGATTTCCAAGCTCGAAGGAGTCCTGCGCGGCGCGGAGGAACTCAGCGGCCTTCGCAAGATAAGCCGTCGCGTCCGTCCGGGTGGCAGAGCGGGTTTTCGCCCGGGCTCGTGGCATGTCAGACCGCTGAAGTCAGCGTCAAGATCGGCGCACCGATCAACGGGATGCCCTCTTGGACGATTGCGCGCCACGGCCCGGCATGCCGCCGGAGAAGCGCAGGTAGCTCATCAGATGAGACAACAAGCAGGTTGACCGGATTGCCGACGATCTTGCGCGCGGCGACCTCCCACCGTCCGATCGCGTCGATCCAAACGTTGTCGTCAGCGGCCACACCCTCGGGTCGCACGGCCAAGACATCGAGGTCGCTCGACGCCACCGCCTCCCCGCGGGCGAATGACCCAAAGACGGTCAGACTCGCTGGCGTGGGCTTGATGTCTCGCGCTATCTCGGCCAGGTGAACCAGTGCTGACTCAGAGAGTTGAGCGAGTGCGAGAAGCAATTTAGCGGCCTCGTTCTCGCGCTCCAGGCGAACGAGCGCGGACGAACCGGCTTCGCGCCGGGCGACGATTCCGAGGTCTATCAAGTGGGCGACGATGACTGAAGCCTGCTGTGGACTTGCCCCGGCAAGACTGGCCACTGTTCGAATCGTCATCTCCATCTCCGTGCGGGACAGGACGCCGAGGACGAGACCCTGTACGCCCGGGATCAGCTCTTCGACGGAGCGGGCATAGTCCACGACATTGACCTTACCCAAGAAAATCAGACACGTGTCAGTATTACTGGTGCAACGTGCTGACGCCAGCGAGTGGCGGCGAGGCGGCGGCCGGGCAATGCAACTCCAACAAGATGGCACGCTCTTCGCTCGTCCCCTCAAGAGGATCGTCGCGGCGCTCGCTGGCGCAGCTGCGATCGTGGCGGCCTCAGAGGCGATCGCTATCGCCCTCACCCACGTTTCGCATCGAGCACCGCTACCAGATGACGGATGCTGTCGAACCGCTCCGTCAGAAGTCCGCTCGATCGGCTGGACCGACGCGAGTGTCGCTCCCGAATCCGAGGAGCGCTCGCTCGATCTGGTCGGCAGCCTCCTCGTCCTCGAGTGGAAGTGCATGGGCGTAGTTCCGAAGCGTCGTCGACGCGTCACGGTGACCGAGCCGGTGCTGTGCGCCGAGCAGATCGCCCTGGCGCACGAGGAAGGTCGCGACCGTGTGCCGCAGCCGGTGGAGCGAGACTCCTGTCATGCCGGCTTCGGCGCAGAGTTCGGTGAACCAATGAGCGAGTGCGCCAGCGGTGAGGCGCTGGTGATGGTCGAGGTCACGTGAGAACAACCAAGGACCGAACGCGGCATCTTTTGGTAGCCGACCTCGCCAGCGGGCGTCGTATTCCCGCCAGAGCGTACCGGTCGATGCAGCGAGGGTGAGCCTGCGCGTCTGCTTCGTCTTGGTGGGGCCAATCTGCTCCGCTGAGACACCTCGTTCGATGGTCAGCACGCGACTCTCCAGATCGGTGAACTGCAACGCGGCGAGCTCACCGCGGCGCGCACCCGAGTCCGCGGCGAGTCGTACGAGGAGGCGGATCTGGTCAGCAGCATGCAGCACTTGGAGCGACCGGAACGATCCGTCGACATTCGCCGCGGCCTTCTCGACTGCGGCTTCGCTCGCGGCGATCAGTACCGCGATCTGCTCAGCTGGAACGTGGAGCCGTGTCCCAGGTCGTTCCGGCCCTCGCATCTCGCGGAGGGGATTGTGGTCGATGATCCCCTCGAGCGACGCCCATGTCAGCGCGGCACGAAGCGCCCGGAATCGCCCGGAGACGCTCGCGACCGTGACGCCTTGGGCACGCCATTCGGCCATGACGGCCCTCATCGTGGATGGCCGCAACAGGCTGACGCGCCGCTTCGAGACTGGGTCGTTGCACAGGACCTTTGCGATCCATTGCGAGCCCGCCACCGTCGACGGTCGCCAGTCGTGCGGCGCCGACGCCCAACGCTGCATTAGTTCGCCGACCGTGAGGAACGGCGAGGTCATCCGCGTCGCCCGATGTTCGGCAAATTCCTTGGCGAGCTCGCTCCGACGCGCTTCGGCGTCTTCGCGTGATCCGTGGAAGTAGAACGAGCGCTGAACCGTGCTCCCCGATCGCGGATCGATGCCGGTCGCGACGCGGATCTCGAAGGCCCCGGGACGTCGCTCGCGAATCGACCCGTCGCCGCGCTTTCCCATGCCGCTCAAAATAGGGCCATTTGTAGGGTCGCGCGCAGCCCTACTCGCTTATGCGACCTTTCAAAATAGCCTCTGACCTGCTGCTATCGTTGGTGCACTCGGAGGAATTCGAATCCCCAACCTTCTGATCCGTACTGCTCACGATCAGTCCGTTCGGGCAGCTCAAGTCTGGTGCCTGATCCGGTCAGTAGCCCTCGGTCCGCATCTACTACCTCCGCCGCGTCGTGGACCTTCGCGAGCAGCTCGCCGAATTGCGTGGCGATGCGGTCGACCTGTAGCGCGAACCGAATCACATCTCGGGGGAGGCAAGCGAACTACAACCACGTTGCAACACGAACATCGAGAAACTCGCGTCCAGCGAAAGCCGATACTTGGACTCAATGACGAGCCCAAGGAGCCGGTGACTCGCTCCAAGCCAGGAGATCCGTTCGATCGTGAATCTCGCCCCCGTAGCCGAATCGGTGAAGGAGGAGGAGCTCCAGGTATCGGATCGCGAGTCGACCAGCCTCGAAGATCACGCCGTTGTCTGCGAACCGATCCTTTGGCTTCGGATGGATGACACTGTTGCGGGTTCCAACGACCGCCTCTGGACCGTCGGCCTTGGGACTGTTGGGCAGCGAAGCGGCGCGCTTGAGTTCCTCGAGGTGGTCTGGCACATCCAACGGAACTGCGGCTTCGCCTAAGGTAATCCGCAGGGCATCGGATGTCGGAAGCTTCTCGAACCCATCGTGAGACACGCCTCGGTCACCCGTCAGTTTTAGCCAGGACAAGAGTTCCAGCCCCGCTTGAGCTGTGATGACCACGGCGTCTGTGTCCCGTCCCTGAACACTCTGTGTGTACCAACCGAGTGCCCGCTCGATTACCCGGTGAGGCTCCGTTCCCGGTTGCAGGTCGGCCAGGTGGTCGAGCACCGTGCTAACACCTTCGACCGAGGCATCCTCGAACCCTGGGCGTAGCTTTCTGGGCATCCAGGTGTCGGGGCCCGTCCACTGCTGAATGATGGGGATGCGGACGAGTTCCCACACGGTTCTTCCTTCATGGATGCCTGCGGCCAGGACTGGGCCAGTTCGCTCGCTCCGCAGCATGGTGAGCCACCAGGTGAGGGTGGCGAGGATTTGCTCGACCTCCTCATACGGGATCGGTGACCCATCGATCCTTTGCACGTCTCCCACGTGAGTGATCCCATAGCCGTTTGTTCTATTCAGTTCTGGATACAGGTCAGGGAGATGGTCCAGACCATCGAGTCGCACGCGCCATGATCGCGTCGCGGCAGTCAGTCGCGTTGCCCCCACGCTCGAGCTGTCGCTTGACTGGACCGTTTCTCCCACGAAGCTCGGCAGGTTTGGGACGTGGAAGAGGATTCGTTCCGTCGGGGCAGGGTTGCCCGTTTCAAACTCCTCGAGGTGGCCCCGGACCGAGATGAGCCACACGCCCTCTACGAACGAGGGCAGCAATACCCCCCAGACCTGACCGCGTCCGCGATGTTCGTTGCCGGGAGAGTGGAGCTTGATTGACTGCGGCAGGCTCTTGAACGAAAGAACGGTGGAGTCGCTTTGTTCGAAGTCGGGCTTGCCAGCGAACTCGAATTCGATCTGAGGTGATGGCACCCACTTGAGGGTGACGCTTCCATTGCCGACGAGAGTCGTGCCCTCGATGTCCGCGACCAGGGTCCCGTGATAGAGCTCGATCTCCTCGTTCGCCGTCGCGGTGACGTACCTGGGCTCGACCGCCTCGGGGAATTCCTCGCGGATCGGATCGGTCGTATTCAAACCGTACCAACCCTTCGTCCACGACGGCCGTCTCGCTTAGGGACGCGTGGGCGACGGGGGGTTCTCGGCCCCGGCATCACCTCGGTAGCTCTCGAGTCTTCGGCAACGCGAGGCGCCATAGACGGGCACGCTGATGACCAGCCCACTAGATGGATGGCGCAGTGTCTCGCAAGGCGGTCGGCTAGTAGCGTGCGCTACGACAGTCCACCGACGCCTGCCTTCCACAAAGCGATAGGCCAACCGTCGTCCAATGTTCGAATTCGACTGAGTGCTACTGCCCGGGCACCCGAAGGCAGGAAGCCGTCCCTAGCTTGTCCCTAGTTTTCGGATTTTCGTTAAGCGACTCGCACCGCGGTTCAGAGACGTGGTCGTCGACAAAAGGCTGGTTAATCATGGAAAATGAGGGACCGCGACGAACGGCTCCAAACGCCGTAGACGGCCTCAGCGCCCTCATAATTGAGGTTCGCGCGCGTCGTCTTGCTCATCTAGGAAGCACACCAGCTCACGATCTTGTCCCATGCTGATGACTGCATCTGGAGATCGGCTGCCAAGACGTTGTCGACGCCCATCGACACGGCGTTGGCTTGCTGCTCCCAGGTCAGCGATGCTCCTGGGAGGGCGCTTGCCATCTCAGGATGGCTAAGGACGAGCACTCGTCCTCGCCATCGCGCTTCACCCAGTAGAGCACCCAGGAGTCAGGGTGCACTTTCGCCTCGTCGGTGTACTTCTGATAGAAGCCGGTGAGGAATCGGCCGGTATTCGACGCCTTCAGCTTCACGACGGCCGTCTCGCGATTCGGGCCGATCGCATAGATGTCGGCGCCCTTCTTGTTGCCGTAGGTGATCGCGGCGAACACTCCGCGCCTGAGCAATTCCGAGGCGACGCGATACTCGCCGGCGAGGTTGAGGTAGTACTTGGCGAGAGGGACGAGTTCCACCTCCCCGGTACTCGAGATGTGAAGAAGCTCAAACGTTACCAATGGTGGCGGCGCTGATCCGCTCGGCGTCGGCCTCGGAGAGCGCAAGACGTGAGCCGCGGTACCCGCGTCCGAGCGCCTGCGGGTGCTATGACTCGGGCTGCGGCTTCTGGCCCACCGAACCAGCAGTGAGCGCCTTGCGGCGCGCACGAAGGACGGACCGCGCCGGGCTAGGTCTCATGCCTGCGAGGTTGAGCGGAGGGTCGAGTCGCTCGAGCACCGCCTCCTCGAGCCCCGAGAGGACGGCTCGATCTGCGACGGGGGCAACGACAACCCGAAGGTGGGTCGACATCCACTCAGAGAGCGCACGTTCGCTCGTCGCGTCAAGCACGCTAGAGCGTTGGAGCACGAGGCCGAGGTGCTCGCTGAGTAGCGCCGCCAGCGTCAACCGGAAGGTCGAGGAGCGGATGTTCCCACGGAGGTGGTTCCCCGCGACACGCGATGCAAGTGTCGCGGATCGCTCAGTCCCGCTTCGCTTGGTCGTCGCACCGGCCTGGCCGGCATAGATGAGGGCTGGCAGGCTGCCGCCGAGCGTTTCGCCGAGGAGCTCGCGTGCCGCGGCGTCAGCCCACCAGGCGTAGAGGCCGGGGAGCGCTGCTGCTTCTCGGTCCAGGGGAAAGTCCGCGGGGGCTTCGGTGTTGTCGACGTCGCCGAGCCGCGCGAGGAGGTTATCTATCGGCGTACCTGCCGAGGCCCGGGACAACACCTCAATCTCGAGTGACAGATCGTCGCTGCTTCGCCAGAGATCATGTAGCTCGTTCGCGACGAATGCAGCGATTGCCTCTCCACTGGCACGCGGCACGCGGACCATCGCGCCACCGCCTCTCGAGATTGGTGCAACGAGTTCGGCCTCAACGCCACAGGATCGCCAGTCGACTCGCCGGACGAGCTTCGCGTAGTCGCTGGTCCGAGAGCAGAAGGCGAGGGCGCGCTCAACGCCGAAAGCATGCGCCACCTGGGCGATGCAGGCGTCGAGCAGCCCTCGTGGCCAGTCCCGGAGCTGGAAGCGGCGGTCGTAGTCGCCGATCATCTCCTCACCGAGGACGATGCCGTAACCGCCGGAGATAATGAGCAGCGGTCGCCTCGCGGCCGCGAGCTGATCGAGAGTCGAGCCGGCTGCGCGATAGAGGTAGCCGCCGTAGCGTCGCCATGCAGGCAGCAGACGCGCGTCATTGAGGTGCGCCTGCTCGGCGATGTCGTGCCGAGCTTGGCGGAGGTCGTCCGCGAGGTGACGAGGGAGCAGATCGAGAACGCTGGGGCCACCCCGTATGGTGGTACCGCCTCTGGATTTTTCCGCCGAGCAGGGCACGATGAGCAGTGTCCCGTCGAGTTTCGCGGCGGGGATGCAGCTCGTCCCGCGAATGACCGCCGCCCTTCGTGGAAGCGACTCCTCTGGGTGAGAGCGTTCTCGTGTGGCTTGGGAGCTGCGAGCTGAAGAGCCGAGTGGGAGGTTCACGATTTGACCGGTCGCGTCACGTCGCCGCTCAATCAGACCATCGGTCTCTAGGCGTCGACAGATCTGGTTGACCTGTTGATGTGGATTGACGCCCGTCACGACGCGCAATTGCGCATCGCTTAGGCCTGGCTGAGCTCGGATGGCGCTGAGGACGCTCTCGACGTTCGTCAACTGTTCGCCTGCGCCGATAGAAGCGCTCGCCGCTGATCGGCCCGACGCGCTGGCGCCGGGTCCGGTCGTCGCTTGGATGCCGAGCCCGTGCCGGAGCGCTGGCTCCGCTCCCTCGAGGTGGGAACGGCGACGCCGCTAAGGGTCACGATCTTTGATCGTAGGACTGAGCGGTACCTTCAAGGGCTGAAATTACGGTCGCCCCCTAGGCGCCAACGCGAATGGGGTCGCGCGACTACATCGTTGACCGCGGGCTTTATGATCGGCTCGATCTTGCCGATGCTGGTACGGAGCGGAAACCGAGTAGCGAAGCTCCGTGGATGATTGCCGTCAGGCGTCGGCGAGTGTCGGTCTCAGGCCGGCGCCACCGTCGACAACGGATGTCCTCGCCAGCGTCGTGGTCGCACGTTTCTCTTCTGACTTCTATTGACGCCCCGGACAAAAGTCCTGGTAGAAGCTTCATAAATTTGACGTCAGCGGACGTTAAAAAACCGCTCTCGACGGGATGACACGCAAGGGGCGAAAGGATCAAACGACCTACGCCCCGGGAACCGATCGGCCAGAGCTACACGGGGGACAGGAAGACGCAGTGAGCCCTCATTGGGAACGCAGTCGACCGCTGTCGACGAGGCGGTCTCGTCCGTCTTCCATCGCGCGAACGCTGACGTTCGGGAGGGTACGCCGACGGATGCTCACGCAGCTTGACCTGCGCTAACGTCCGCTGGCGTTCGCCAGAATACGGCCCCAGCTCGCTTACAACGAGTAGGTCGGGTTGAGTCCTTCTGAGGCCATCGTGGCTGGGGGTCAGGCCGACGCGCCTGGGAGCGCGTGGCCCTTTCTCATGGCCACGCGCAAAAGTAATGGTTAAGTCGTCAGGATCTGCAGTCGTCCGGGGTTACTGATGTCTTGAAGGCGAGAGAACACTTCCCAGGTGATCCGCTGCTACTCGATCCGGAGCTTCGAGAAAGTGGCCGTTGTTGCCCGCCACGTTGAATGATGACGGCGTGGACGTTCAGCGTAAGCACAGTTTCGTGATCACGTTGTCGGCGGTGACACTCTCGTTGAGGACAGCGCTCCTTGCGATGTCGTTGTCCGCGCCCTTGGGCCCCACAGGCCAGAGCGTCGACGGAGCTCCCGAGACGCGCGCGGATGGAACTGATGGGTGCGTTGAGCTGGATTGGCGGCGCGCGAAGCGCCTCAGGGGCTGAGACCGGAGCTGAGGAGCTCGCCACAGGTGACGGCGTTGGCCACGCTCCAAGGTGTCGTTCCGGGCCTGAGTGGGCCGAGGAGGCGGACGACCGCGGCGGCGGCGAGCCCGAGCGCCTCGACGGCGCGCGCGAGGGGAGTCTGGCGCCAGACGAGGCGCATCGGGTC
>DATCDR010000033.1:0-8442 GCA_036510575.1 Acidimicrobiales bacterium | reverse complement strand
TCGACGAGCCGTTCGGGGCACTCGACGCCCAGGTCCGAAAGGAACTTCGCAGTTGGCTTCGCGACCTGGTCGAGGAGATGAAGGTCACGACGGTGCTCGTCACCCACGATCAAGAAGAGGCGATGGAAGTCGCCGACCAGATCGCGATCATCCGGGACGGCAACCTCGAGCAGGTCGGCACCCCAGCAGCGTGTTACGACCATCCGGCAAATGAGTTCGTCGCCACCTTCCTCGGACCCGCCACGCTCCATGACGGCGACTGGGTGCGCCCACACGACCTCGTCATCTCGAAATCACCCGCTGACGGCGCCCACCCCGGCGTGATCGAGCGCATCACGCAGCTCGGTTTCGAGGTGCGCGTGGAGATCCATCTCGACGACGGGTCCGACACCTACGTGCAACTCGCCCGTCGCAACTTCGACGAGCTCGCTCCGGGCGTCGGCGATCACGTCTTTGTGGCGGTGGCGGCGACAATCCCGATCGGCGGCAGCGAGAACCACGCGGAGTCAGATACCCGACCAAGCGCGTAGCTTCGCCATCGGTACAAACGAGGAGTCCTCAGAGTATCGTCAGCGCGTGTGCATCGGTATCTACTGGCTAGTTCGACGCATTAAAGGAGCGGGTCGCGTGCGACGAGCTCGTCTTGTGGCGAGCCCCGCCGAAGGCGCGATCTAGCCATGCAGATCTCGGCGAAAGTCGACTACGCGGTGCGCGCCTTGCTCGCGCTCTCGCTGCACCCTGCGGGCCGGGTGTCAGGTGCCGCGCTCGCAGAGACCCAGGGACTGCCGTCGAAGTTCCTAGAGGGCATCCTCGCTGAGCTTCGACGCTCGAGCATCGTTGTGAGCTCTCGCGGCTCAGATGGCGGCTACCGCCTCGCCAGACCAGCCAATGAGATCACCATCGCCGACATCATGCGCGCAATCGACGGTCCACTCGCAGAGGTCCGCGGCGAACGACCAGAGCAGACGTCCTATGAGGGCGCAGCTATCCACCTCCAAGAGCTCTGGATAGCTGTTCGTGCGAGCCTTCGAAGCGTCTTGGAGCAGACCACGCTCGAAGACGTCGCCAACGGAACGCTGCCAGCACACGTACGCGAGCTAGCCACCAATCCGGACTCGTGGCTGCCAAGGGGACGAAGTCGCGACGTCCGCGCCGAGATTCGCGCCGAGTAGGCGCGAGGCGCTTCGCCGAAGTTGTCCGATGTAGTGCCAAACGACTCCGGGACATAGCCACTAACCTGGGCGTATGGTGATTGACGAGGCCTCGAAGACCGCGGGTCCACAGGCCGCGGCGCTGCGAGACCGCCGAAGTGAGCTCTGTCAAGCGGTGCTCGCTGGAACCCTTCCCGCCGAGGCGCTACCACCACTGCTCAGCGCCGCATGCGATCAATTCCTCGCTGACCTGCTCGAACACGCGACACAGGGCAAAAACAGCGGCTATGCGCTGATCGCCGTCGGCGGCTACGGCCGATCGGCGATCTGTCCAGGCAGCGATCTCGACGTCGTCTTGTTGCACCGTAGGCGGCGCCACGTAGAGCGCATCGCCGACGCCATCTGGTACACCGTCTGGGACACCGGACTCCACCTCGACCACAGCGTTCGTACCCGCAGCGAGGCGATCGAGATGGCGGGCTCTGACATGAAGGTGATCCTCGGACTGCTCGACGCGCGCCACATAGCCGGCGATGAGTCGCTCTCATCCCAGCTCATCGAGCAGGTAGCTGCCATCTGGCGACGAGACGGAACCGGTCGCCTGGAGTCGCTGTCGAAATCCGTCACCGAGCGGCATCGCAGCTTCGGTGAACTGGCGTTCCTCCTCGAGCCTGACCTCAAGCAGTCCGCTGGCGGCTTGCGCGACCTTGCCGCGCTTCGCGCGCTGGCCGCGACGTTGCCATTTCTCGAGCCCGTGGCTGAGGCGGCGCCGATCGTCGAGGCCGAAGCGCTGATCACCAAAGTACGTGTCGTCGTGCAGTGCCGGAGCGGCTCGACCGGCGATCGCCTCGTCCTCCAAGAACAAGACGAGGTTGCCGACATCCTCGGAAACGCCGATGCCGACGATCTCATGGCCAACGTCGCCGAGGCAGGACGCACGATCGCCTCCGCCTGCTCCGAGGCGTGGCGACGTGCCCGACCGAGCTTCGTTCGAGAGCAGCACCCAGGTCCGGTGAGCGATCTGCCGCTCGGGAAAGGGATGGTGCTCCGGGCAGGAGAGATCGCGATCGAACACACCGCCGACCCAGCAAGGGACCAGGCGCTCGCACTTCGCGTCGCGCTCGCGGCCGCCGAACGCCAGACCTTGATCGAACGCGACACGATGGACCGCCTCGCCAACGAGACGACAGCACCGGATGCTCCCTTCGACGACGACATTCGAGCAGCATTCGTCGGACTGCTCGGCACCGGCGATGCACTGATCCCGGTAGTCGAGGCACTCGACCAACGCCACATCTTCGAGCGCTACATGCCCGAGTGGCTGCTCGTGAGGAACCGCCCGCAGCGAAACGCGTACCACCGCTACACCGTCGATCGACACCTGCTCGAGGCGGTGGCGCGCGCCGGCGAGCACGTCGGCGACGTCGCGCGCCCAGACCTTCTGCTGTTGTCAGCGCTCCTTCACGACATCGGGAAGGTAGGCCACGGCGACCACTCCGAAGTCGGCGCAGAGACGGCGCGAGCAGTCATGGAGCGGCTCGGCTACCCGGAAAAAGACGTCGAGATCGTCATCGACCTGGTGTCGATGCACCTCGTCCTACCTGACTTCGCCACCAGGCGCGACTTAGACGACCCCTCGACCGCGATCGTGGTCGCCAAGGCAGTAAAGGACCGCCAGCGCCTGTCACTGCTGGCGGCGTTGACCTCTGCTGATGGGCAAGCTACCGGCTCGGCGGCCTGGGGCCCATGGAAGGCCGACCTCGTGCTGCGCCTCGTCGAGAAGGTGGACGCCGTGCTCTCAGGCGTACCGATCGCGCCGAGCGCTCCGACGGAGTTGACCCCCGAGCAGGCAGAGCTCGTGGCGGCCGGAAAGCTCGCTGTTCGCGCGAGCGGTAAACACGTGACGGTCGTCGCGCCGGACCGACCGGGCCTGCTTGCCGCGGTAGCTGGCGTGCTAGCGCTGAATGGCTGCAATGTCCGCCGGGCGATGCTCAGCTCCGCGGAACCCGACATGGCAGTCGACGTCTTTATCGTCGAGCCGACTTTCGATCGCCTGCCCGACTGGGCCAAAGTCGAGCGCGACCTCCAAGCGGCACTCGACGGCACACTGCCGCTCGTCGAACGACTCGCCGAACAGGACCGCACCTATGCCCGCGGGCGACGTCCAGCATCTGCGCTGCCAGCTGTTCGCCGGGTGACGATCGACAACGCGACGTCAGATCGCGCCTCGATCATCGAAGTCCGCACCCCAGATCGGGTGGGGCTCTTGCAGCGCATCGCGACGACGCTCGTAGCAAGTGACCTCGACGTTGTCTCGGCACTCGCCGATACATTGGGACACGAAGTTGTCGATACCTTCTACGTGAGAGAGACAAACGGTGAAAAGCTCAGCGATCCCACCCGAATTCACGAGGTTCGCGAACTCCTAGAACAAGCAATCGGGCGCGGTGACTAGCCGAGGCATCGCACGATTTGGCGGGCGCACCATCGTGATCGTTGCAGTCACCGTCGTCGTGCTCGCAGCTGGTGGCATCATCGCAGCGACGCATCATGCGAACGCGCAGACCCCCGCATCGCTGCAGTCGACCCCGAAGGGCAGCGCCTCGCACGCGATCACCGACAAGCGGCCGCCGCTGTTACGGCTCACGAGCGTTTCACCGGGCCTCGGCGCAAAGAACGTGAGCTACTCAGCAAAGATCGAGCTCCAGTTCTCAACCGCGCTCGAATCGCGAAGCGCGCTGCCCACTCTTTCGCCCGCGATCGCCGGCAGATGGTCCAGGCCCACTCCGAAGATGCTCAGATTCGCACCGAGCGGCCAGCTCATCCCCGACGAGGCGGTGACCGTGACACTCGGCGCCGGAGCCTCCGGCCCGGTCGGTAACAACGGGGCGGAGTTTCCAAAGCTCACCACGACCAAGTTCAGCGTCGCCGCCGGCACCCTCCTTCGCGTCCAGCAGCTGCTCGCCGAGCTCGACTATCTGCCGTTCAGCTTCGTCCCAGCAGGCCCTGGCACCGCCGCCCATCGTATGAGTGCGGCACTAGCCAAAGAGCCGAAGAATGCCGGCGTTATCTCGAGAAATCCTCTAGCCGGCACATTCATCCCGCGTTTCTCCTCGACGCCAGGACAGCTCAGCTCCACGTTCAGTGCCGGGCAGGCAGGCGTCACCACCCAGGCTGCAGTGATGACCTTTGAGTCGGCGGAGAACTTGAGCGTCGACGGAGTGGTAGGGACGAAGGTTTGGGCCGCGCTCCTCGACGCGGTCGCGAAACGCGTCGTCGACACTCGGCCCTACGACTACCTCCTCGTCTCCCAGACACTTCCCGAGCAGCTCTACGTGTGGCGAAACGGCAAGGTCGTCTTCCAGACGCCGGCGAACACCGGCGTCGACAGTGTCACTCCTGATGGCACGTGGCCGGTGTTCCTCCGGTTCTTGGTAACGACGATGAGCGGGACGAACCCGGACGGCACGCAGTACGTCGACCCAGGAATCCCGTGGGTGTCGTACTTCCACGACTCCGACGCGGTGCACGGCTTCCCGAGAGCAACCTATGGCTGGCCACAAAGTGCGGGCTGTATCGAGATCCCTATCGCCAATGCCGCGGTCGTCTTCCCGATGGACCCGATCGGCACGCTCGTGACGGTGACGACGGGCAATCTCTCGCCCGAGCTGCATGCGGCCCCAGCCAGGTACTCGAATGAACCGGCTACGCCGTCACCGACGACGACGTCGACATCGACCACTACCTCAACGACGACGACCACGATTCCACACAAGCGTCACCGCGCACCCGCCACTACTACAACGACACTTCCACCAACTACGACCACGACGACGCTTGCACCAACTACGACAACTACCGTCCCTGCAACAACAACAACAACAACAACAACAACAACAACAACAACTGTCCCTGCGACGACGACCACCTAATTCGCGGCACGGCTGCACCACGCATCGGTGCGACTGGGCGCGACTCGGGTTCGGGAGTGACTTCGAAACGTGCTGACACTGGTTCTTCGCGACCCTCAGCGCCCCTCGGCTTGCGCAGTATGAGCGGCCTTCGGCAGCGTCCGGCCTTGCCAGAACCGTCAGCGAGGATTGAGACGGCAGGTCGTCGTCCGCCGCAGCGTCATCAGGTGTGGAGTTCTGCGCGAACCGTTTCGTTTCATGCTCGGGCGATAGTGACCACCTCGAGGCCCTCGATCCCATTGAAGTCCTCAGGGTTGGCCGTAAAGATGGGCAATCCTCTCGAGAGCGCCGTTGCGGCGATCATCGCGTCGAACGACCGCGCCCTCGCCGTTCGACCACTTCTTCGGAGTTCTGCAGCCACCCGCCCAAACGTCCGCGCCGCGGACGCATCGAATGAGAGCGGGTCGAAACTGGCCTCGGTGGCTTGAACACGGGCCTGACGAGCCGCTCGTTCCGACTCATCGTCGGTGACGAGTGGACCAACCGAGAGCTCCGCCAACGTCACGGCGGTGATCAGTGGCTCTTCGGGAAGGTCACTGTGCTCGTCCAGGCGATCGAGCAGGATCACGACGGAGGTGTCGAGGAGACCTTGACCGGGTCGCATCACAAGCTCGGATCGAGGACGTCGTCGATGTCACGGCGGAGGGCCGCCGGGTCGATCAACGGGAGGGCCCGGAATCGGGCGAGGAGAGCGGGAAGCGTAACGCGCGCATGCTCGAGGGCGCGGAGCTCCGCGACCGGCCGACCGTCGCGAGTGATGCAAATCGCCTCGCCGTGTTCCACGCGGTCAACCACCTCACCACCGTGGTTTCGGAGTTCTCTTATCGAAACGTTGTCCATCCGTTCGACTGTATCACCGGTGATACAGCGGGACCCTCAACGTTGTCCTAGATGACCTCGCCTGGTGGTCATCCGTGCTCGATGCCGTGCGGGCAAACGGTGAGCTCGTTCCCGGCGCATTCAGGGCCCGGGCAGCGCTCGCCGCGCTCGAGGACGCTAAAAGTTCCGAACCCGCCGCGTAACTGCCGGACACTTCCGAGACAGTCGAGGAACGACAGGGGCTGGTTCGAGTCCCTAAGCCGTGTCGGATTCGATTCCTGCGCTCAAGGAAACGACCAAAGGCTCCGGTCGAGACCCGCCGTGCCCGATTACTGGACGGATGCCGGCGCCGCGGCCTTCGCCCGACGCGCCGCGATACCTGCGGCCGCGGAGTCCCTGCTCTGCTCGATGCGCCGCGATGTCCCGGTAAGAGCAGGGATCACGCGGCGAGCAAAGATCTCATAGCTCCGACGGGTCGCCTCCGGCGAGGCCCATTCGTGACCCCAGCACAAGAATGCGCCAACGCCGCCGGAGACCTCGATGAGGTTCTCGAGCACGGCGATCGCCTCATCGGCGGTACCGACGACCGCGGTTCCTGACTCGAGCACCCACTCGAGCCGCTGGGCGAAGTTAAGCCCGGAGGCGGCGTTGCCGCCGATGACCTGCTGGGCGTAGTCGAAGTAGTCATCGAGGCCGTAGGCGACGTCCGCGATCGCCTCGTCCTTGGTCGCCGCGAGGTGCATCATGCCAACCACTCGAAAGCCCGAACGGTCGAATTGGTGGCCGTGGTCGGCGGCGGTCTGTTCCATCGAGGCAAGGTGGTCAGGCAAGATGGCGAGGGCGTCTTTCGCTAGACCGGAGAGCTGCAGGATGCCAAGGCCGTGCTTGCCGGCAAGGACCGGGCCGGCCGGCGAGAACATCGAGGTCAACGCGATCTCGATATCGGGGTTGTAGAGGCCGAGCTGGACGTGCGCGTCGTGCAGCTCGTAGCGGTCGGTACGGACCGATAAGGGCTCTTCTGATCGCAGCAGGTGCAGCAGAACCGGGAGGTCCTCCTCTAAATAGCCGCGGAGATCAGATGCCTGGAGTCCGATCATCTGCGCGTCCGACTGCAGCACGCCCGGCCCGATGCCGAGCATCAGCCTGCCCCTCGTGAGGTGGTCGAGCAGCGTCACGCGGTCAGCCACCCAAAGGGGGTTGTGATACGGCAGCGAGATCACGCCGGTGCCGACGTTGATCCGCTCCGTCTTCGCAGCGACGTGCGCACAAAAGATCTCCGGCGAGGCGATTGTCTCTGCTCCAGAGGAGTGGTGCTCACCGAACCAGACCTCATCGAAGCCGAGCGCTTCGAGATGGCGGGAAAGATCCACGTCGCGTTGCAGCGCGAGCGTCGGGTTCTGGTGACGTTGCGCGTGGAATGGGGCGATGAATGCTCCGAATCGCATCGGTGACACAGTGACCTCCTGGACTCCGGAGAGATTACGCCGCCTGGCCCTACGCGACCGAGATCGAGAATGCGCCGTTGAACGTCGTCCTAGGCCCGAGCGAAATGACCCCGACGCCAGAAGCAAGCGCGTTCGGTGGGCATGTCATCGGCTCGATGGCTACGGCGCGGCGACGATCGCTTACCCCGAGCGTGTCGCCGGTGTAGCACATGACGTAGTCGAAGCTCGCATCGAGTCGCATCGTTACTTCGGCGATCGGACCACCTCCTGGGAGGAAACGAAGCGTCGCGACCCCGTTCTCATCTCTCGCGAGTCCGGCGAAGCAGTCGTCGAGGACCTGATCGTCAAGGGGGAGACCGTCGGCGGTCGCGAGCGCGACGAGCTCGCCGTCGAGATCGGCCTCCCCGCTTGGGATCCCCTTCGCGTCAAGGCTGAGATGGCGCGTCGCGGGCACGACCAGGCGCGAGCCGGCTAGTCCCTGGACGCCGGCCAAGAAATACGGATGAAAGCCGATGCCGAACGGGGCACCCGCGGCGCCAGGTGACTCGGCCTGGATGCGGACGGTGAGACCGCGTGGACCGACCTCGTAGAGCACTGCGAGCGAGAGCATGAAGGGGTAGGCGGGCTGGGGCGCGAGCGTGCAGCTCATCTTCACCCTGGTTCGCTCCTGGTACTCAAGACGCCAATCCAGCCACCGCACGAGGCCATGAATGGCGTTCCCTCGGTCGGGCTCGTCAAGGGCGGCCTTCGCCGAGATCCCGTTGAAGACATACGCCCCATTCGCCAGTCGATTCGGCCACGGGGCGAGCACCTGACCGCTGCTCCCCGACGGCAGCGCATCGAGGTCCTGGCTCCAAAGGATCGGTACGGAGTCTTTGGTGAACTCTCGAAGCGTCGCTCCGACGCTCGTCACCGTTGCACGCAGATCCTGGAACTCGATTCTGTACTCTCCACCGGAAAAAGCTCGCATCGAGCGATTCTACTGGCAGTTTTCGGCCTAAAGATCCTGCTCAGAGGCGAATATGCCAAAAACTCCAACACGTCGAGATATCCCCG
>DATCDR010000032.1:0-19234 GCA_036510575.1 Acidimicrobiales bacterium | reverse complement strand
GAGGCGAGAGAATCGACGATTGCCAGACCGCGACCATGTGGGCTGGACTGCTCCGGCTTGAGCGGCAGCAGGTCCAATGTCCGATCGGAATCGTGGACTTTGACGCGTACGCGACATTTTTCAACATAGACGGCCATGAGGGCGTTCGTGACAAGCTCCGCGGGTAAGAAGGCTGCGATCTCAGGCGACGTCGGACGGGACATCTTGCAGAGCAGATCGCACCGCCCGACGGGCATGACCAGGACTCTCGGCCTGAAAAGACCTGCTTGTGTCCATGCATTCGCCTCTTTTCGACGGGAGCAGCCAAAAACGTGGCTGCGAACTGGCCACCTGTCTTGCAACCGCTCGGTGGCTGATCCAAAATGACTCGCGCCTTCAAGATCAAGGGCCACCATGTTTGAGCGACTGTTTGTAGGAGGAGCATGTTCGCGCTGCATAGGGCCTACCCCATGACGACGCGATGAACCCAGAGATTCCGTCGTTCTCAGCGACGATCGCTCACCTCGACGGCAAGCGGTCGTGGTGTTGCTGGGCGAACTCGACATGGATTCGGCGCCCGATCTCCAGCACGTCCTCGAAGAGCTGATCGCAGGAGGACCGCCGGAGATCGTCCTCGATTTGTCGAACCTGGATTTCATGGACAGCTCAGGGCTAGCTGTGCTCATCTCGTGTCGACAGCGACTTCACGAGAAAGGACGCCGCCTACGCGTTCGTTCTCTGAAGCCAAACGTGGTGAGGGTCTTTGCGGCCATGGCCTCGGCGGTCGCAGGCTGCTACCAGAACATGCTGACTACCTACGACGGGAAGTTAGTACTCACTGATGAGCTTGCGTGAATGAGTTGAGCCGGTTGGTATCTGCTTTCCAGATCCACGGTTGGAAGCAGGCCGCTGAGCGCGCTGCCGGCTGCGCGGAATGGCTTGGCGCATCGACGACGGCGCGACATGGACGGTGGCTGCGTTCCACTCCAGCGGTAACGAGTCCAGCTCAGGGTGGTTCCGTGCTCAGTATATGGGATTTTCGGGCTTCGCTGTTGGGATAGTCCCGGATAGATCCAAACAGGAGGTAGGGCCGTCTACCTGCGAAAACAGGCAGTTCTGTGGTTCCCTGCTTTGTCGATCGTGTCGTTCATCTCGACGGACCCGACCCGGTCACCGTCGACCACGACCTCGAACGTGCCACGACGGACCTCTACGCCGATCGCCTCATGCGTCAGCTTGACACGCGAAGCGACAGCCCAATCGTCCGCGAGCGGATATTCATCTCTAGGAGCTAGATCGCGGCTCCCCTCGTAATGAATAGTGAGACGCGTGCGGTTTCGTCCTGTTTCCGTGGGGTGCTTCGCGAACACAACTACGGCAGGCCAACCGCCATTAGACGTGCAATAACACCCTTGTCAGATTGCGCCGATCCTCACTATTGTGGCGTTCGGCTCGCTACGGCAGTCAAGTCCCGTTCGAGTCAGCCACGACCGGGTGCTCCTGAGCCACCGTGTTCGTTGCGGTTTGTGCCGGCTGGGCGGGGGAAAGGGGTTGGTACCAACTCGGGTGAGCCTCTTCGGGCCCGCCCGCGGTGATCTGGCCTTTCGCGCCGGGCTGCTGCCGGCCGCGCGCCTCCCGGCCGGAACGCGGTAGCTGAGATGTCGGCAGTGCGGACGTCGAGACCAAGGGGACAGGTGTGATGCGGAACGAACAGATCAGTGCGGGTGGGTACGGGCGCTCGAGGCGTCGGTGGGTGGTGGGCGCCGCGGCAGTATCGATGGCCGCGGCCAGCCTGAGCATCGGCAGCCTCGCCGGGGCCTCAGCCGCGACGACGGGCCACGCCAAGATCGGTGGGTCAGTCTCGGTGTGGGCGGAGTGGACCGCCGCGGAAGAGACCGACTTCAAAGCAGCGATCGCCCCGTTCGAGCAAAGCACCGGAGTCACCGTGAACTACCAGGGCAAGGGCAGCGGCACGATGGACACCGCGCTCGACACCGCGGTCGCCGGCGGTAAGCCGCCCGACGTCGCCTTCGTCCCTGACCCCGGCACGCTCGATGCCCTCGCGTCCGAGCACAAGCTCCAGCCGTTGACGCCAATCCTCGGCAGTCTTGCCAACAACCTCGGGGCGGCTTGGAACACACTCGGTTCCGACAACGGCAAGCTGTACGGGCTTTGGTACAAGGGCGCCAACAAGAACACAATCTGGTACAACCCGGCATTGTTCGCCGAAGCCGGCATCAAGTCGACGCCGACCACCTGGCAGCAGCTGTTGACCGATGCCGGAACGCTAAAGGCAGCGGGCGTCACGCCGTTCTCGCTCTGCACCGACGTTGGCTGGCCGGTTGCCGACCTGTGGCAGAACCTGTACCTCAAGATCAACGGCGCGAAGAATTACAACGAGCTTGCCAATGACACGATCCCGTGGACGAGCGCGACGGTCACCAACACCTTCGATCAGCTGAGCGGCCTTGTCGGCAAACCGACGTACCTGCTCGGTGGGACCTCTGGCGCCCTTGCCAACGGCACGTATCCGAACTGCGTCAACTCCGTGTTCCCGGCGAAGGGCACGATGCCGACCGCAGCGATGGTGATCGAGGCCGATTTCGTCGTTTCCCAGATCGTCACCAACTCGTCGACGTACACCGCAGGGACCAAAGGCAAGGGGGGCGCCACCTGTACCGCAAACCCGGCGCAGACGCCGTGCTACGACTTCTTCCCATTCCCAGCGCCGGCCGCCGACAAGACGAACTCGACCGCGCTGCAAGGCGCCGGCGACGTCGGCATGGTCCTCACCTCGACCCCGCAGGCCAAGGCATTCATCAAGTACATCGCCTCGGCCCAACCGGGCGAGATCTGGGCGCACCTCGGCGGCTTCACCAGCCCGAATAAGACGGTCGCGCTCAGCTCCTACCCCGACCCGGTGACCCGGGCGGATGCCTCTGAGCTGGTCAAAGCCACGAGCTTCGTGTTTAGCCTCGACGACCTGCAAAGCACCGCCAAGGGCGCCTGGGAGAAGAACCTTTGGACCGACATGCTCGACTTCGTAAAGACGCCGACGTCGAGCGAGACCAAGACCCTCGAGCCAAAGATGCAAACGCTGGCGGCCAAGGCCTGGGGTAAGTAGGGCAGCAACTCGAGCACCGAAAAGCGTCACTCGAATGAATCGGCAGCATTCGAGCTCGGCCACGCGAACTCATCGCGCGTGGTCGGGCTCGCCTAAATCCCCCAGCGGAGGCCCGAGTCGGCGCGGGGACGATATGTGATGGCGATTCTCGAAGCGCCATCTGACCAACTCGCCGACGTCGTCCCCGCACCGAGGCACCGGCCGTGGTGGCGTCACACGAGCTCGTTGCTCTTTCTCGTCCCGGCCACCATCTGGCTACTGGCGATCGTCATCTACCCCGTCTTTGCCACGATCCGCTACAGCCTGTTCGACGAGACCGCTAGCCACTTCGTCGGTCTGTCCAATTTCAAGACGCTCTTTACGAGCGACGACCTGCTCGTAGCATTCCGCAACAACATCATCTGGGTGGTGATCTTTCCGTTTTTCGTGACCTTCTTCGGGCTCGTCTTCGCCGTGCTCACCGAGCGCATCGGTTGGGCGACGGTGTTTAAGACGATCATCGTCATGCCTATCGTGTTCTCGACCACCGCGTCCGCCCTCGTGTGGGCCGAGATCTTCACCAACAGCCAGCCTCAGATCGGCGCCGTGAACGCCTTCCTCGAGACCGTCTCGGACTGGTTCAACCCGCCCGGGCTGTACCCGATCAGCTCCTCGGCTGGACAGACCGTCGCCGGGCTCGCCTCCTACGGACTGCACCCCGGGGCGTCCAACACCCTCTTAAGCAGCTCGACGGTTCACCCAGGCGGGGTCGTCCGTCTCGGCATGGTCGGCATCGTGCCAACGACCCTCCAGACGCTCGGTGCAGAGCAGGCGCATCTACCAAACGCAGCGAGCGGCGTGGTCTCTGGCGTGGTCTGGCGCGATTTCTCGCCGACCTCCTCCAATTTGACCACTCCCCAGGCAGGTGAGGACGGGCTGCCAGACATGCGCCTCGCCCTCGTCTCAAGTGCGGGTGCCCAGCTGGCGAGCACCTCGACTGACGCACACGGCACGTTCCAGTTTACCGGGGTCCAGCCTGGGACTTACCACGTCGAGGTGGCCGCCTCGAATTTCGGCTCCGGGTTCGCTGGCGTCAACTGGTTGGGTTCGCAGTCGCTCACGCCGACCGGAGGAGCCGGCCAGACGGCGCAAGCGTTATTCAGTGTTCCCCTCATCGACATGTCGATGATCATCGCCTACCTGTGGATCTGGGCAGGATTCGCGATGGTCATCCTTGCCGCTGGACTGGCATCGATTGACCGTGCGGTGCTCGAGGCGACGCGCATCGACGGTGCGACGGAGCTGCAGACCTTCCGGCGCGTCACCATGCCGCTGCTGGCCCCGGTACTCACCGTTGTGTTCGTGACGATGGTGATCAACGTGTTGAAGATCTTCGACATCGTCATCAACATGGCGCCCGGCTCGTCGCAGCAGCAGGCCAACACACTTGCGCTGTCGATCTACAACGACGGGTTCACGAGCGGCATCCATACTGGTCTCGCGAGCGCGATCGCCGTCGTTCTTTTCGTGCTCGTGGTCCCGGCGATGCTCTGGAACCTGAAGAAGCTCAAGGCTTCCGGATACTGAGGAGCCACGTGATCGACACCTCTGTACCAGTCCAACAGAACCTGCCGCGCGCCGGCGGGCACCGCTTTCTCGCCACGATCAAGCCACCTCGAGTGGCGCTGAACGTGCTCCTGCTCGTCGTCGCGCTCCTCTGGCTGATGCCGACTATCACACTCGCGATCATCTCG
Source organism: Acidimicrobiales bacterium (assembly GCA_036510575.1). GTDB lineage: Bacteria > Actinomycetota > Acidimicrobiia > Acidimicrobiales > Bog-793 > DATCDR01. Next base: position 14,398 of record DATCDR010000032.1, on the reverse strand, counting down.
TTGCGACCTGAGTCGCTGTACCAGGTTTCGGGCTGGTGGAAGATCCTCACCGCGCCGTCGCAGTTCACCTTCTCCAACTACTCGCAGCTCTTCAGCCAGGGCCTCGCGGCAGGCGGCCTGCTCGACTCGCTCGTTACGTCGCTCGAGATCACCGTGCCCGCCACGCTCCTCGTCACGCTGCTCTCAAGCCTGGCGGCGTACTCCATCGTGTTCGGCCGGTGGCGGGGAAGGACGGCGGTCTTTCTCGGCGTGGTCGGGCTGATGGTGGTGCCCGTCCAGGTGGCGCTGCTCCCGGTTGTCCAGCTGTACCGGGCGTTCGGGTCGCTCACAGGGTTTAACCCGTACGGCACGATCGAAGGCGTGGTTATCTTTCACGTCGCCTTCGGCCTGCCGTTTGGCATTTTCTTGATGCGCAACTTCTACGTCGGGATCCCGCTCGACCTCGTCGAGGCGGCTCGCATCGACGGAGCGGGCGAGGTCAAGCTGTTCCGGCGCCTCATCGTCCCCCTCGGGATGCCGGCCGTGGCGTCGCTGCTCATCTTCCAGTTCATCTGGGTCTGGAACGACCTGCTCGTCGCGCTCGTATTCCTCGGTGGTTATCCGCATACGCCGCTCACCTTGTTCTTGTACGGGCAGACTCGGGCCCTTGGTGAGAATTACTGGATCATCTCGACCGGGGGAATGATCTCGATCATCGTTCCCCTCATCGTGTTCTTCTCCTTCCAGCGCTACTTCGTCCGCGGCATGCTCGCCGGCGCCGTGAAGTGACCACGGCCCGGCAAGCGAAAGGAGCAGCTGATGGCGCCGATCAGCCTTGAGCAAGTGAACAAGAGCTACCCGAATGGATTCCACGCCGTACACGACTTCGCCCTCGACGTTGCCGAGGGCGAGCTGATGGTCCTCGTCGGCCCCTCCGGGTGTGGCAAGACCACGGTGCTTCGGATGGTCGCCGGCCTCGAGGACATCACGTCGGGCACCCTCACCTTCGGAAATAGGGTCGTCAACGACCTCTCGCCTCGCGAGCGCGACGTGGCGATGGTCTTTCAGAGCTACGCCCTCTACCCACACATGACCGTGGCTGAGAACATCGGCTTTTCGCTCAGCCTGCACAAGATGCCCAAGGCCGAGATCGCCGCCAAGGTAAATGAGGCCGCGGTGATACTCGGGCTCTCGGAGTGGCTCGATCGCAAGCCCGCACAGCTGTCTGGCGGGCAGCGCCAGCGCGTCGCGATGGGGCGGGCGATAGTTCGCGAACCGAGTGTGTTCTTGATGGACGAACCCCTCTCCAATCTCGATGCCAAACTTCGGGTGCAGATGCGTGCCGAGGTCTCGCGCATACAGCGTCGCATCGGCGTCGCGACGATGTACGTCACCCACGACCAGGTCGAGGCGATGACGATGGGCGACCGGGTCGCAGTGATGCGCACGGGTCGGTTGCAGCAAGTCGCCCCGCCGCAAGTGCTCTACGACCGCCCTGACAACGTTTTTGTCGCGGCCTTCATCGGCTCCCCAGCTATGAACCTCTACCGAGCAGAGCTGGCCGAGGACGCACAGACGGTGCGACTCGGTAGCCAGACCCTTCGCATCACTGACGAGGTGCGACATTCCCGCCCCGCCCTTGTCGCCTATGCGGGCAAGCGGCTCGTCGTCGGTTTCCGGCCAGAAGACCTCCCCGCGGTCGACGCCGAGATGCCGGCCGCGGACAGCCAAGACCTAGAGGGCGACGTCACGTTGGTCGAGGCGCTTGGCTCGGACTTGCTTGTGCACTTCACGATCGACGCCGCTCGCGTCCAACCAGAGGACGTGCAGGAGGACGCGGCCGGCCTTGAGTCCGGCGAGCTCGTCGTCGCCGGCGAAGGCATCGCCCGCGTAGATCCACGTGTCGAGATACAGGTCGGAAAACGGACGCGCTTTCGTCTCAGTCCGTCACGTCTGCACTTTTTCGACCTCGAGAGCGAGTCGGCGATCTGGTAGCTCCGCAGTCCACTTGTAATGAGGAGTGCGGCGAGTGGGGTTTTGTTCGCTTGGGGTTACTAGGGCGTGTTTCGCGAACACAAGTGGCTTGGTTTCGCGAAGACCCCGGCGCGGAGTGTTCACAAAACCCGATCAAGGTGCGGTCAGCCAACGGACTTTTGCTGCACTCGACTCCCTGAGACGATGTGTCTCCACACCGAAGTTCGCTTTGATTGCCTCAGAACGGCGCGATGGCGCGGCGTCGACGTGGCGCGACTTTTTGCCCGGGGCGCTCGCCAGGTGCACACCTCGCACGCGTCCCCTGTAGCGGTCACAGTAAGACGCTCGAGTCGCGTGGCACGATTGCCACCATGTGGAGCCATGCGCCCGACGGCTACGCCTGCCCCTTTTGTCTCGCCGATCTTGAGACGGCCGAGCATCCGGTGATTGTGCTGCAGCGCTACGAGCACATGGTCGTGAAGATGCAGCGGTATTGGCGTCCAGGATGTGCCGGTGGAGCTGTCGTGTTTCCGATCGCGCATTACGAGAACGTGTTTGATCTCCCGGTCGAGCTTGGCGTCGAGCTGCAGCGCGCGATCCGAGAAACCGCATTCGCGATGAAGCTGGCTCTTGGATGCGATGGTATTTCTGTTCGCCAAAACAATGAGCCGGCCGGTGGTCAGGACATCTGGCACTTTCACGTTCATGTGTTTCCGAGATTTGAGGGGCAGGTGCTTGATGGCACCGAGTGGGTCCGTGCAGACCCGGAAGAGATGAGGCGACTGGGCGATCAGCTCGTTGCTTACTGGCCTTCGTAAGTGCTCGTGGCCACTTGCTCCCTCCATGCGATGTCCGTGTGCTGACTGGCGTCAGAAGCACTGCCGGTCAGTCGAAGTCGCATCGCAATCGCAGGTGGCCCCGAGTGGACCCGGCTCCTTTCTCTGGGCTTGAGGTCCGCGTGCGATTATTCGGTTCGCAAAACGATGGCTGTCGGCGTACGCGCCGCGTAGCGCCCAGGGAGGGCAGCGACGACGTTCGCAAGCACGAGCGCGCCGAGAGCGACCAACACGAGCGGCAGCGCGGGGACCGTCGCGCTTGGCACCGCATAGATCTCGTCAGCGAACAGGTCCCACAACCACCGCCCCAGCGCGATGCCCAGTGGTTCCCCGACGATTACACCGACCGCGACGGCGACCGTCGACTGCCACGCTACGCATGACGCGAGTTGACGGCGGGAAAAACCAAGGGCTTTCAGAAGAGCCAGGTCGCGACGACGCCGCCGGACGGACGCGATAAGGGTGAGCCCGAGCGCAGCGGCAACTCCAATGGCGAGTCCCGATGCGAGTAGTGCGGGCGTGGCACCAATCGATTGGTAGTTCTCGATCTCGGCGGGGTATTGCACGCCGAGCAGCGCGACGTATTGCCCCTGGTAAAGGGCGGTAGGAAGGGCTTGGAACGCCTTGGTTCCGACAACAGCAATTCGCTGCAACGAAGTGACAGCATCTTTCGCACTCGCTCCGGCTCGCAGCCGAATAAGGACCATGTTCGGCCCATTCAGCGTGGGGTTCGGACTTTGCAGGAACTTCTGGAAAGCGGGAGGTTCAAGGCCGATCGGGACCACCGCGCCAGTGCCCATCGAGGTGTGGAGCGATTGCGACTCGCCGATGGCGGGCAGTGTGGTCGTTCCTACGATCAAGAGCTGTGTAGGCGGTACGTAGACCGGCGCGTCGGAGGGTGAACCGTAGCTGAGGAGAACTGTCTCGCCCACCCGTTTGTGCAACTGCGCGAGTGTCGCGGCACCGAGGACGATCTGATCGTCCGCTTCGAGCGCGTGACCCGACAGGATCGCGGGGCCAACTTGGGCATTGGTGGATGCCAAGATGATCGGCACCGTTTGCTGATCGATCTGGGCGTTCGCGAAGTTGACCTCGCTCCAGGCAGCAACGAAGTGATCATGAGCCAAGAGCGCGATTGACTGCGGAGCGACCGGGTAGCCCTGAAGGGCGTAGTTCCAATTCCAACCGTAGAGCGAGGGGTGCGAGACCAACGTGGAAAGTCCGCTCCCGAACGTGAGGGCCGCCGCAATTATCGCGATGGCGAGGACGTTGCCAAACAGCGCCGAGCGTGCCGGTACCGAGGTGCGACCATGGCCCGATTCGAGGGCGAAGCGGACGCCGGTGGCAGCGGGGAGCGACGCACCGTAACCAGACGCCAGTCGCGCCAGAGTTGAGTTTCGAGTTGCCGGTGCCAGCCGTTGGTGCTCGTGGGCGCTCGACGCAGACCTGAGCGCGAGCGCAGCGGCCACGGCCCCGATGCAAACGATGAGGCCCAGTGCTCCAAAGCCCAGCACTAGCGCGTCGAAGGCCACTCCCGGCGAGGGATAGACCGGCCGCACCGGACCAATGGGTGAGAGCGGCGAAAGCGCTACGGCTACACCGAGCGCCAGTACCGAGCCAACAACGACGGCGGCGAGAATGCCGAGGAGGTTGTCGCCCACCACGATCGAACGACTGGCACCAAGCGCACGCAGGACCATGACCTCTTCGTCGCGCTCCTGGATTTTGCGTGAGATGACCTGCGCTGAAATCAGCAATATAGCGAGCAGGGCGATTCCGCCGAACACGCCAAGCGCGATTGTCTCCGGCCTCACACTGCGATCGACTTGTCCCGAGACAACTGAGGTCACGTGAAATGAGTAGGTCGTGCCCTTCGGAAGACTCTGGACGATCTCTGCTTCGACCGCAGTGACCCCGCCGGCTCCCTCTTTCAGCTTCAGCCCGTAGGTAACCGACTCCGGTCCGACGCTGAAGGGCTTCGCTAGTGCGGGCGTAAAGAGCAGGTACGTCGGGAACCGATCGACGTCGTCTAGTACTACCTCGTCGTTGAAAACGACTGTCCCGACCAGCGTCATTCTCAATCGAAGGTTCGGCTTCGAAGATGGTCCCTGCGAGTTTGTGTAAAAGCCCATCGGGATGACCTCACCGACGTGCCAGCCGAGGAGCCGAGCCGCCGTCGCGGTCGCAACGAACTGATCGGCGCGGCGCGGGTCGGCCATCCGGCCCGCCGCCACCGTAACCCGGTCCTGGTCGAAGTACAGACCGTCGATACTCCCGATCGGCTGGATCTCGCCAGAGGTAAACGCGACAGGGAGAATCGCGGTGTCCTTTGGCGTCAACGGGAACGCGTTGAGCGTCTCAAGAGCGGCCTCTACTCGTTGGACGCCGGGCACTCGCTCCAACTCCTTCGTTAGAACTGGCGCCTGGATGGTGATGCTCAAGTCAGATGGGTTAGTGCTGGCGAGGAACGAAGCGTACGAAGACTGCGTACGCCGGGCCGCAGCGACGGAGGCGAGCCCAATGCCACCGATCATGCCGATCAGCAATACCAGCGCCAGGTAGCCCGTCCATCTTCGCGCGAACGTTGTGGCAAAGCGATACCACGTGACCCGCATCGCACTCCTGCCCAAAGCCCCAGACTCCCCTAGGGTAGGCCGACGTCAGCCCCATTCGAGAGTCTGACGGACTTTGGCAACGACACCAATGTGGGCAGCCTGTCTGCCGCCGTGGTGCCAGCACCCATCCTCCCTAAGAGCGAGAAGTGAAAGCGGCAGCACCAGCCTTCCAGGTGCGCCCGAGATCGCTCCCCGGAGGAAAACGCTCGTCGAGCTCGAGAATTACCATGCCGTGCGCGAAGGAAAACAGCGCCTGGGCCTTCCACGGTTCGCCGGTCGCTATGAAAAACGGTCGCCCTGCCCAATCCTCGAGGCCCGGGGGGAGGTCCTCCCGGGGGAAGCGCCCGGAGGTGGCAAGGCGGTACATGGCTGGGTTGGCTTTGGCGGCATCGTGGTACGCGTCGAGGAGACTCCGCACGGGACCGGCCCGACCGGGCGCGGCGACAGCGGCATGCAGGATTTCGCCAACCTCGAGCAAGACCTCTGCGATGATCGCCGTCTCGACCGCACGCTTCGTCGGGAAGTGCTTGTAGAGGGAAGGGGCCTGGATTCCGACGTCGGCCGCTAGCCGACGCATCGTAAGGGCGTCTGCGCCCTCTTTTTCCAAGATGATCCGCGCCGCCGCCACAATGTCCGCCGCCCGCCCCGAACGGGCCGTGAGCTCGGGCGTCGCCGTCATTTCTCGACGATCTCGAACACGGGGTGTCTCGGGGCGATGGCGGCGATCTCCTCATCGGTCGACTTTGGACCGACCCCATCGAAGAAGACACCGACCTCGGCCTTCCAGCGTTCGAGGTAGGCGCGCAAGAGTGGGATCTTTTTCTCGCCGGCGAGCTCGGTCGCCTCGTAGTGGGTCCGACGCTGGCCGAGCAGGAGGTCCAGTCGTCCGTCGGCGGCACGCACGTTGCGGACCCACTCGGTTTCGCCCCGTGCAGCTACGAGGTACGTAGCGTTCTCGAAGATGAGGAGGTTGACCGGGGTCTGCCGAGCCTGACCTGACTTCCGACCCCGCACCTCCAGCACCCTGCTGCCCCAGACGCTTAGGCCTAGACGGGCGGCAGTTGCCACGATGTTGTTGAACACGTGTTTGGTAAACCAACCGGGCTGGCGGTAGTGGCTTGTCATTCCATTCGTAGGCATCTCTTGACTCCTTGGCTAACGCTGTTCGCCACAGTAGCTAACGGTGTTAGCCACAGCAAGCGGGGCGGCGGATATGGATCACTAAGAGGTGGTGCAGAACTAGCCGTACGAGTTCGTTAGCACGGCACCGACGAGCCGCGTTCTATTTCGATCTCGTTAGTTGCTTTCTCGCTATATCAGCCGTGGAGCCCTGCCTACGTCATTCACATGAAGCCTGCGACGCGTCCTCGCCCGTAGAAGAGAGCTCGTTGTTAGTCGGCGTTGTTCCGCGGCTGAGGTACAGCGTCATGCACACGCTGTTTGGATTGTCGGTGTACTCGCCGAACGGTTGACAGGGTCGGAAGCCGACTTGTCTGTACAGCGCCCGGGCTGACGCGAATGCTTCCATGGTCCCGGTTTCGAGACTCACTTGGGCGTAATTGCGAGCTACTGCGACCCCTAGGAGGTGATCGACCATCGCCCGCCCTACTCCCTGTCGGCGCGCGGACTCGACGGTATGCATCGACTTAAGTTCAGCGTGCGCCACGTCCAGACGCCGGACGGCTCGGATTCCGACAAGCGCGCCCGCTCGTCGAGCACCGAAAAGCGTGATGGCCGGGTCGAGAAGACTTTCCACGGCGAGAGCATGAACATGCCCGGGAGGAGTGACCTCCTTGGAATAGGCCAAGTGCCCGTCGAGAATGACTCGTACATTTTGGTCACGAGGATCCTCGACAGCGAAGACGATGTCCGAAGATCGCACGAAGAAAGCGTAACTGCGCAGCTTGGAGTTCTCGGGTGAGGTTCGCGACGACTTGGGAAGGCTAAGTCCCGTCCCATAATGCGTGTCCAAGGAGCCGTCTCACGAGTGCCACCCAATACCGGGAGCGTGGCACGCTCGGCGCTTGAGGATTCGCCTGGGCGACTTCGTTTCGCAGAGGAGCTTTTAGTGAATGCCTCTGAGGGCTACGGGTTGGGTGTTCATACAGCTCGCTCAATGTGCGGTCAGCTCGATTCTTGGCATAGTCCACGGCCGAAGACGATGCGTTTCCACGGGGAAAATCCTCGTTCCCCATAACCGATCGCGGCTGAGTTAGTCCGGTAATGGGAATCGGTAGATCCTTCCTGGAAGAAGGACGAAGAGCGAATTCCGAAACAAATCGATGGACGGACTTGCAGACGACGGTTCGTCGTCGTCCCACCATGCGCGAGATGGAGCGAGACGGACGATCGCGGTCACCTCTCCGGTGGACGCACTGATCTCGCGGAGCTCGAATGGGCCTTCAGCCGGATTAATCCAAGCACGGCCGGTTGCTTCCACGAAAAAGAGATCGACCGTTGAGTTCCCCACGACCGGCGTCTGTTCATCGAGGTTGTCACGCAACTCTGTTGGATAGGACGCCGGACCGGAGAACCTCCACAACTGACAACCGTTGTCTCGGCACGGCTGCGCGTAGTTGTAGAGCTGCTCGACGAAAAGATCCGAGCCCGAGCCGTACATCCAAGCAAGAGGGCCGTTTAGCCGATGGACGACCTCGGTCTTTCGAGAATTCGGAGCGACGTGGTAAATGGCTGAACCGAGAGCAAATCCGTCTCCGGGCCCTATGAAAACGCCCTCGGTATCGGCGGCGATTATCTCGCGACAGACGCTCGGCATGGAGACCAGCTGCTCAAGCACACCCGTCGTCGCTGATACCTCCGCGAGTTCGCCCTGGTTCTGGTGAGGGCCACCAGCGCAGTCGTAGATCCAGAGCAGCCCCGCGCCATAGGCAACTTGTGGATAGGTCCCGCCTGAGCATCCGAGATCAAAGAGCATGAAGGGTCGCCCCAATGGAGTTGGCTGACCCGTTCCGTTAAAACGGAGCGCTCGGAGTTCGCCGCTTCGCGGCTCGCACGACCCGACGCGGTTGATATTTCCCGCCGGGAGTTCCTCAACAGAGATGTGCTGACCGAAAGGAGGGGCGATGATGTCGGCGATGCCTCTCGACGATGGCGAGTAGCAACTCGTCATCGGTCCCACTTGAAGCGTCTCAGGGTTTACGGAGGCCTCCACGCAAGTACCCGAGCTGGTTGCCGTTGAGATCTCAAGATCGTTGCCGGCCGACACGATCTTCCCACCCCACAGCGCTCCCGCAACAGAACGAGACGTCGCGCCCTGCGTGAGTATTCGAACCGAAGACGTCAGACTCGTGCCATCGACGACATTCGTGACGGCGTACCCGATGCCGGCCGAGATGACGGCACTGACGAGGAAATAGAGCGCTCGTGCGCGACTCACGATGAGATCTTGTCACTTTGAGCACAAGTGATCTCAGCGCAATCGAAATTGACCAGCGCCACGGCGATGTTGTCGCGATCAGCTCACAAGATGCGGTCGCAGCGATAGGACACGACTTCTCGTCGAGCAGTTGAGCCCCTATCCGCGATCACCTGCTACGCGCGACAGCCACACCGACGCCGCCATCCCGGCCGTTATCGGCCAAGGGCGGCGGAGAATCGCTGGTACGTTCGTTGTCGATAGCACTTGTTCGACTCTTGCGTACCGCGGAGGATCGTCATGAAGATTGGTCTCGTCACTCCTGGGGCGATTGGAGCGGTGACTCCTGACGCTGCAGCGATGTATCCCGAGATGACGTTTGTCGCAAAGGGGACGGGTGTCGGATCCCTCACGCCCGCTGGCTACGACCAGGCGGTCGACAAGATCGTTCCCGCCGCCGATGCGCTCGCCGCCGAGGGTGTGGACGCCATTTCCCTATTCGGTACGTCGCTCACCTTTTACCGCGGACCGAAGTTCAACGAGGAACTGCAAGACGAGGTTCGTGCGCGAACCGGACTACCCGTGAGCTCGATGAGTACGGCGATCGTCGAGGGCCTGCGTGCCGTCGGTTCGAGGCGTGTCGCGGTCGCGACGGCGTATATCGATATCGTGAACGATCGACTTCGTGAACTGCTTGAGTTCCACGGCTTCGAGGTCGGCGCCATCGAGTCCTTCGGGATCACCGACTTTGGCGGCAGTTCTGGACGCAAGACTGGCGAGGAGATCATGGAACTCGTCGGCCGGGCGTGTGAGAAGACCCCCGAAGCAGACGGGATCGTCATTTCGTGCGGCGGTCTAAAGACCCTCGAGCTTGCCCGGCCCCTCGAAGCGCGCCACGGGCTCCCGGTCGTATCGAGTACGCCCGCCGCGTTGTGGTCGGCGGTGCGCCTTGTCGGACAAACGGGTCGGGTCGACGGCTACGGCCAGCTGTTCGAGTGAACAAGCGGCAACCTCGCGGTCCCCTGATCGCAGGTACAGCCAGATCACTGCCCCAGCTCTGCTCGTAGCCGTCAGATCGAACACGGGCTAACTGCTAGCTCGTGTAGCCGAGGGGGGTCATTACGGTTCCAGCGATGTCGCGCGCCTAGCTCCGAATCCTCGAAGAGGAGATCGTTAAGGCTTTCAGAGCGTTCGACCTTGGCTTAGCCGGCGACCACGTTGTGCACAGGCGACACCATCGGTTCGCCTACGTCGACGCCTAGGTCGGAGAGGATCGGCATCAATGTGGCTCCAAACGATTCGAATGCTTCTTGTGACTCACAGATATCGAACACCTGAATTTCCCGGTTCGTGTCTAGGGCAACGTGATACGTACGCCCCTCAGGAGTTCCCGCTCCCGCGGCTTCAAGGCGGCTCATCGTTTCGTCGTATTGAGCCTTCGTAAAGGAGCTTGGTGCGAAGTAGAAGCTGATTGCCATCTTGATACCTGCGCTTTCGATCAAGGCAGCGTTCGCCTGTCGCCGCGCGTGCCTGACGCTACATACGCAAGGCGTCGCGCATCAATAGACCGCCGGGTTCCGCCGAGGCCGCGCCTTCGACAACAGTGCCCGTGAAGACCGGAGAGCGAAATCGCGGCTAGCAAGACCGTGCTCACCGAACCGGTGGTTGCAGAGGCACGCCTGCCGCTCCGATGTGCCGCAGCGGCGATGCCTCGCACAAGATGTCGCAAGGATCTAGTGTTCGCCGACGAACGTGATTGGAATGCGCGACTCCTCACGACCGGAAGAGGATGAGATGTCCGACGCTATTACGAGCCTTCGATCGTGGTCGTCATCCAAAGTGGCCGCAGCGGTGTTGGTAGGGATGGTTCTTATAGGAGGAACCGTGCTCGCGGCGCCTTCCGTCGCGGTTGCCGGCGCGCCATCGAACAGCTTCACGTTCAAAGGGGCATACAGCGGGACGCTCAAGCTTTCGCCCTCGACGCTGACTTGCATGTCAGGCAAGACCTACAGCGGTAAGGGCTACCTGGTGACCCTCTCCCACATGACCGGAGCGATCTCCGGAGCCGGGAGCGGTCCGTGGGCCATGTCGCTATACGTCCCGAAGCTTGGAACCACCAAGGTGTCGAAGGCAGACGTGAAGTCGCTCACTGATTCATCGCTCCAGAGCAATGGGTTTCCGATCATCGCCTTTGACGAGACAGCGGGCACGATCACCGACAACGGATCAAAGGGAACAGTCAACTTGTCGGTCCAGTACCACAAGGTGGGCGGTAGCTACGGAAAGACGGCGACCGTAACGGGTAGCTGGAGCTGCTGAAAGCGCCCGGGTGCCTTGGCTGCGTCCGGGGACTTTGTAATAACGACGCAGCGTCGAAGAAACCGTTGTGCCTGTTCTCTCCGTCACCGATGCCGATCGAGCGGTGGCGTGCTGGCACCATGACCTCGGACCGCCTGGCTAGGGCACACTTCTCAGCGAGCTGATCCGGCCGTGTGGGCCGGACCTCGGCGCTGTCGACCTCGGAGGCTTGACTCTGGTATCGGAAAGTCAAGTCTTGGCCCGAGAACGCCCAGGTCGGCTCTGCTGATCGGGCGAGCGCTGCCGCTTTTGTCTTGCCTAACGAGGTTGGATCTCGCCCATGGGTCCGAAGCCGTCGTGCGGCGTATCGATGTAGATGATCTTCGGCTGCGCGGACACCAGGTCGGGCATGATCTCGAAAAACCGCTTCACGTAGGTCTGTGCGACATGCGCAGCGCCCGCCTCGGCGTCCTTGAAGCCCTCGATACAGATGAACTCGGTGTCATCGACGAGACTCCTGGCGAATTGGAAGAACAAGCAGCCATCCTCGGAGTTGACGTCTTTGGCATAGCCCTCAGCTACTGCCAGCCACTCGTCCATCTTGTCGGGCCGGATCGGCATTGTGATGTTGATCAGGATCATGCGACCTCCCTTACGTCGACCTCTGCATGATCAGTTTTGCTCGCCGAGCATCGAGACTGCCACTGTGAGCCGCGCTCGGGCTCAACGCGCCCCCGAATACCGCGATATGCCTACTTGCGTAGGATCGGGAACAGCGCTTCCGGCTGGGCGTTCGATCGCAAGAATCCGAGGATAATCCTCACAATTTCTTCCGGCTTCTTGATTGGAAGACGGTGTGACACTCCGGGCATGACACAGAGCTGGCCGTTGGGCAGGGCCCTCGTAGAGGTCGACGGTGTGGTCAAGGCGCACGGCGTCATCGTCCCCGACCATTGCGAGCGTCGGTGCGGTGATTATCGAGACGTCGTTTCATTGTTGGCTCGCGAGCGAACATAGCGAAGCCCTTCTCGGCGACAGTGGTGTTGGGGTCCGTCTGGGGGAGAGGGCTGCGTAGCGCGATGCGATGAACTCCCATGTCGGATCGCCAGACTGGATCTCAAAGTGGACGAGACCGTCGTAGTGGAAGTTGGCCCCGATCAGGACTAGCCGATCAACCCACTCGGGTCGACGCAACGTCGTGATCGCCGCCACGATCCCGCCGTCGCTCGATCCGACGAGGTGGGCCCTGGTGCCCAGGCGCTCAAGGAGGGCGCTAGGAGTCAGTCGGCGCTTTTGGCGAAGAATCGCGACCTCCGCCGATCGGCACCCAGAGGACAGAAGCATTCGATGACCTCCGTCTGTCTAAGTGTCCGCACCAGTAGCGTCGAGGTCTCAGACGGAACCGAGGGAGGTGGCGATGAGGGTCGTGTTCGTGCACGGCGCGTGCGTACGCGATGGAGCATGGTGGTGGCATCGCACGGCCGAGCTACTGCTGGACCATGGAGTCCCGAGCGTTTCCCCGCTACTGCCGAGCTGCGGCGAGGTTGGGCGGCCCGGTGGCGCCGACGGTCCGGGGCTGTCCGAGGACGTCGCGGCAGTCCGGCAAGTGCTGCAGGACGGCAATGAGCCGACCGTCGTGGTGGCTCACAGCTACGGCGGCATCGTCACCGCTGAGGCCGCCGCCGGGGTCAGCGCAGTGCGCCACCTGTTGCTGGTCTCTAGCTACCTACCCGAGATCGGGCAAAGCCTTTCCGACTTCGGCGACGGCACACCCACCGCATTCCTTGACGTCGACCCTGACGGCGGCACTTTCGGAGTCCGCGCGGAGTTCCTCGTGGACACGTTCCTACAAGACTGCGACCCGGACACCCAGACCCTGGCTGTAGACAAGCTCGCTCGGCAAAGCTTGCACGTGACGGCGCAGCCCGTAGGCGCTGCGGCCTGGCAGCAGGTGGCGTCGACCTATCTCGTCTGCGCTCAGGACAGAGGTACACCAGCTCGACGGCAGCGAGAGTTCGCCAGCAAGGCCAGCGCCATCGTCGAGCTCGACACTGGTCACCACCCGTTCTTGTCCCAACCTGGCGCCGTGAAGAGCCTGCTGCTTAGCCTGTGAGCGCAGCGCGACGCTCTGCCGCTGACTCCCACCTCCGTCGATGAGACTCGGTCACACATGAGTCGATGAGACTCGGTCACAAATGAAAGGCGGGTTAATCCTGCCGCCGACCATCGAGAGGGAGGCGCGTCGATCCACGCGTTTGCAGTTTGGCGACGCGGGACGAGCCTCTCGCTTCGTCGTTACGTCCGGTGGTTCCGCGAGACCATAAGGACTACTTAGCCTCGATCCACCGATTGACCCCAGGTGGCGCCCCGTTAGCTTAGCTAGCCGCAGTGGTCGATGATCTGTTCGAACGTGTCTGGCGGAAACCGGGGCGTGTCGGATCAGAGGTTCGTGCGTTGCTCCTTTGTCAGCGCATCGGTGGATGTCTGCGGCTGCGCCGGACCGCGGGAGCTCGCTCAGCCAGACGCTGCCGGGATCGCGCGAAGCGTTCGGAGCGCCCGATCGAACCCGTCCCTCCACGGCCAGTACTCGGGCATGCGGAGCGTTCGAGCACCGGAGCGGTTGACGAGCCGCGCCGGAACGGCGAGGAACTGGGTCCGAACCGTCCGTGCGACGACGCCCGTTCCCGCCTTCACGACGCCGCCCAAGAGTGCGGCCCAACGGATGAGGTCGTGCGCCAGCACCGCGCAGCACAGCCACGCCGCGTTCGCGCAGAACTCACCGGAGGGGACGTGCTCCATCCCGGCCCCCTCCTTCAGGTCCCGGATTGCGAGCTCGACGCGGGCGTGCTCGCGATGGAAGGCGTCAAGCTCGACAGCCGTTCCCTCGAGGTCGGTCAAGAAGGCGAAGTGCCGCCAGTCGGGCCAGAGCTGCTGGTCTGGACCGACGAGGCGTGTCCGACGGACGACGAGGCGACGCTGTTTGTAGGTCGTCGTCGCGACCTCGGCGATGCCGTCTTCGACGTAGTCGATCGTGCTCCAGGCGTCCTCGGAGATCTCCTCGATCGCCTTTGCCAGCGCCACATTCCCCGTGCGCACGGCCATCGTGAAACGCACCTCCAAGCGAGCGAGGACCTGCAGTACGTCGTTCGACCAGAACCCTGAGTCGCAGCGCAGCACGATCTCGCCCGATGCACCCGCCCGGCGAAGGCGCGGGAGCAGCTCTTCGATGAAGCGATGCATTCCCCGCGAGGTGTGCGCCGAGCCCTTGCGCATCCTCGCGTGCAGCACCTCACCGGTGTCGCTTCGCGTCGCTAGGAGCG
>DATCDR010000031.1:0-4133 GCA_036510575.1 Acidimicrobiales bacterium | reverse complement strand
ACGCGGCCACGACGTCAGTGTCGCGAGCAACGGCGAGCAGGGGATCTCGCAGGCCGCACTGCTCTCGCCCGACGTGATAGTCCTCGATCTTGGCCTTCCCGACCTTGACGGCCTAACGGTGTGCCGCCGCATCAGGGCGTGGAGCGACGTCCCGATCGTGGTGTTGTCGGCGAACGACGCCGAGGACCGCAAGGTCGCCGCGTTGAACGAGGGAGCCGACGACTACGTCACGAAGCCCTTCGGAATGGCCGAGCTCGAAGCCAGAATCCGCACGGCGATTCGTCATCAAAGAGTCGAGCCAGATGCACCTGGTGGGAGTGTGATTACGGTCGGTGAGGTCTCGATCGACCTCGTCCACCACGAGGCACACATCAAGGGGGCTCCGGCACGGCTCACGTCGAAGGAGTTCGGCGTACTCAGCTTCTTGATGCGCAACGAGGAGAAGGTCTGCACTCACGAGATGATCCTGACCGCCGTTTGGGGCGCCCCGTATGCGCGCGAGTCGCAGTACCTCCACGTCTACGTCAACCGGATTCGGCAGAAACTCGGTGCGGACCCCGGGCTTCATCTACGGGCGGTGCCTGGGATCGGCTACGTATTGACCAGAAAGGACGAGTAGTCAACCTCACTCGGAAGCGCTGATCTCCAAGGAGGTGAGCAGTTCCGCCTTAGGTGGTTAGATCGACCCCGACATCCCGGGTCGGTAACGGAGGGAGTCCTCGAATCGAGCGCGCAAGGTGGAGCGTCGCAAGTAGCCGTATTCCCCACCACGTCGGATCCAGCTCATACCAGGTGATCCCTTGCCGGGCGCTGGTCGGGAAGCGGTGATGATTGTTGTGCCAGCCCTCACCGAAGACGAGTAGTGCCACGACCAAGTTGTTCCGACTGGCGTCAGGTGTTGCGAACCGACGACGCCCGAAGCGATGAGCGAACGAGTTGACCGCGAACGTCGAGTGGTAGAGCAAGATCGTCGGAAGGAAGAACCCCCACTCGAGCAGTTGCGGCCCAGAGGTGTGCAGCGACGGATCGAGATGCCCGAGCACAACGCCGACTAGGAATACGCCTGCTGCGAAGACGGTCGGAACTAGATGCTCAAAGCGGTCGATCAGCCGAAGCTCCGGGAAGGCGGCGAGATCGGGTACGACATCGAGCTTCGTCGCGGAGTTCTCTGGCGAAAAGATCCACATCACGTGGCTGTACCAAAAGCTATCGACGACCGGCGAGTGGGGATCACCTGGTTGGTCGGTGAAGCGATGATGTTCGCGGTGGTGCGCGACCCACCACAGCGGACCTCGCTGCGCGGCGGCCGCCCCGGCGAGGGCGCCGACGAATTGAACGGTTCGGCCGACCTTGAAAGCTCGGTGGGAAAAGCAGCGATGGTAAAACGCCGTGATCCCGAAGGCGCGTACCGAGTAAGAGACAACCGCGGCGACGAGCGCAAGATCACTCCAGCCGACGAAGAAGATACCGAGAAGGGCGAGATGGGTGAGCACGAACGGTGCCCCGAGCCGCCATGGCCGCTCGGCTCGGCTCGGCACCGAAGTGTCGGCCTCAGGATCGACGAACAGGCTCAACGAGAAGTCCGTCGTTCGAGCTCTGATCGACGCCCAGTGCTCGCGACAGTCGGCCGCGACCAGTGGCCCCGGGGTCGCACGCCCACTCTGTCCGCCGAGCTGACTCGATTCATTTGGACGCACGCTAGGTCATCTCGAGCGCCCACTACGGTGACCTCGCCAACAGCAGCGAACAAGCGACACCGCCCACCCGAATGGCCGACGTCCAATTAGCCCCGCGTGACGAGCACGGCACGCCGTCGCGTCGCGTTTTGCCGCAGCCGACCAGGTGATCACGGCGGCTTTGCGCTGAGCCAGCCCCACGAGACTCCTCGGCTGACGACTCGTCGCGGCAGGTTTAGAACGACCTCGGCGGCCCCTGTTTTCGAGCCACCCTCGCGCATTTTGCCTCGTCGGGATGGACCCAATCCCGGACGGTCGTCGACCGGCCACTAAATTACCTGGACAATGGCCACCTTCCGAATGACTATCGATTCCAGCTGGGCGCTTCCCGACCTGTTCGACTACATGGCGAGGTTCTCCAACACCGCCGATTGGGACCCATTGGCTACGAGGGGCGAAGCCTTGACCGCCGGTGATCCGCGGCTCCACAGCGAGTACCGGCTCTCCGTCGCGCTCGGCCGACGCGAGATTCCGCTCGTCTATGAGATCGTCGAGTTCGATCGACTCCGACGGGTCGTGTTGAGTGCGGAGTACAAGATGATCCGTTCGCTCGCCACCATCGAGGTGACGCCGTCACCAGAGGGGACCCGACTCTCCTACGAGAGCTCAGTTACGGGACTAGGACCGGCTGACCCGTTGGTCGCCCGGGCGCTTCGCAAGAGCGGTGTCACCGCAGAGGCAAACCTGCGCACCAAAATCGACGCCTGAAGAGATCGCCTGGCACGGAGTGCCAGGCGAATCAGATTCGCTCGAGCTCGCCGCCATCGAAGAGCGCAGCCATGTCAAGGGCGTCGCTGTCGGCCTTTAGCTCTTCGGACGTCGGCGACACGCGGTTGCCGTCAGCAGCAGCAAGTACCTCGGCAAGTAGCCGGAAGTCACTCGAGCTGTTTACGAAGAGCCCTGGCTCTGAGAGCACGTAGCGCACGGCGCGAGACAGTACTGCCGTGTCCTCAATCGGCTGATACCAGCTGCGACGATCAGACGGTCGCGGCTCGGGCCAGCGACGACGTGCAATCGACTTGATCGTCTGGGTCGCGACCTGGCGCTCTTGACATCGCGCGATCAGCTCGTCGGTGTCCCGCCGGTACTCCTCGATCTGTCGCAACTTGAAGTTGTAGGGGAACAGCACCGAATCGAAGTCGAAACGGTCGAGACTCGCAAGGTGCATCCGAGGGATGCGCAGGCCGTGGCCCGTTACACCGATCGCCTTGACCAGCCCCTCGTCACGAGCACGCCCGAGCGCTTCCACCGCGCCACCAGGTCCATGAGCGATCTCGAACTCCTCGGGCTCGACAAGGTTGTGGAGCTGGATGAGATCGACCGAGTCGACGCCCATGCGTGTCAGCGACGCCTCGAGCTGGCGTCGGGCTCCGTCACCTGTGCGCTCGCCGGTCTTGGTCGCCAGGAAGAAATCGGCGCGACGTGTCGCGAGCCAGGGCGCCAGGCGAAGCTCGGCTTCCCCGTAGGAGGCAGCCGTATCGAGATGGTTGATGCCGTAGGAGTCAAGCAAGGGAAGTAGCGAGTCTGCGGTCTCCTGGTCGACGGACGAGAGGGCGGCTGCGCCGAAAATCACCCGACTAGAGAGATGGCCCGTTCTACCGAAGGCCCATTTATCGATCACACTCCGTACTCTATGACCAAGCGATGAGCTCTTCACGCGCGCAGCGCCGTATTTCGTTCACCGCAACGCGACGGCTGCGCCAACAAGCAAGCAGCGTGGATCTCAGGGCTTCCGAAACACGTAGGTATCCTTCGAAGGAACAGGCCGGCTACATCCCGCTGCGGTGCAGAGCTCGACGTTGACCGCCCGCGCGGACGTGCGCGGCGTGCGTAGCGTCACGACATCGCCAAGCTCACGCACCTTGGTCGCCCGGATGATCTGGGCCCCGTGGTGAGGCCCTGGCAAGGTGACGAAGTCGACGCTGATCGTCCCTAGCGCCTTCGCGGCGGTAACCCGCAACAGCGCGCCGCCGCTCGTTGGCCCTTCATGTGACGACAACGAGATCACGTTTGGCACGCCGGCGTAGCCGAAGCGCTCAACGTTGCTAACGCCACCGCCGCTTTGAATGCTCACGCCACCACGCAGCACACTCGGCTCCAACCTCGGCCCATCGGGAGGGGCGATCTTGACCTCCGTGTTCGAGAGATAGGTGATCTTGACCTGCTCACTTTGGGTGGCACTCACCGGGCCGAAATTCACCCAGTAGAAGGTGTCGAAGTTGAAGCCAGTACCGGTGATGGTGACCGGCTGATGTCCAGTGGGGCTCGCGTACCTCGGTGAAACTGCAGTGATCGTCGGAGGCACGCTGTAGTCGTACTCAGTCGCGGACGGGGAGACCTCGGTCCCTGGCGTCGGCTCCACCACCCCGAGGGGGGTAAAGACGATCTGTCCAGAGA
>DATCDR010000030.1:0-3745 GCA_036510575.1 Acidimicrobiales bacterium | reverse complement strand
CGTCCCCCTTCGAGCCACGCTCACCTGCGGGGGTCGGAGCCAACAGCGAAGCGGCACCGACGGTCTCTACCTCGCGGTGCACGCGACGGTCGGGAGCTGTTCCATCGACATTGCCGAGGTGCCACCGAGCAGCCCTGATGTCGTGAGCTACGAGCTCGAGCTCTCCTACCAAACAGCCACAACATGAGCGAGCAACTGGCGCAGGTGCCGCCACGGAGTCGAGGAAGCTTGGCCCTTGTCGGCGCGCTCGCATGGCTCGCGCTCCTCGGTTTCCTCGCATTCGCCGAGGATGCCTTCGCTGCCCGGTGGCACGCTGGATCTCGTTTCCCGCTGGTGATCCTCGGCACGGCAATGGGTGCTGTCGTCATCGCGGGATGGGTGGCGACGAGCGTCGGTGTGCTTCGTCAGCGACTCTCCGAGCGCGCGGGAAGCGAACGCTCCCCCGATGTCGTCGTCGACGAAAGCGTTGCCGTACCAGCTGACGACGCGTCGATCGGCGCCATCGCGCGACCGAACCGCATCGAGCAAGGAGACCTCTCGCGGTGGGTGGATGCGGTAAACCGACTGCTCACGCTCGAGCTCGCAGGGGACGACGAGGGATCGCTTCCGCTCATCAACATCATTCGAGCGGGCCCGTTCGGCATCGAGCTCTTGCTCGATACCGAGGTACACACCATTCCCCACGGCTTCTCCTCGGCAGGCAGTGGGCTCGTGTGGCGACTCAACCCAACGCTTCGCCTCGAGGAGGTCGAGGCCAGGGTGGATAGCTCCGTCGCCCCGTATCTGCCGGTGCTCGTACACATTGGTTCCGATAACGGCGCGAGCTTCTACGTTGCTGCGAGATCGGGTGAGTCGATCGGCATCGCCGGAGACGACGTATCCGACACGATGAGTCGGATCGTCGCCAACCTGGTGACCTCACCGTGGGCCGAGGCGAGGTTGTACCGCCTCGGGGAAGGAACCTTTCTTGGCGCGGAGCTGTTGCCGCTCGTCTCTCTCGATTCCGACGGTGGTCTGGAAGCAGTCGAGGTCGACACTCCGGAGGACAGCAGTACGGGCGCCCAGCCGGTGATCGTCGCAACCGACCGCGGACTCGCGGAGCTCGCCCGCGGTCATCTCGGGACGGCAGTACTCATTGGCACGGCGGTCGAGGCCAATCGTGTCCTCTACCGCTCCGGCGACACCGTGACGATCGAACCGGCAGGCCTCGTCGTTCACGTCGATGAGACCGAGGAATTGTTCGCAAATGCCATCAGCCGCCTCGAAGAGCTCGCCTCCCTCGCTGGCCCCGAGGAGGCCGAGACGGTAGCCGAACTCGACGAAACCCGGCTGATGCCACCTCAAGGAGAGATCGAGGTGCGCATCCTCCGCGAGCACCCTGACGTCGTGGGTGAGCTGAGCGGTCAACCGACCGGAGCCGCTATCCAGTTCCTCGCGTACCTCGCGACCCATGGCGGGAAAGCGAGCACCGCGCGCCTTCGTGACGCGCTCGGTGCCTACTACCGGGAATCGTCGAGAACGACGGCGACGGTGCGCGCAGCAGCTGGAGCGGTACGCCAATTGATTGGCAGCGACCGACTTCCGAATGCGAGCGCGAACCAGCAGTACGAGCTATCCGACGACGTGACGTGCGATTGGGTTCGCTTTGAACGAGCCCTGAAACTCGCTCGAGGCGCACACTCGATCGGCGAGATGGCGCAAGCCGTCAGCCTGCTCACCGGGGCGCTCGATCTCGTCGGGGGCCTACCGAGCCCGGACGAGCGGCGATTCGACTGGATGGACGTCGAAGGTCTGTCGCGCGAGATGGCCGCACGGGTCGTAGACGCCGCGCATCTGCTGTTCACGATCGCGAGAGCGAACGAAAGTGCCTCCTTGGCGAAGTGGGCACTCGAGAAGGGTCGCCTTGCTTCCCCGGAAAA
Source organism: Acidimicrobiales bacterium (assembly GCA_036510575.1). Taxonomy (GTDB): domain Bacteria; phylum Actinomycetota; class Acidimicrobiia; order Acidimicrobiales; family Bog-793; genus DATCDR01. The sequence goes on along the minus strand of DATCDR010000030.1, from coordinate 1,826 downwards.
TGAGGTCCTAGAAGGAGACGGAGATGAGCTGGACCGGACTCCCGCACTGCGTCTCGTGAACGGACGCGACCCACGGACGAGCGACGAGAACGATGGAGACGAGTCGTCAATCGGCCTGGATCGCGAGACAAACTCGATGCTTTCCCAGTTGGCGACACGGACGACCTATGGCGAGCAAGCTCAGCTCTGATCGCCAACTTGTGACAGATCTAGCCTCGCCACCAAAACGGGCTGAGCGCGAACCTCCACCTTCAGTGGAGCGAGTCGAACCTGCTACGTAGCGAGGTGATTGCCGCGCCGAACCCTACCGCCCACACCACGAAGGACACCTCGCCAGTGGAACGACGACTCTCGCAGTCATCCCGCTTGCGTCAGCCGCGAGCGCGGTAGCGCGATTACCACTTCAACGTGAAGCTACTCGGCACCGCGGAGGAGTCGATGACCTACAACTCTCAAATTCCCGACCTCGAGTAACTCGTTCCAGAGTCTCCGGGTACCGATCCCTGGGCTGCTAAGCAGACCGGCGCGCTCTTCTTGCGCGCTTAGCCGCGAGAACTTCTGGTACCCAGGGTACCCAGGCGACACGAAGAGCTCCTTTCGATGCAGGATCGGAGGATTTCCCGACCCCTGAAAGTCGGTCCACTTGACGTCGAAGGTACGAAGGTCTGCGCGTAACGAACTCACCAACGCCGGATGTCCTTCACGATCGAAGGCTGGATACGCGAGGTAGGCGACTTTCCGCTCAACTCGCTGAAGCTTGACAATGGTCGCGTTCCCGACTGCGCCAACTATCACCTGGGCGCAGCCTTCGTATACGCGCAGCACGGGTGGTAGATCTGCGAGCGCCGAGACATGAACGTAGAAGGCATCCGGCAGCACCTTTCCGATAGAGGCGGCTCTGATTGCAGCGTCCAGGTCCTCCTGACGTCCTGCGGCGAATAACAGCCGATCGGCTTCATTGGTTGCTGCCTTATAGGAGCCGAATAGATATCTGATGTCGCGTTGGACATCATCGGGTAGGTCGCTCATCCTCGGCCGGCCGCCGAACGCCGATAGGGCGAGATACACCAGCACGTTCTTCTCGGCAGCGTCTCGAGCCATGGCCCAGCGATCGTCGCCGGTAACGCGACGTACTACCGAGAAGGCATTGCGGAGAGAACCAAATGCCTTGACTATCTCGGGTCCCGCAGAGAGTTCGTTGCGTTCCGGCAGGCGACCACGATCGTCGACGAACGCGCAGAGTTCCTCCAAGAGGTCGCGATGAGCCTCGAACAGAGCTTCCGAGACTCTTTGTCGCGGGATGCCCGTGCGTCGGACTTGGCGGGCGCGAAACCCCTGGGCGTCGCGAGGATCACGGAAGCAGTAGAAGATGCAGGGAGCTGCCGCGACCGACTGCACGCCAAGTGTGTCATCGATCCAGGCTCGTAGCTCTTCTTGTTCGTAAAACTTTTGGAACGTACCACTCGATGTGACCCATCCATCTCCGCGGGGACGAGCCGAAAGACCTCGCTCCTCCCAAGCGGGTCTCGCTGATACGACGAGTGCCCGTTTTGCGAGTCTCCAAGCTTCAGTCAGCGCTTGGCGCCGTTCGTTAGGATCCTCGATCACGTTGATCACGTAGCCGATATTGACCACGTCGGCGGGCTTTCTCTCCTCGTCTGGCGCATGGGTTGGATCCCATCCGGACGCAATTACTCCGAGTGAACTCAGACGGTGAAGGTCTCCGCCGCGGCCGCTGCCGTAGTCGAATACGCTCACCGCAAGAGATATGACCTCATCTTCGAGAGCCAGAGCGACTGGTCGAGAGAGCGCCGTACGGGACATGG
>DATCDR010000029.1:0-14904 GCA_036510575.1 Acidimicrobiales bacterium | reverse complement strand
GCCGGGCTCAGCGTTGCATGGCTCGTCGTGTTCGCCACTCACCAGGACCCAAGCCAGCTTCTCGAGGGCGCAGAGATCACACTCGTCACCGTGGGAGTCGGAATGATCCTTCGCGTCACAGCTGGGCAAGGGACCGCGCTGGCGTTCATCTTCGTAGCGCTGGGATTCCTCGGAGCAACCATGGCGCTCTCGAGAGTCATTGCCTCTGCACTACGCCGAAGGCTCGAGCGAACATGAGCTTGCGTCCGACCACGTACTCGGCCCCAGGTGATCAGAATGGAGGGGTGGCAGCGACCCCGGCCCTCGATCTGTTGATCCGTTCCAAGACCGTGTACTCGGTCATTTCCTACCACCACGACCCCGCAGTCGAGTCATTCGGGCAAGAGGCCGCCACCGCGCTCGGCGTCGAGCCCGCTCGGGTCTTTAAGACGCTCGTCGTCCGCGCCGACACCGCGCTCGCTGTGGCGGTGGTGCCGGTCGACGCGACACTCGACATGAGGGCGCTCGCCGCGGCCCTCGGCGCGAAGCGCGCGCGGATGGCCGAGCCTGCATCGGCTCTCAAAAGCACCGGCTACGTGCTCGGCGGGATCAGTCCGCTCGGCCAAAAGCACCCGCTTGCGACGGTGATCGATGAGAACGCGAACAGATTCTCCACGATCTACGTAAGCGGGGGCAGACGCGGCCTCGAGATCGAGCTCGCTCCAGGCGACCTCGCGACACTGTCGATGGGTCGCTTCGCCGCCATCGCCCGAGGATTGCCCTAGCGCGCTGCCCAGCCGCGACCCGGATCTCGCTTCCGACTCCACCAGCGCGCCTCGAAGCAATCGGCGCTGCACTTGGCCGCACGGGGAGCTCCACTCCTAAGATCAACGCCGCCAACGACCACACGGAGAGCGACCGTCATGCAGCGAGGCGTCCCGACGGGAACCTGCCCGATCGGGCCGGCGGGGCCCCATGCATAACCTCGATCCGATCTGGCTCACTTTTGCCGGATTCGGTGGCGGGCTCGTTGGGAGCATGGCCGGCCTCGCCTCACTCGTCAGCTACCCCGCGCTGCTCGCTGTCGGCCTGTCGCCGGTGAGCGCGAACGTGACGAACACCGTGGCCCTGGTCTTTACCAGTGCGGGATCGATCCTCGGATCCAAAACGGAGCTTCGCGATCGAATGGGCCACATCAAATGGCTTGCCCCTACTGCGATCGCCGGCGGCATCACCGGCAGCTTGTTACTGCTCGCGCTGCCGTCAAAGTCCTTCACCCTCGTCGTCCCTGTGCTCATCGGAGTCGCCGCACTGGGCGTCTTGATACGGCGAAACCCGGCGAGCACGACGGTCGCCTCGCCACATACGCCGGGCTGGGTGCTCACGGTCTGGATATTCGTTATTGGCATCTACGGCGGCTACTTCGGAGCCGCTGCAGGCGTTTTGATGCTGGCGGTACTGATGTTTTGCACCGGGGAGTCGCTCGCGCGCAGCAACGCTATGAAAAACTTGCTGCTCGGCGGCGCGAACGGCATCGCCGCTATCGCTTTCATTCTCTTTTCCACGGTGCGCTGGGCCGACGCTGTGCCACTCGCCATCGGGTTTTTCGTCGGCGGCCGACTCGGCCCAGTGGTTGTGCGGCGCGCTCCGACTCGACCACTTCGCTACCTCATCGCCTGCGCCGGTCTCGGTGTGGCGGTACATCTCGGGCTTGACACGTACTGAGCCCAAGCGGCTCAAGTCGGCAGCGCCTGCCTGGCAGCGAAGTCTGCGTCGACGATGCCATCCTCGCCATAACGGCTAACGGACGCTTCGACGAGCGAAATGATCTCTGCGACAGGCCGCGTGAGGTCGACCCCTTCGAGGTAGGGCTGTCGAGCAAGCAGGCCGGTGTTCCAATAGACCTCGCAGCGGTTGTGGTCAGGGTCGTAGAAGTAGACGCCAATCGCATTCCCGTGTGAGACCACCATGTCGATCTCGACGTTCGCGGCCGTCAGGCGCTGGTAGTGCTCGACCACGTCCTCGAGCGTGTCGCAGCGAAAGGAGATCTGCTGGACCATCTTCTCTTCGAGTGGCGCGTCACGTCCGCCGCAAAGCAGCAGCTCGTGATGCTCCACCTCTGGTCGCGCCGACAAGAACACCATCTCCATCGCCTGGTCCTCATCGGTGACCGTGAGCCCGAGCAGCTCGGAGTAGAAACGTTTCGACGTCTCGAGATCTCGAACGTGGATCCCTACGTGGCCGAGCCGACTGATCATGATTCCCCCCGGTTCCGTTCCCACTCGGAAGTACCGAGCACGGTCTCTCCATTCTCCCAGACTCCTCGCAGAGAGAACGCATCAGACCCGGGCGCGTGCCCAGGCCATTCACAAAGCGGGCGCGGCTCCGCTATGTTCCATCCCGCCAACCTTCGTCGCCCACCAGCTCGGGCACGAGCCGCTTCGAGAAAGGAAGCACCATGGCCCTCTCCGCCGCTCTCAACAACTACCCCTACACCGCTGCGCTGCTCGACCACAGCGTCGAGCCGCACGGATTCGAGGTCGACTACGTCACCGTCGAACCGAATATCGTCGCGGCATTCCGGCGAATGATGCGTGGGCTCGAATTCGACTTCTGCGAGCTCGGGGTGACGAGCTACCTCGCCGGATGGGACTACCAAAAAGACATCACCGCAGTGCCGATCTTTCCCTCCTGCGGATTCCCCTTTCGAGCGATGCACGTCAACACGGCCGCTGGTATCGAGAGCCCGAAGGACCTAAACGGCAAGCGCATCGCGTGCCGGACCTACACCGTCACCGCTGTGGTCTGGGCGCGAGGCATCTTGAGTGACCACTACGGCGTCGACCTCGACTCCATCACCTGGGTCATCAACGACGAGGAGCACTCCGGCGGATTTGTCTGGCCGGACAACGTCGACTACCAAAAGGGCGCCGACCTCGTCGGCATGGTCTCATCAGGAGAGGTGGCAGCAGGATTCGGGTTGGTCCGCGGCGAGGTCGAGAACGTGCGGCCGCTCTTTGACGACCCAGCAGCTGCTGAGAGCGAGTGGTACACCTCGACGAAGATCTTCCCGATCAACCACGCCATCGCGCTCAAGGCTTCGCTCGCCGAAGCCGATACCGCGTTGGCAAAGAATCTCGTCGACTACTTCGAAGCAGGCAAGGCAGTATTCATGGACCGCCTCGCGTCGGGCGTCGAGCTGACCCCTGCCGAAGCCGCACTCGCAGAGACGCGCACCCTGCTTGGCCCAGATCCAATTCCGTACGGGATCGAAGCAACTCGTCCGAGCCTCGACGCGCTCCTTCGCTACAGCCATGAGCAGCACATCACCAAGGATCTGCTCACCACCGACGACATCTTCGTCTAGGCCGTTTAGCGGCGGACACTCAGGTGCGCCAGATCTCGGCTGCACCGTGGGTGTCGGCTGCACCGTGGGTGTCGGCTAGAACGCGGCCTGAACGCCTCTAAGCGGAGAGGTTCTCCTCGAAGAATCGGAAGATGTGCGCCCAGCTCTCCATGGCTGCCTCGTGCCGGTAGCGGTGCAGGTGATAGCAGAAGTAGGCGTGGGGAGCTCCGTCGTAGCGATGGAACTCATAGGTCTTTCCGTACTTCTTCATCTCCTCTTCTTGGAGGTCCACCTCTTCGGGCGTGGGGGACGGGTCATCGTTGCCGAAGAGCCCGAGCACGGGAGCGTCGATGTCGGCGGTGAGCGTGATCGGCGCGACCGGGCGTGCCTCGCTGAACTGGTCTTCCAACATGATCACACCACCGCCCCAAAGATCCACCACGGCGTCAAAGCCGTGCACCGTCGAGGCGGCGAGAATCGAGTGCCGGCCGCCCGAGCACGAGCCCATGATCGCGACCTTGCCGTTGCTCGTCGGCAGCGCTCGAAGCCAGTCACGCGCCGCCGCGCTGTCGGCCATGACGGTCGCGTCGGGTACGCCGCCCATCGAGCGGACCTTCGCGCTCATGTCGTCAGGAGAGCCGTGCCCGAACCTGCAGTAAAGGTCAGGAACGATCACGTCGCAGCCATGCCTGGCGAGCCGCTCCGCGGTCTCCTGGTAGAACTCGTCCCACCCAGGCATGTGGTGCAACAAGATCACGCCGCCGCGCTTGCTCTCTGCCAGCGGACGTGCGATGTAGGCGTGAATCTCGTCGCCGTTGCCTCCTGGGAACGTCGTGATCTCGGCCCGAACGCCGACCACGCCGTCGGTCGTGAAGTCATTCCACATCTCGGATCTCCCCAAAATTCAGCCCGGCGCTCGTCGACGGGCGGTCGCTGCTCTCACCGTAGCCATCACGCGAGCGGTGCGTCGGCGCCCCTCTGGGGCTGCTCCTCGAAGATGCACCTGCCCGAGTCGGGTCAGCCGATGACCCGACTCGGATCCGAAGCGGCGCCGCTTGACTCAGGCGTTCGGCGTCTCGAGTCGCCGCTTGGCTTCTTCGTAAAGATCGCTTGGCAGCGGGCCCTTCTCGGCGATCGCCACGTTGGAGTCGAGGTGGCCGATCTTCGACGTGCCAACGATCGTGCTCGAAAGGCCGGGGTGTGAGAGCGTGAAGCGGAGCACGAACTCCAGCCTGCTCATGTCGCCGAGCAGGTCCTCGATACCGGAGAGCTCCCACCGCCGTTGACCCTCACCATCGGCGAGGCCGATCGGCGACGTGCTCCATCCCTTGTCCTCTGCCGGCGCGCCTCTGGCCGCACCACCACGGATGAGCGTCCCGGCGCCGGCCTCGACCGCGTCGTCGATCAGCGCCTCGTGCTCGCGCTGCAAGGCCGAATACGGGATCTGAAAGACATCGAAGACGCCCATCTCGATGTGGTCGGCCAGGTGCGGAAGCGTCCCGGACATTCCGAGAAAGCGAACCTTGCCCTCGTCTTGGAGCGCTTGCATCGTCTCGATCGTCCCGTCGCTCTCCATTTGCGCCTGGCTCGGCGAGATATGCACCTGGAGCAGGTCGAGGTGATCAGTCTTCAATCTCGTCAGGCTCTGTTCGATCCCAGCCCGCAAGTTCGCCGGGCTGTAGTCGTGCGGATACGGCGGCGTCGACCCGGCAGGCGGCTCACCGATCAGGCATCCGCACTTCGACGCGAGGAAGTACTCACCGCGACGGTCGACGATGAACTGTCCGATCAGCTCCTCGCTTCGGCCGTAGTCGATCGAGGTGTCGATCAAGTTGATGCCGAGGTCGAGGACCGAGTTCAAAAGACGGCCCGCGTCCTCATCACTGATCTCAGGGCCACGAGGCTGCCCCCGAAGTTCCATGGCTCCAAAGCCGAGGATCGTGACGTCTTCGCCGGTGCGTCCAAGCGTGCGAGTGGGAATTGACATGGGGGCGACGATAGCGGCTCAGCACTCGGCGTCAAGGCCGCCGGCGCCGGTGATCAACGACTCGACGACCAGGGGAGCTTGGCGCTAATCACCGTCGTGAGATAACTCTCGGCGTCGGAAAATTACGGCACTGAGCTCGATCTATCGGAACCGAGCCGACAATCCTCCCTAGCTGGGGCTCGGCAATCATTACGCCGAAGAAGCACTACGGTGAGTGACCACCAGGCGTGAATGCGACGAGAGTCCGGCCACGCGCCCGAGCAGTCGTAGAGACCGAGATGACGAGCGAAACCGCAGCGCAGCGAGCACCCCTCACCACGTCTCGACCCCTCGACCAGGCGAGCCCACACGGACGGTCCTTAGATGACGCAGGTTCGCTCGGCTACCTGGTGCGCCAGGCGCTCTCGAGGTCGATAGCTCAGATCGCCCAGCACGAACCAGGCGTGCGCTCCGGACTCGATCCGGAAGACGTCCATCAGTTCCGGGTCGGCCTACGCAGGCTGCACTCCGACTTGCGCACGTTCGCGCCGCTAATGCGGCCGCGACCCCGCCGAGGACTCGGCAAGGAGCTGCGTTGGCTCGGACGTGCGGTAGGCCCGGTTCGAGACGGCGACGTACTCGCGAAGGCTCTCGAGGCCGATGCGCGACGACTCCCTCGAGCCGATCCTCAAGAGGTGGCTCTCTTGTCGGCTCGCCTCACCACTCAGAACGATTCGGCGCGAGCGATCATGCTCGGAGAGCTCGAGAGCGATCGATTCGGCGCGCTGAGTGCGACCTTGCGTGACCTCGCCGAGATGCCACCGCTCAGATCAAAGCTCGTGCACCTTGTGGGCGAGCCGGCGAGCGAGGTCGCAGCCGAGTTCGTCAAAAAGCCATGGCACGAGCTCGACACCGACGTGGAGCGCCTCGGCACGGCACCTACCGACGCCTCCCTCCACGGCGTCCGAATTCTCGTCAAACGCTGTCGCTACGCCGCCGAGGCGGTAGGACCTTCTGTCGCCGGCGCAGCAGAATTCGCGAAGGCGCTCGCTTCAGTCCAGACCGTCCTTGGCGATCATCACGACACCGTCGTTGCCGAAGCATGGCTCACTGACGCCGTCCGCGACTCGCCCGGACTTGCCCGCCTGGCCTACGACTTGATCCTTCGCCAGCGATCAAAGCGCGCACGAGCGCGAGCGAAGTGGCCAACGTCTTGGAATCGCGCATCCGCAGAAGAGCTGCGGACCTGGCTCTAAGCGCCCTCGCGGCTGCTCTGATCGGGTATCAGCCCTCGAGCGCAGACACCTGCTCATCTTGGTGCACAGCCAGCGGGCCAGGAGGGTGCACGAAATCCTTGGCTCGAACGAGCGCGACCGAAACCACAGCACCGAAGGCGACAAGAACCGTGCCGATCACGAGAATCAGGTGCAGCCCCGAGATGAACGCCACCCGTGTGGCCGTTGCCGCGCCTGCTTGACCGTGCACCGCCGCGACCGCCGCAGCAACGCCGGCGGAGGACACGATCTTGCCGAGTGCGGCCGCATGCACGCCAAATAGCGGCGTCAACTCCGTCGTGATCCGCTGCTGGAAGATCGCCCCGAGTGCCGCGACGCCGGTGGCGAGTCCACCGATGCGAAACGTGTTACTGATCCCCGACGCCATACCGCTTCGCTCAGGGGGCACCACGCCGAGGCCGACTCGGGCGATCGCCGGGTTCGAAATGCCGATCCCGAAACCGGCTAGCAACTCGCCGGGAATAAGCGCGGTCCAGCTCGAGGTCGCGCTGACCGCCAGCAGTGCCGCGATCCCGCCTGCGGTGATCGCTATTCCACCGCCAAGCACGAGACCCGCGGGGAGCTTCTCGGTAACTGAGCGAAACGTCAGCGGAACAAGAAACGCGAGCAGCGTCGAGGGAAGCAGTCGAACGCCGCCGGCAAGTGGCGAAAAGCCGAGGTCGTTCTGCAAGTAGAACGTGAGATAGGGCAAAAGGGCGAACATCCCCGCTCCAACGGCGAAGGTCCCAACGCACACACCTGTGAAGCCGGGCTTTCTAAAAAGCGAGAGGTCGAACATCGGCCGGGACTGGCGAAGCTCGGCGAAGATGAAGAGCAACATCGCCAAAGCAGCGCCACCGAGCAGCGAGAGCAGCTCGGCGCTCTGCCAGCCGATTGCGTTGCCGCGGATGAGCGCGTACTCGAGGAGGAACATCGCCGCGGAAAATGTCACCAGGCCGGCCACATCGAGCCCGGTCGCCCCAGGGTCGCCCTGATTCACCATTCTCGAGACCGAGACCCAAAGCGCAGCGACACCAACCGGCAGGTTGACGAAGAAGATCCATCGCCAACCGAGGCCACTTGTCAGCACGCCGCCGACGAGTGGACCGATCGCCACCGCTCCGCCGACAGTCGCTCCCCACGCCGCGATCGCCTTTCCTCGCTCGCGCCCTTGGAAGTCCTGACCGATGAGGGCGAGACCAGTGGCGAACATCGCTGCCCCACCGACGCCTTGCAGGGCCCGCGCCCAGATCAGCATCGTGATAGATCCCGCGATCCCGCAGAGCAACGACGAGACCGTAAAAACGATGAGCCCAAAGATGAAAACGCGCTTTCGCCCGAATCGGTCCGAGACCGAGCCCCAGGTCAGGATCAACGTGGCGAGTGTCAGCGCGTAGGCGTCGATCACCCACTGCAGGTCGGAAAAGCTTGCGTGCAGATGTCGCTGAATGGTCGGCAGCGCGACCTGGACGATCGTGACGTCGACGAGCAACATGAACGATGCCGCGCAGACCGCGATCAAGGTCCACCAGCGTCGCGGGCTCAGCTCCGGGCCGCGCACCTCCGACTGCTGAAGCGCCATGTCGTTTCTCCTTCGTCGCTAATCCGGCGAGCCTACCGACGCGGATATGCCGGCAAAACCGCCCTCGTCACCGCGGGTTCGACGCTGCTACAGCGAGGGAGCTCCAGCGATTCTGGATGGCCAGGTGCGCATCATCCTTAGGATCTGCACTACGCGAGCGGCTGCGGATGGCAGGGCGAACACGAGGCGAGGTGATCGAGACGGGCAAGAAAGAGGCAACGACGAAGCGGTTCCGCCTCGAGAGCGACAGCCTCGGCGAGGTGGCCGTTCCGGCCGACAAGCTCTGGGGAGCAGAGACACAACGATCACTCGAGCACTTCGCCATCGGCGACGACTTGATCCCTCGTGAGATGATCGGCGCCTACGCGACCCTAAAGAAGGCCGCCGCGATCGTGAATCACGAGGACGGCAGGCTCTCTCGCGCGAACAAGATCTTGATCGTCACGGTCTGCGACGAGATCCTTTCCGGCAGACACGCCGACATGTTTCCGCTCCACGTCTGGATGACCGGAAGCGGGACCCAGTTCAACATGAACGTCAACGAGGTCATCTCCAATCGCGCCTGTGAGCTCGCGGGTACGCCGGTCGGATCCAAGTCGCCGGTGCACCCGAACGATCACGTCAACATGTCGCAGTCCTCGAACGATTCGTTTCCGTCTGCGATGTATCTCGCCGCCGCGGCGGGCGTCACCTCCGAGCTGCTCCCTGCAGTCCGCGAGCTTCGCGATGCGCTACACCTGCGCGCCGAGGAGTGGAGGGAGATCATCAAGATCGGCCGCACGCATCTCCAAGACGCCACACCGCTCACGCTCGGCCAGGAGTTCTCCGGCTACGTCGGCTTGCTCGAAGATGACGTCGAACGGATCGAATACGCGCTCGGCGGGGTCTACCGCCTCTCACTCGGGGGCACAGCGGTAGGCACCGGCATCAACGCCCCTCCGGGCTTTGATCTCGCTGTCGCGGCCGAGATCGCTTCGCTCACCAGGCTGCCGTTCGTCCCAGCACCGAACAAGTTCACGGTCCAAGGCTCGCATGACGCCATCGTGCATCTCTCCGCCGCGCTTCGGACGCTCGCCGTTTCGCTCTTTAAGATCGCGAACGACATCCGCCTGCTCGCAGCGGGGCCGCGGGCTGGAATCCACGAGCTGATCCTGCCGGCTAACGAGCCCGGCTCATCGATCATGCCGGGCAAGGTAAATCCCACCCAGTGCGAGGCACTGACGATGATCGCTACCCAGGTGATCGGTCTCGACGTCGCGGTCGCGCTTGGAGGGGGTGGCGGACACCTTGAGATGAACGTCTACAAGCCACTCATGATCCACAACGTGATGGAGTCGATCCGCATCCTTTCCGGCGGAATGACCAACTTCCGCAGGTTCCTCGTCGACGGCATGGAACCGAACACCAAGCAGATTGCGAGCTTCGTCGAGCGATCACTGATGCTCGTCACCGCTCTCAGTCCGGTAATCGGTTACGACGAAGCAGCGAGGGTGGCGATCTATGCAAACGCGAACGACGCGACGCTTCGCGAAGCGGCCCTTGCGCTCGGCGCGGTGAGCGCGGAGGAGTTCGATCGCCTCGTCGACCCACGAGCGATGGTGCAGCCGATCGCCGCTTCAGGCACGACCAAAGCGCGAAAGGCCCCCGCACCTGCATCAAAGGCCGTCAAGCGCCGCAGCCCCGCGAAGAAGTCGACGAAGCGGGGCTGAGGAGCCGAGAGCAGGCGGGTGGCAAGGAGCATCGACCAGCGAGCTCGTCACGGCGGCCCGACGCGCCTGGATACCGTGGTGCCACAGCTAGCGGCCGCGGACAGCGTCTGGTCACGGAAGGAGTCTGATGGCGCGAGTATTCATCACTGGTTCAGCAGACGGGCTCGGGCTCATGGCAGCACGCCTTTTGATCGAAGACGGTCACGACGTCACGCTGCACGCCAGAAGCGAGGCGCGCGCCGCCGACGCGAAGTCCGCGCTACCGACAGCAAGTGGCGTCGTGGTTGGTGACCTGTCGAGCATCGAGGAGACTCGTAAGGTCGCAGAGCAGGCAAACGAGACCGGCAGATTCGACGCCGTGATTCACAATGCCGCAGTCGGCAACCGCGAGCCTCGACGCATCGAGACCGTCGATGGTCTCGCCCACGTGTTTGCGATCAACGTGCTCGCGACGTACGTCCTCACCGCGCTCATCACCGCTCCCGAGCGGCTGATCTACGTGAGCTCCGGGCTGCATCTGGGCGGAAGTGCGGATCTCGAGGACCTGCAGTGGGCCAATCGGCCCTGGAACGGCCATCATGCGTACTCGGACTCGAAGCTCTTCGAGGTAGCCCTGGCGTTCGCGCTGGCCCGACTGTGGCCAACGACGTGCTCGAATGCGCTCGAACCCGGCTGGGTCGCGACGAAAATGGGTGGCCCCGGCGCAACCGATGATCTCGCGCTCGGCGCCGTAACCCAGGCCTGGCTCGCTGTCAGCGAGGAGCCCGCTGCCACCGTCTCTGGAGCGTACTTTTACCACCAAAAGCCCAGTCCGACGCACCCGGCAGTCCACGATCTCGACGTGCAGTCGGGTCTGCTCGGCGCCTGTGCGGAGCTGACCGGTATCGAGATCTCTTGACCAACTGGGCCACTGTCGCGTCCTTTGCAACAGCATGAGGCACGGTGATCCTCGCCGTCTCGACGTTTGCCGCCGTGAGATTCGGGAGCCGGTCCGCGAGGGTCACCGAACGTGCGCTGCTCGCAGGTCTCCTCCCTATTCTCGTGCCGTCGAGGATCCATGATCCGGTCGAGAAGATTCGATTCGCGGACGACCACTGGATCGCAGTCGACGGTGGGCATGCGATCGCCGAGGTGGGCGAGGGTGCCGTCTACCTCGCCATCGCGCTCCGAAACGTAGGGCACGGCCTGGCGTTCCTTGATCGATGGGACTTCTATCCGAGCGACATCACGGTCGAATCGCCACGAGAGATCGATCACTTTCATCGGCTCACCCGAGATCTCTACGTTCCCGCTGGGGATCTCGGATTCTGGCAGGGCACCTTCCGCGACGAGAGCGATCCGGCGTTTCACGCCGCCAAGGATGCGATCACCGGTCGCGAGGCACTCACCGTGGATCTCCTCTACGGCGACCACGAGGGCGGACAGCGCACGATCAGCCGGTTCATCTTGACGCCGCGGGGCGAAACCGAGTGGCTAAGCACGGTCTCGCGACACTGGCGACTAGACGGTGGAGTCCGCCGCTAAGGGTCGACGCTCGTGCCGCACGCCTGCGACCAGTTTGCGACGACCGAGATCACCGTCCTCATCGCGCCAGGTGGGCGGGGTATTCGCGAAGTGACTGTTCTGCCAAGGCTTCGACCAGTACGTTTCGATAGGTGAAGATCATCGAAACTCTCCAGGGGAAGTCGCACGCCCTCGTGGCCTGGGTCGGCGCACGGCGACGAAACCAGGTGATCGTTATCGTCAGCTCGCTCGCGGTGGTAGGTCTCGCCGTCGGGCTCCCCATAGGTCTCGCCGCCTCGCCCAAGCCGATCGTGGCACCGCCACCAACTACCACGACTACGACCACCATACCGGCAACTACCACTGCTGCCGGACCCAGGTGCCCGTTGACCGACGATCCGGCCCCTGGAGTAAAGACGATCCCGAACCGACCCGCGCTCCTCGTCAAGATCGGAAACGAGCCAGACGGCGCACGCCCACAAAGTGGCCTAAACGAAGCAGACATCGTCTTTGACACCCCTGCCGAGGGCTTCATCATGCGATACGTCGCAGTCTTCCAATGTCAAGATGCACCGATCATCGGCCCCACTCGATCGGTCCGGTGGGTGGACTGGAACATGGTCGCACCTGAGTTCGGGCGGCCGATCCTGGCGTTTGCAGGTGGCATCGATCCAAACGTCAACGGACTCGCCAAGGAGCCGTGGCTGACCGGGGCGAACCTCTTAGAAGGAGCCCAGGCTGCCGGTCATCGGACCGACTCGCGCCTCCCGCCGGACAACCTCTACACGAGCACCGGCTCCCTCTACGGCCTGTTCTCCTCTGAAAAAACGCGGCCGTCGCCGATCTTCGATTTCGGCGCCAAGGTGCCGACCGACTGGACGCCTGCAGCCGACCTCGCGATCAACTTCTCCTACGGCACCGACGTCGTCTGGAAGTGGGATCCGACCGAGCACCAGTGGCTCCACACCTACTCAGGGGTGCCGGACATCGACGCCTCAACTGGTAAGCAGGTAACGACGACGAACGTCGTGGTCGCTATCGTGCACTATCAGATCGGTCCGTACTGCGAGAGCGGCTGCCCTGGCGGCTCGGGCGACATCGAGAGCAATCTCGTTGGCAGCGGCCCCGGCTACGTGTTGCGCGGCGGCAGGGCGTTCGCGGTCACGTGGCACCGTCTAGCCGTGGCCGACAAGACGACCTTCACGGACGCGAACGGCGCCGAGGTCACGCTCGCGCCGGGGAGAACGTGGGTCGAGGTAGTGCCCGACGACATCGCGGCCCCGGCGATCACGAGGTAGCTCGCCGCAACTGCTGGCTAGACGCGCTGCCCTCGTCGGCGAAGACCATCGGCAAGTCGGTCGAGCAACTCTGACAGCTCTACCTGCTCGGCATCGGAGAGCTCGCGGAAGAGGTCACCGATGGCCCACTGCCGTGGAAGGAGCTCCTTTTCCGCAGTGGCAACACCCGCGTCCGTCAGCTCCACGAGCGTGGCGCGGCGGTCCGTCGGGTGAGCGGTCCGACGGACGAGACCTTCAGTTTCGAGTGCGTCGACCGCGTCGGTGATGTTGCGCGGGGTGAGCCCCAACTCATCAGCGAGTGCACGCATCTTCTGCGGTCCGCGGCAGTGCAGATCCTCGAGCAACCGCAAACGCGCGTAACTGATCCCATCCGTGCCGACGCTCGTTATCCAGCGATGGAATCCAGCGGTGAAGATGATCGCCGACTCCATCGCAGCAGCTCGTGCCGGCGTGAGCTCCTCACCCTCGGTGTTCCCAACGCCCCACGCCAGTCCTGCCATAACCGAGATTCTACCGGACTATCGCCCGAGTCGGAATAATCACGCCCGGTACTATATTCTTCTTAACAGTCACCCTCCGTAACATGTAGTTGCGGGCAACTCACGACAAGGAGACGCCAGTCGAAATTGCTCTTCCGCTCGCACCAGGAACCTGGACGATCGACCCCAACCACTCCGGAGTCAACTTCAAAGTCCGCCACATCGGCCTTACCAACGTGCGCGGTCGGTTCAACTCCTTCACCGCGTCACTTCACGTCGGGACCACACCAGGTGACGTGAGCACCGAGGCCACCATCGACATGTCGTCGGTCGACACCAATCAGCCCGACCGCGACAACCACCTCCGATCGACTGACTTCTTCTCGAGTGACGAGAACCCCCAAATGTCGTTCAAGTCTTCCGCTCTTCGCACCGACGGCGACGCTTACAAGCTCGACGGTGAGCTCAGCATCAACGGCATTACGCGCCCGGTTGTACTGGATGTGGAGTTCGAGGGGGTCCAGGACTTCCCAGGGGACAACAGCACCCACGCCGGGTTCAGCGCCACGACGGAGATCACTCGTGACGACTTCGGAGTGGACTTCAACATGCCGCTCGGGGTCGACCGCTTTGCGCTCGGCAAGAAGATCGCTATCGAGCTCGACCTGCAGTTCGTGGCCCCGAAAGCGGCCTGAGGCGACGCCGTCCCGGAGCGGGTGCAACTAGCCACCCGCTCCGGCAACGAGCTGACTGATGCGCGAGCGGGAATCGCCCGAATTGAGTGCCCTACGATCGATTCTCGTGAGCCACCGCATGAATCACCGGGACCGCTGGCGCCGGATGCTCATCGCGGGAGGTCTGCTGGCGCCGCTCGTCGGGCCGTCGCTGAGCCTGCAGCCCGCAAGTCCGCTGACGCTTTCGCATGACGTCTCGACGCCACACTCTGTGCTCGAACACCTTCGGACCAGACCGGCCTTCGCATCGAGCCTGGCTCGCGTCTCGACAGCACAGCTCGGTGCAACCTGGCACATCGGCTGCCCGGTCGCAGCCAGCGAGCTTCGTTCCGTGAAGATGAGCTACGTGGGCTTCGACGGCGCTACCCACCTCGGCACGATGGTCGTCAACGAAGCGGTCGTGACGTCGGTCATCAGCGTGTTCAAGTTGCTCTACGAAGCCGCGTTCCCGATCAAAGAGATGATCCCCGAATCCGCGTTTAACGGCAGCGACAATGCGGCCGCGGCGGGCGACGACACCTCGGGGTTCAACTGCCGATACGCCGTCGCTCAAGGACCGCCGCGCTGGTCCGTGCATGCCTATGGCGAGGCGATCGACGTGAACGACGTGCAGAATCCCTATATCGACGGGGCGACGATTATCCCGCCAGCTGGCGCTTCCTACAGAGATCGCCGTGACGTTCGGCGCGGTATGGCGATCCCGCGTGGAACGCTCGTCGATGCATTCGCCGAGGTCGGGTGGCAGTGGGGCGGGCGCTGGCCGATGACCCCTGACTACCAGCATTTCTCGCTGACGGGTGGTTAGTCCGAAGTTAAGTCCTCCCAACCTCCCGATTTCACCTCTGTGCTGCACCAATGGTTGAGTTTGTCTCGAAACTGTAGCCACTAATCTGTTGAATTGTGAATTGCACCGGTGTAAGATATTGCTGTGCCCAGGCGTGGTGGAGCGATGCACATCTCGACGACCCGTCGCCACTACACGGGTTCTGACGGTGTGGAACGGGTCTATGAGACCCACCTGCTTCGACGCTCTG
>DATCDR010000028.1:0-3753 GCA_036510575.1 Acidimicrobiales bacterium | reverse complement strand
AAGGGGCACTCCCAGGCAGGAATGCCATCGAGATCCTCTTCAGCATGCCGATGGCGCTCCCACCGACGGTGGTCGGCTGGTACCTCCTCACGGCGATGGGAGGTCCAGGGCCGATACGCAACGCGGAGGTTCGCTTCCTCGGCCACCCGCTCACGTTCACCTTCACCGGAATCGTGGTCGCGCAGGTCGTCGAGTCATTCCCTTACTGCCTTCGCTACTCGCGAGCCGCGATCTCGAGCGTCGACCCTCGCTTCGAACAGGCAGCTCGCGCAATGGGGCTTTCGAGGTGGCGAATCCCATTCGTCGTGACATTGGCCCTCGCCCGGCGCGGGATTGTCGCAGGCATCGCCATGGGATTCGGCAGAGCGCTCGGTGACTTCGGTGCGACCATGATCATCGTCGGGTCGGTGCCTGCTGCGACCATGATGCCGATAGCGCTCTACGAGGCCGTGTTCTACGGCTCATATCAACAGGCGATGACGCTCGCTTTGGTCCAGCTTGGCGTCGGCTTCGTCATCCTCTTCGGCATCGGTCGCCTTGGCAAGGTGCGACCCTGGTAGCTCGCTGACGCTAAGCAGAAAACTGAAGCCGACGCGACCTGCTGCCCCTGCCCGAATCGAAGTCCGTTTGCTGGTGGCAATGCGCGCCGCGACCAGCAAGTGCCTCGGGTGCGCGCATGACCTCTCAAGGTCCTCCGGGTCGTGCCAGCACGACGAATAGGCCGCGAGGCGGTGAAGGTGGCACCCTGGCGATGGCTCGGTCGATCAGTCACAGTAACGAGGTGACCCCGACTGGTCTTTACCGCGTGGGCAAACAGTGAGGTCGCCGACGGACGCCACCAGTGTTCGGGGCAGGACCGGCGCGGTTTTCGAAGTGGTCCGGTACCGGCTCGCCAGTACGTTCTCGCGCCGGTGGGGCGACTACGCGACCCTCGTGTTGCTGCTCGGGCTCGTCGTGCGGCATCGCGATGGGCTCGGTGGCGGCTGGCCGTCGAACCCAGTCGTCGTATCCCGCGTTCTTGGCGAGCACGAACGCCTCGGACCTCACGCTCTCGACGTATGGCATCACCAGTATCGGCGCAACGAACTACTCACCACGCGTCGCTGCGGCGATTGCCCATCTCCGAGCGGTCAAGAGTGTCGAGAGCTGGGTAGGGGTCTACGCCACCCCCCTCGAGCCGAGCGGTGCGCCGAACCTCAGCCTCGGCAACGACGTCAACTTCGCGTCGAGCAAGACCGGTCTGTACTTCGACGAGGATCGGGTCACTGCCGTCGAGGGTCGCCTCGCCAACCCCAATCGCGCCAACGAGTTCATGACGACGGCGCTCGGCGCGCGACTGATGGGCATTCGCCTCAACGAGGTCGTGCCGATCGGCGCGTACACGGTCGCCCAAGGAAACCTGCCCGGGTTCGGCACGGCCAAGGTACCGCCGCACCTGCGCATCGACATGAAGCTCGTCGGGATCGTCGAGTTCAACAACTAGGTCATCGAGGATGACACCGACCGTCTCCCGACCAACGTCGTGTACACGCCTGCCTTCAGCAGGCTCATTCCCGACGCCGACACCGAGGGCACCTGGTACGCAATTCAGCTCCGACCCGGCTTCCACAACATCGCCTCGGTCGAGCAGCAGCTTTTGGCGCTCCTACCGGCTGGTGGGGTGGGCAACTTCAGCGTGACCGCCACGACCGAGGCCAAGGTCGAGCGAGCAGTCGAACCCGAGTCGATCGCGCTCGGTGCGTTCGGGCTCATCGCCGCCGCGACGGCGCTCATCACCTTACTCTCGATGGTCGCTCGAGCGAATACGAACGCGAGCTACTCCGCGCGCTCGGCGCGAGTCCGCTCGCGACGACCATGGATGCGCTATCAGGCATCCTCGCAGCGATCTTCCTCGGATCGTTGTTGGCATGCGTCACCGCGGTACTGCTCTCACCGCTGTCGCCGCTCGGGCCGATCAGAGCGGTGTACCACCCTGGAATTGCGTTCGACTGGACGGTGCTCGGTGCCGGCCTCGCACTCTTCCTCGGCGGCCTTTCCATCGTCTCGGGGATCCTCGCCTTCAAGACGACCCCACACCGACTCGGGGCTAGAAGCCAATGGGCAGGTTCTCGACCGTCCAGGGTGGTCCACGCTGCTAACTCACTCGGGCTCCCCCTCCCGGCGGTGATCGGCGTGCAGTTCGCCCTCGAGTCCCGATCGGGACGCACGAACGTGCCCACTCGATGGGTCCTGACCGGGGCGGTCGTAGCCGTTGCAACCGTCGCGGCGACGCTCACCTTCAGCGCCAGCTTGCACACGTTGGTCACCCATCCGAGGCTCTACGGCTGGAACTGGAACTCCGCTCTGCTGTCGGAGTACGACATCCCTCCCGCCGCCTCGACGGCGCTCGATCACGATCCCGACGTGGCTGCATGGTCGGGATACGCAGACCCCAACCTCCAGATCGACGGCCAGACCGTCCCGGCGTTAACGACCAACGGCGTCCCGTCGGTCAGCCCACCGATCCTTGCTGGACACGCCATCCAGCCAGGCAAGCGGCAGATCGTAGTGGGCGCCGCCACGCTCGCGCTGTTGCACAAAGAGATCGGCCAAACCGCGACGATCAGCTACGGCGCGCCGAATTTGGCGCCGCTCTATCTTGCGCCAGTAAGCGCCAAGATCGTCGGCACCGCCACCTTCCCGGCGATTGCAGGCTCGAGCACCTTCGCCGTGCACCCTTCGATGGGCACCGGGGCGCTCATCGCCGACCACGACATTCCCGCCAGCTTCCTCCGAGCGACCCAACCACCTGATCCGATCCTCGACGGTCCGCCGCTCGCGTTCGTGCGATTCCGGTCGAACGTGACTGCTTCGGCGGGTCAAAAGGATCTAGAACGCATCGTCGCGATCGCGGCAAAACAGTTTTCGCACGACCCGCAGGCAGAGGGTGACAGCGTGATCATTCTGCCCGTTCAGCGTCCGGCCGAGATTGTCAACTACCAGTCCACAGGCAGCACTCCAGAGGTGCTCGCCGGCGGTCTCGCGATCGGAGCGATCCTGGCCCTTGCAGTCGCGTTGGTTGCGACGGTTCGCAAACGACGCCGCGACCTGGCGCTCTTAAAGACCCTCGGGTTTACCAAGCGGCAACTCGCCGTGACGTTGACCTGGCAGGCGACCATCACGGCAGTCGTCGGGATCGTCGTCGGCCTCCCGGTCGGGATCGCCGTCGGCCGGCAACTCTGGATCCTGTTCGCGAAACAGATCGACTCCGTGCCCGCCCCATCGGTGCCGCTTTCAATCGCCTTAGTGGCGGTAGGTGGACTGGTTCTCGCCAACTTGGTGGCTGCGATTCCCGGACGCGTCGCGGCCACGACGCCTGCTGCGGTCGTGCTTCGAGAGGAGTAAACGGGTCGACGAACGCGACTCCAGAGCTGGCGCGTTCGATCGACGGGGCAGGTCCCACGGAGGTCAGATACGACTGCTCAGGCTGTTCCGAGCAGCTCCCAGAGCCGCTTTGTAGCGGAAGTGAACTCCTCGGTGGTGATCTCACAGAGCATGTGGATCAAGATGTTGGTGGTCGCCGCGAAGTTCATGACGAGTGCAACCTGGTTTGCGTCAGCGAGCGCCCCTTGCTCGATGAGTGCCGCAGGATCGCCCGTTGCTCGTGATGACCAGGCGGTCACCATCGCTCTCATGAGTGCGCTCTCCTCAGTGTCGCCGTCTTGGGCGAGTTGCAGCCAGACAGATGGAAGGAGGTCGTCCAAGGACTGGTCC
>DATCDR010000027.1:0-19302 GCA_036510575.1 Acidimicrobiales bacterium | reverse complement strand
GGTGACGATCGAGGCTCCATAGCCGAGCGGCACGGGCTCGTGGAGAGCCGGATGCGGTGGAAGTCGCACGTCCGGTTCGGGAGACGGGCTGGGGAAACGGACCTGTTGAGAGGCAGGCACCGCGCCCCGGTCCGATCTCACCTCATCACCACCGCCCTCGACAAGGTCCGTCGAGAGGTCTGGCAAGACCTCCGCAAGCTCCCGGACAAAGATGCGGCACGACGCTTCAAAGGAGCGCGCTGGGCGCTGCTGAAGAACCCGACCGATCTCACCGACGACCAGGCCGTGACGCTCAGAAGGCTGAAGCGCAGAGGAGGCGACCTCTGGCGTGCCTACGCGCTGAAGGAGGCGCTTCGTGCCGTGTTCGCCGGTGACCTTTCCGAGGGCGAGGTCGGCCAGCTCCTCGACCGATTCTGTTCCAAGGCATCGAGAAGCGGGCTCAAGGCCTTCGTCACCGTCGCCCAGACGATCCGCAAACGGAGAGCGGGCATCTTGGCAGCGGTCCGTCTCGGCATCAACAACGCACAGCACGAAGGGCTCAACCGCAGGGTGCGTCTCATCGTCAACCGCGCCTACGGCTTCCACTCCGCGAATGCGGCCCTCGGGCTCATCATGTTGACCCTCGGGCCTGTCGAGCACGTCCTTCCCCATGAGCGTGTGCCAATAGTTGATCCCTGAATCGACCCACATCTATGCCGGGAGGCCCATATAACGCACGTCACCTTCGGGCGACGTGACTTTCACCACCAACATGTGCTCGGCGAGCCAACCCTCGTCGCGCGCGATGACCGACGCGATCCGCAAGGCGAGACACTTCTTTCCAAGCAAGGCGTTCCCGCCATAGCCGGAACCGTAGGACCAGATCTCGCGTGTCTCAGGAAAGTGCGAGATGAAGACGTTGTCGGGGTTGCACGGCCATGCGACATCTTCTTGCCCGGGCTCGAGCGGTGCGCCGACGGAGTGATGGCATGCGATGAACTCGCCATTCGAGCCAAGGACGTCAAGGGGCCGCGTTACCCATGCGTGTCATGATCCGCATACTGACGACGGCATAAGGAGAATCGGTGAGCTGCACTCCAATGCGCGAGATCGGTGAGCCGAGCGGTCCCATCGAGAACGGAACAACATAGAGCGTCCGTCCGTGCATCGACGAGCGGAAAAGTGGCGTGAGTGTGTCACGCATTTCGGTGGGATCCATCCAGTTGTTCGTCGGTCCTGCCTCTTGTTGTCCCGACGAGCAGATGAACGTGCGATTTTCGACACGCGCCACGCCGCGCGCATCAGAGCGTGCCCAATAGCTCGCCGGCCCTTTTCGCGTCGGAGAGCTTTGTGAATGTTCCACGTTCGACTAATAGTTTGCACAGTCGCTCGTACTCTTCTGCCGATCCGTCGCACCACACAACGACGTCAGGTTCGGTGAGTAAAGCGAAGTCGTCGACCCAGTTAAGGAGCTTTTGGTGATCAGTAGGCTGCATGAGTCACATCCAATGGTTCATCCTCGTACGGCTTCACTGCCAAGCGCTTCGGAATGCAGCGACCATTGCTCTGCGGCTGGCTTTGTTTGGGGTCGGCCTGAACGCGTCAGTGATTCTGTCGGATATGCAACCAACGAAGGCTCCTGTCACAAGTAGGGCACTTCACACTGCAGCGATCACGACCCCGCTACAGCATATCGTGTCACGATACTTGTAGTGGGATGTCTGATGTCGAGACTGGCCGATCGGTCGGCGACACCCATCACCATGAGAAGCTGGAGAGCCCAGAGGATGATTCTTGCAGGGCGCCAACTCAAAGTCACCACGCTGGCCGATATCGATCGGATTGCCGAACGCCGCCGCGGCACGATACTGGCCTGCCACTGGCGATTAAGGTTTGATCGGTGTCGAAGAGGACGGCGAGGCGCTTCGGTACCAAAGATGAATGCCGCTCGGTGGATGGGCCGTCAGGTCCTGCACGGCGGGGCCATCGGCCACGATCCTGCTCCGCTCACACGCGATTCGAACTGCCGGGACTCCTGGATCATCAGCGCACAGGCGCGAAAGCGGAGCAGCTTTGGTGGCACCGGTAACTAGCCAGATGATCTCGGCCGCCCGCGAAAGACCTCGGTAGGTGAGAGTCATCCGCAACAGACCCTCATGGGGACCGCATAGCGCGACATCCTGATCGACGACGTCAAGAGCTGAATCGGCCGGAAAGAGCGACGCCGTGTGTCCGTCAAGGCCGAGACCCAGATGTACGAGGTCAAAGAGATCAGGCAACATTTCGCCGTAATCGATGGCAGCCCTCGCAAGATCGTCCGATTCGACAGGCATCGGCACGATTCTCGCTCCAGTGCTGCCAAGCGCCGCCTTGAGATTGGTCAGATTTCGCTCGGGACTTCCCTCGGGGGCAATCCGCTCGTCCACCTGGTAGATCTCGACCTGGCTCCAGGGGAGCGTCGTTGCAGCCAGCGCCTCGAACATCGGGGTCGGCGTCGAGCCGCCACTTACGGCCATGCAAAACCGCCCCTTCGCCGCCACGGCGCCTCGGAGCCGTCCAGCGATAAATTCGGCGACGCGCCCGGCAGCTGCATCGCTATCGGGCAGCACCTGGATCCATCGCGCGCTCATCCTGCTCGCTCGTAGGTGTGTCCCCCGACGTCCCTACGGATGGCAGGCCGCACCTCGTTCGTGGTTAAGGTCAGCTGAAGAACTGACATCTGCTCGAAAAGCCTCCCATACGGCGGAAGAGCGCATGTCGCCTCGGACGAGAAGCCGTGGCCCTCACTGTTGCGGGGGGATAAGCGGAGCCCCGCTATCAGACCTGACCGGACACTTTGACAACAGCCCGCTTTCACGTTGATCACTCCTTCGCTCGTCGCATCGAAGATCCACTGTGACGGGTATCACGGACGGCAACGTCGCGCTCGATAAGGGAAACGTTGAGCGTCGCCGTCAGCCGACCGAAGTTCTCCTGATCCTCGCTCGACCAGTCCTTCGTCAAACTTGCGAAGAGGCGACGCCGCTTCCGTTCGACGCTACGCATGATCCGTCGACCGGCAGGGGTCAGTACGACAACTGACGATCGTCGATCAACACGATCGAGCCGGCGGTCGACAAGACCCTCGACTTGCATAACGCCCACTTGACGGGTGACGGTCGAAGCGTCGAGATGCAGTGTCTCAGAAAGCGCGTGAATATTCATTGCACCGAGCTCATCGAGGGTGCGCAGCGCAAGGTAACCGGCCCGGTCGACGCGAGCGTAGAGGTCACTTCTGCGCCCAAATGTCTCGAGGTGACGAACGAGTGTGAGCAGCTCGATCTCGATCCTGCCGATCGGATCCGCTTCATGCTCAGGCCTATCCATGTCCTCCCGCCGTAGTCATCCTCCGCCACAGTCACTTTCAGTAGACCTGTATCATACATGGAGATACATGTATGATACAGGTCTACTGATTAACGCAGCTTGCTGTCGGGTAGAACAAACCTGGACCAGGAGTCAGTCACCTGCAAGGAGGCGATCACCATGCGCTCTGGTGTGATGACTGACGA
The DNA here is from genome assembly GCA_036510575.1 of Acidimicrobiales bacterium. GTDB lineage: Bacteria > Actinomycetota > Acidimicrobiia > Acidimicrobiales > Bog-793 > DATCDR01. The sequence goes on along the minus strand of DATCDR010000027.1, from coordinate 15,772 downwards.
ACCTCTGCCGTGTAGCGAAACTGCGGACAGCCGGCCAGAGTCTGATCGGAAATCGAAAGCGGCCGCGGCTGTGGCACCGCTCCTTCGTTCAGCATTCGGCAAGGATCTACCACTGTGCTTCGAGTTCTTCGATGGTGGCGCGCTGGGACCTCGAGAGGGACCAGGCATCGTGCGGATTCGATCATCCGACGAGCTTCGGCGCCTCCTCTTCGCGCTGGATGAACTTGGCTTAGCGCGCGTTTGTAACGGTGACATCGACCTCGAAGGTGATCTGTTTACGTCGCTGCGGGTCTTACGCACCGCCGGACCGCCTGATCTGCACATCAAAGTTCGAACGTTGTTTGACCTGATCCGCGCTGCCCATCGTCTCGGCGCTCTCGGGCCATCGCCGCAGCGCGGTAATGACTCTCGTGATCGGCCTCGACCACTTGGTGACAAAGGAGCAAACATCGCATGGGAATGACTGCTGGTGACTATTTGTGCGAGCGGCTCATCGAATGGGGCGTGGACACGATCTACGGCTTCCCAGGAGACGGGATCAACGGCATCCTCGGCGCCCTGCGACGCCACGAGGACAAGCTCCGCTTCATCCAGACCCGTCACGAGGAGATGGCCTCGTTCATGGCGTGCGGCCACGCGAAGTTCACCGACGAGGTCGGGGTCTGCATGGCCACGTCGGGTCCAGGCGCCATCCACCTGCTGAATGGCCTCTACGACGCGAAGCTGGACCATCGTCCGGTGGTCGCGATCGTCGGCCAGACCTTCAATCGGGCAATGGGCGGGGACTTCCAACAAGAAGTCAACCTCCTCCAGCTCTACTCCGACGTCGCCTCGGCCTACTGCCAACAGGTCACCGATCCGTCCACGATCCATCACATGATCGATCGCGCGATGCGCATCGCCAAGGCCGAGCGCACCGTCACCTGCGTCATCGTGCCGGCCGATATCCAGGACATGGATGCCGTGCCCGAGCAACCGCTGAAAACCCACACGGTGCACTCCGGCGTGGGGTGGTGGCCACCCCGGCAGATCCCCTCAGTCGATCAACTGCAGACCGCGGCGGACATCTTGAACGCCGGCAATCGGGTGGCGATCCTCGTCGGCCAAGGGGCGCTGCACGCGACCGACGAGGTCATCGCCGTTGCCGACACCCTCGGGGCCGGGATCGCCAAGGCCCTCCTCGGCAAGGCGGCAGTCCCTGACGACGTCCCCTACTGCACCGGCTCGATTGGACTGCTCGGAACGAAGCCCTCCTGGGACATGATGCAGGGCGCCGACACGTTGTTGATGGTTGGCTCGAGCTTCCCGTACTCGGAGTTCCTTCCCCCGCTCGGACAGGCCAAAGCCATCCAGGTCGACATCGCCCCGCGAAATCTGTCGATCCGTTACGCGATGGACCTCGCCCTCGTGGGGGACTCAAAAGACACATTGGCCGAGCTCTTGCCCCTCTTGCACCGAAAAGAGGACCGTTCGTGGCAGGAGGAGATCGAAAAGAACGTGACGGAATGGTGGGAGCTCATGGACGAGCGCGGCCAGCCGTCAGATCTGAACGGCCGCATCCGCCCGCAAGGACTGTTCTCATCGTTGTCCCGCCATCTGCCCGACAACGCGATCCTCTCTTCCGATTCGGGGACGGCGGCGAACTGGTACGCACGTCACATCAAGATCCGCACCGGTATGAAGGCGATGCTCTCGGGGAACCTGGCGACGATGGTGCCGGGAGTCCCTTACGCGATCGCCGCCAAGTTCGCCTTCCCCGACCGAGTCTCGGTGGCGATGGTCGGCGATGGCGCGATGCAGATGGGCGGCATGGCCGAGATGCTGACCGCGCTCAAGTACTACAAGACGTGGTCCGACCCGCGCCTGATCGTGCTCGTGTTGAACAACGAGGACCTCAACCAGGTCACCTGGGAGCAGCGGGCGATGGAAGGTGACCCTCGCTTCGAAGGGTCGCAGTCGATCCCGTACATGGACTTTGCCGCGTACGCGAACCTCATCGGCTTGAAGGGCATCAAGGTCACGACCGCCTCGGAGATCGAGGGTGCGTGGGAGGAGGCCTTCGCCGCCGACCGGCCCGTCATCGTCGACGCGATCACCACGCCCGACGAGCCGCCGATCCCGCCGCACGTCACGCGCGAAGAAGCAGAAGCACTGATGAAGTCGGTCCTCGCCGACCCGAAGGAGGGCTGGCGCGGCGCCCTCGAGGGGTTCCGGGAGACGGTCCAATCGTTCATGCCGGGGCGCTGAGCGATGTCGAGGACCAAGAGAGCAAGGTCAACAGCGCCCCGTCTGAAGCCGTCCCGAGCCAGGACCGCCAGCCGCGGCGACGTGCTCGGCGAAGCGACCCACGTCATCGACAAGTTGGTCCGCAACGTCCAGCACGGCAACTTCGAACGCTCGCTGTCCGGGCTGACCGCAGTTGCTGCGACGGTCACCACCGCGGAGATCTTCATCGAGCACTACGGGGCAAGCTTTGGCAACAAGTGGATGTGGAGCCCGATCATCGTCACGCCGCCGGTCGTCGTCGCCGGCGTGATGGGCGTGTTCAGCCGGAAGTGGGCAAAGACCGCCCTTCCGGTTACTGCCCTCATCTACACCGCCGATGGACTCCTCGGGGAGTACTTCCACGCCCGGGGTGTCGCCCGTAAGCCGGGCGGCTGGGGCCTCGCCTCCTACAACGTGCCGATGGGTCCGCCGATCGCCGCTCCGGGTTTGATGACGCTCGTCGGTGGCATGGGCCTGCTCGCCGCGCTCCTGCGCCGTGAGGCCGACTAGCGGTGCCGGACCTCACCAAACCTGATCACCTGCCCAACCTGCGGGAGGGCCGACAACCGCCGGAGCCGTCGTGGCTGCCCCGCCAGCGCCGGGGTATCACCCCGCAGATGATCGGCCGCTACCCCGACTACGACGTCTTCGACGCCGCTGACACCTGGGACGAAGCGACGGCCCGGGTCATCGCCGGGCGGATGAACGTCCGCGCAAATTTTGAGTTCTTCGCCCTAGAGGAACAGCCCACGCTTCGGGCCTTCTGCGACGTCGCGGTCGCGCAGGACAGCGAGCCGCGGGTCCCCGTCGCCGAGCTGGTCGACGAGAAGCTGGCTGCCGGTCGCCTCGATGGCTACCAGTACGCCGACATGCCCGACGATCGCGACACGTGGCATCTGACCCTCGCCGGCCTGGATGAGGTGGCGGGCGCTCGGCACGACGGTTGCCGGTTCGCGGGCCTCGATTTCGGCGCTCAAGAGGCCATCGTCGAGGACCTTTCGAAGGGTCGGCTGCGCTCTGAGTCCTTCGACCGGCTGAACGGGACGCGGGCGTGGTCGGTGTGCATACGGATGACCCTCGCCGCCTTCTACTCCCATCCCTGGGCATGGAACGAGATCGGCTTCGGAGGGCCGGCTTACCCGCGCGGGTTCATGCGCCTCGGACCGACGAGCACCCTTGAACCCTTCGAGCGCCCGGGCGCGTCCGACGAGGACCCGGTCCGGACCGTGGCCGAGGGCGACGCGTGATCCGTCACCTCCTGAAAGGCGCCATCGGCCCGAAGGACAACGACTCGCGCTTCCTCCTCGACGTCCATCGTCGCGACCTGCCGGGTGAACAGACCATGTGCCACTACCCCGACGACGAGGAGGTCGACCTGTGCGTGGTCGGCGCCGGAGCCGGCGGCTCGGTGCTCGCGCAGCGGCTCGCTCGGCGGGGCTGGAAGGTCGTGATCCTCGAGGCGGGTCCCTTCTGGCACCCCGACGAGGACTGGGTCTCGGACGAAGCCGGCTCGCACGAGCTCTACTGGACCGAGAAGCGGATCATCGGTGGCTCCGACCCGATCGAGCTCGGCAAGAACAACTCGGGTCGCGGGGTCGGTGGGTCGATGGTCCACTACGCGGGCTACTGCCCGCGCTTTCACCCCTCGGACTTTGCGACCTTCACGCTCGACGGCGTGGGGGCTGACTGGCCCATCTCCTACGACCAGCTCCGTCCCCACTACGAGCGGGTGGAGGCCGAGCTCCCCGTCGCTGGACAGAACTGGCCGTGGGGCCACCCCCATAGCTATCCCTTCTCGCCGCATCCGATATCGGAGGCTGCCTCGGTGCTCTGGCGCGGGGCCATCGCCCAGGGCATCACGATGCGCGTCGGTCCGGTCGGCATCGTCAACGGCACCTTCGGTAACCGCCCGCACTGCATCTACCGTGGCTATTGCTTACAGGGCTGCAAGGTGAACGCCAAGGCGAGTCCCTACGTGACGCATCTGCCCGATGCGCTCGCCCATGCGGTCGAGATCCGGGCCGATTGCATGGCGTCGCGCGTGGAGCTCGACTCCTCGAATGGCCGGGCGATCGGAGTCACCTACTTCAAAGAGGGCGAGCAGGTCGAACGGATGCAGCGCGCCAAGGTGGTGGCCGTTGCCGGTTACTCCATTGAGACCCCACGCCTATTGCTCAACTCGGCCACCAAGGGCTTCCCGAACGGCCTGTGCAACAACGAAGACCAGGTCGGCCGCTACGTCATGGTGCAGGGTGCCACCCAGGCCGCAGGGCGGTTCCCGACCGAACTTCGCATGTACAAGGCTCCCCCGGCCCAGATCTCCTCCGAGGACTTCTACGAGACCGACGCGTCGCGTGGCTTTGCCCGGGGGTTCTCCATCCAAACGGTCTCGCCCGAGCCGATCGGGTGGTCCGAACACGTGCTCGCCGACGGCCACTGGGGTCGGGCGCTTCGCGAGTACATGCGCGACTACAACCACTGGACGACGATTGGCGTCCTCAACGAATTGCTCGCGCAAGCCGACAACCGGGTGACGCTCGCGGAGGAGAAGGACCGCTTCGGCCTGCCCGTCGCTCGGTTCGATTACAGCCTGTGCGACAACGACAAGGCGAACATCGCCTTTTCGAGCACGGTCATCACCGACGTCCTCCACGCGGCAGGCGCGCAGGACATCCTCACCATCAAGCGCTTCGCCCACCTGATCGGCGGCGCGCGGATGGGCACCTCGCCGGCGAACAGCGTGGTTGACGCCGACCAGCGCAGCTGGGCTGTCCCGAACCTTTACCTCGCCGACGGCAGCGTCTGTCCGACGCAAGGGTCGGCGAACCCGGCATTGACCATCATGGCTCTCTCCTCCCTCCTCGGCGAGCACCTCGGCTCCCATCCGGTCACGGCGCGCGACCGAGCGTGATGACCAGCCGAACGAACAGCCGTCCCGTCGAGGAGTTCGCGCCCGACGTACTGCGCCAGTACGCGCTGTTGGCCGATGGGGAACGCGGCGTCCTCGTCGGACCACGCGGTGAGTTCGCCTGGATGTGCGCCCCGCACTGGGACTCCGACGCCGTTTTCTCCTCGCTCATCGGCGGCGGAGGCTGCTACGCCGTCACCCCAACCGAGCGCCGCTTTGTCTGGGGCGGCTACTACGAGGACAACTCGCTCATCTGGCACAGCCGTTGGGTCACCACGAGCGGGGTCATCGAGTGCCGAGAGGCCCTCGCGTTCCCGGGCGACCCTGACACCGCGGTGGTGCTCCGACGGATCATGGCCGTCGAGGGAGCGGCGCGGGTGCGGGTCCTCCTCGACGCCCGCGCCGGATTCGGAGTCCAGCAGATGAGTCGTCTCGAGTTTGAAGACGGAATCTGGACCGCGAGGTCCGGCGGACTGCACCTCCGCTGGTCGGGAGGTGAAGAGGCCAAGCCGACGCGAGGCAACGGGCTCGAGCTCTGCGTCGAGCTCGCTCCGGGCGCGCAGCACGACCTCGTGCTCGAACTGTCCGATCAGACCCTCGCCGGCAACCCCGTCCAGGCCGCGCCGGCGTGGAAGTCGACCCAAATCGCGTGGGCGACCGCCATCCCCCAACTGGACGGCACGCTCGCTCCCCGCGACGTCCGCCACGGCTACGCGGTGCTGCGTGGCCTGACGAGTGCCAGGGGCGGCATGGTCGCTGCCGCCACGATGTCGCTCCCTGAACGGGCCGCGTCCGGGCGGTGCTACGACTACCGCTACGCGTGGATTAGGGACCAGTGCTACACCGGGCAGGCCATCGCCGCGCACGGCCCCCATCCGCTCCTCGACGACGCCGTCACCTTCGTGGCCGAACGCATCGCCGCCGACGGGCCCGATCTGAAACCTGCGTACACCGCCGCGGGCGGCCCGGTCCCCGACGAACGCACACTGTCCCACCTCGACGGCTACCCGGGCGGGTCGGACAAGGTAGGCAACTGGGTCAACAAGCAGTTCCAGCTCGATGCACTCGGCGAAGCGCTGCTGCTCTTCGCCGCAGCCGCTCGCCACGACCATCTGGACCTCGAACACTGGCAGGCAGCCGAAGCCGCCGTGAAGACCGTCGAGGCTCGTTGGGGCGACGCGGACGCTGGGATATGGGAGCTCGACAACCGTCACTGGGCGCACTCGCGGCTCATGTGCGTCGCCGGCCTGCGGGCGATCGCGGGCGCCGGGCCGACCGGCTCGCAGGCGGGGGCGTGGACGACGCTCGCCGACGCCATCGCGGCCGACGTCAGCGCCGACAGCTTGCACCCGAGCGGACGCTGGCAGCGCGCCCCCGACGACGCGAGGGTCGACGCCGCTTTGTTGCTGCCCACCATCCGCGGTGGACTCTCGGCTGATGATCCCCGCGGTCTCGCCACGCTCGACGCGGTGGAGGCCGAGCTCGCCAGCTCCGGTTACGTCTATCGCTTCCGTCAGGACGAACGGCCCCTCGAGGATGCCGAGGGTGCCTTCGTGCTCTGCGGGTTCCTGATGGCCCTCGCCACGCACCAGCAGGGCCGGACCACCGAGGCCGTCGGGTGGTTCGAGCGGAATCGTGCCGCGTGTGGTCCTCCGGGGCTGTTCACCGAGGAGTTCGACGTCGACCAACGCCAACTTCGAGGAAACATCCCCCAGGCGTTCGTCCATGCCCTCATGTTCGAGGCTGCCACCAAGCTGGCTCGACCGTGGGGCGCACCGTGAACTCAGCCGATCCCCTTGCCGGCTTCGCCGGCGAGTGCCGGAGGAGAGGGCGACCGAGATGACCCAGACCATCGTGATCACTGGCGCCAGCGCGGGGATCGGCCGCGCTACCGCGCAGCTCTTCGGTGCACGGGGAGACCGCGTCGGCCTGCTTGCCCGCGGCCAGGCAGGTCTCGACGGCGCGGTGAACGACGTCGAGCACGCGGGCGGGACAGCGCTCGCCATTCCCACCGACGTGGCCGACTTCGCGCAGCTAAAGGAGGCGGCCCGTCGCATCGAAGATGCGCTCGGACCGATTGACGTATGGATCAACGTCGCGTTCGCTTCGGTGTTCGCACCGTTCCTTGAGATCGCGCCCGAGGAATTCAAGCGGGTCACTGAGGTCAGCTACCTCGGCTTCGTTTACGGCACCCGCGTCGCCCTTGATCTGATGCGGCCCCGCGGCCACGGCACCATCGTCCAGGTCGGCTCGGCGCTCGGCGAGCGCAGCATTCCGCTGCAGAGCGCCTACTGCGGGGCCAAACACGCCATCAACGGCTTCACATCCTCGGTGCGCATCGAGCTGATGCACGAGCAGAGCAACGTCCACATCACGGTGGCACAGATGCCGGCAGTGAACACTCCCCAGTTCTCCTGGGTGCTCTCCCGCTTGCCGAATCACCCCCAGCCGGTGCCGCCGATCTACCAGCCCGAGGTCGCGGCCCGCGGCGTCGCGTTCGCAGCCGACCACCCCGAGCGCAAGCAGTACTGGGTCGGCGACAGCACCGCGGCGACGATCCTCGCCAACAAGTTCGTGGCCCCCCTACTCGACCTCTACCTCGCCCGAACCGGCTTCCAGTCCCAACAAACTGGCGAGGAGGTGGCAGCGGACCGGCCGAACAACCTCTGGGGGTCGGTCGATGGCGAGGATGGTCGCGACCACGGCGCGCACGGCGAGTTCGACGACCACGCGCACCACCGGAGCCCGGAGCTCTGGGTCTCCCACCACGCGCGCACGATGACCGCAGTCGGCGCCGCCGCGGTCGGTGCGGCTGCGGTGATCGCCGGGAAGCTTCTCGCCCGCCGATGATCCTTGCCGCCGGCACCCACGGGGCTTTCCGCGAAAGCTCGCGCGCTCGTCCGCCTCGGTGCACGCTCCGATGCGGCTGGTGACACATCTCAACCGGTGCCGTGCCGGCCTCGGCGCGGTGCTCCTGTTCTTTCCCGCCCTCGTGGTCTGCCTGCTCGCGGGCCCGCCTCTCGAGCGCGGCTCACGGAGGATCATCCGGCTCCTCGGGATCCGCCAGTTGTCCCAGGCCCTCGTCACCGGGAACCGAGCGAGCGTCGCGGTGATCGGAGCCGAGGTCGACGTCGCGCACGCGGCGAGCATGATGACCCTCGCGCTGTGCAGTCGTCGCTGGCGCCGCGCCGCGCTCGTCGACGCGGTGATCGCCTCCTTGTTCGCCCTCGCGGGAGCGGCCATTGCTCGAACCGAACCGCCAACCGCACAGGACAGAACGTCAACCTCGGCGGCGCGCCGGGCGGCCTGCTCGACCCGCCGTTTCGTGCCCGAGCGCCTGGTGCGCGATCCCGATGTGCCTGATCACAGTATGCGGAGCGGCGGCCCCGAATCGCCTCAAGGAGGCTCCCATGCCTGAGATCGAGAAACTGGACGTCAGTGTCTACACCGTCCCGACCGACGAGCCCGAGTCCGACGGGACGCTCACCTGGGCCGCCACCACTGTGGTCGTGGCCGAACCCGTGGCCGGGGGGAGGACCGGTCTCGGATTCTCCTACGCCACCGGCGCGTGCGCTCGCCTCATCCACGACGTTCTGGAGGAGGCCATCATCGGCCGCGACGCGATGGACGTCGCGGGCTGCTGGTCGGCGATGGTTCGCTCCATCCGTAACATTGGCCGTCCGGGCGTGGCCTCGATGGCCATCGCCGCGATCGACATCGCCCTCTGGGACCTGAAGGCGAAGCTCATGGAGCTGCCGCTCGTCACGCTGCTCGGCCAGGTGCGCGACGAGATCGCCGTCTACGGTAGTGGTGGGTTCACTTCCCTCACCGACGACCAGCTCGCCAATCAGCTCGGCGGCTGGGTCCACGGCCAGGGCATACCTCGCGTGAAGATAAAGGTGGGCGAGGCTTGGGGCAGTCGGCCAGCTCGGGACCTCGAACGTGCGCGGGTGGCCCGGACCACGATCGGCGAGAGCGCTGAGCTGTTCGTCGACGCCAACGGTGGCTACACCCCGAAACAGGCGATCCGCATGGCCCGTTCCTACGACGCGCTCGGCGTCACCTGGTTCGAGGAGCCGGTCTCCTCCGATCACCTGGCCGCTTTGGCCGAGATCCGCGCTCAGACCCCGATCGACATCGCCGCCGGCGAGTACGGTTACGACCTCTTCTACTTCGACGCCATGTGCGCGGCGGGCGCCGTCGACTGCCTCCAAGCCGACATCTCCCGATGCGCGGGGCTCACCGAATGGCTGCGGGTGGCGGCGCTTGCCGAGACCCACGGGCTACAAATCTCCGGGCATTGCGCCCAGTCGCTGCATCTGCATCCGGCGTGCGCGGTCGGAAACGTCCGACATCTTGAGTACTTCGCCGATCACGCACGTCTCGACCGAATCCTCTTCGACGGGGTGATGGACCCGACCGGTGGCGTCCTTCGTCCCGACCTCTCCCGAAGTGGTCTCGGACTCGAGCTGAAGCGCGCGGATGCCGATCGCTACAAGGAGGCGGGGTAATGCCGGGAGATCAAGACGGGGTGGCCTCGTGCGTTGCGCTCGGTCAGGAGGAGGAAGCCGTCACTGCGCGTTTCGGCGGCGACATGACCCCAACAGGACCTCGAGTCGTGGGACGGAGCGGGACTAATCAGAGCGGGGTTGTCTCGTGACGGTGCTAGCGGAACGGCCGAGCGTCGAGTACCCCATCCATCAGCCCCACGGTCCGACTGGCATCCTTCAGTGGATCACCTCGACCGATCACAAGGTGATCGGAAAGAGCTACCTCATTACCTCCTTCTTTTTCTTCTGCATGGCCGGCGTCATGGCGATGATCATCCGTACCCAGCTCGCCTCACCAGACAACACCGTCGTCTCCCAGCACACCTACAACGAGCTGTTCACGATGCACGGGAGCTTGATGCTCTACCTCTTCGCTGGCCCGTTCGCGTTCGGTGGACTCGCGAACTATCTCGTGCCGCTGCAGATCGGTGCCCCGGACATGGCGTTCCCGCGGCTGAATGCGCTCTCCTACTGGCTCTACCTGTCGGGCGGTCTGACGATGGTCGGCGGCTTCCTCACCGTCGGTGGCGCGGCGGATTTCGGTTGGGTCGCCTACGCCCCGCTCTCCGACGCGGTGAACTCGCCGGGAGCGGGTCCGGACATGTGGATCGTCGCGCTCCTTCTCACCGGGTTCTCGGCGATCTTCACCGGTGTGAACATCTTGACGACGGTCTTCTACCTGCGCGCCCCGGGGATGACGATGTTTCGCCTACCGATATTCACCTGGGACATGATTGTGACCGCGATCCTGATCCTCATCGCCTTCCCGGTACTCACCGGGGCGATGATCATGCTGTGGTGTGACCGGCACCTCGGCACACACATCTACACGGTTTCAGGTGGAGGCTCGCCAGTGCTGTGGCAGAACCTCTTCTGGTTCTTCGGCCACCCCGAGGTGTACATCCTGGCGCTTCCCTTCTTCGGAGTCGTCACCGAGATCATCTCGGTCTTCTCGCGCAAGCCGATCTTTGGCTACCGGGGGATGATCTTCGCCACGATCGCGATCGGGGCGCTGTCGACGGCGGTCTGGGCGCACCACATGTTCACGACCGGGACGGTGCTGCTGCCGTTCTTCAGCCTGATGAGCTATCTCATCGCGGTACCGACCGGGATCAAGTTCTTCAACTGGATCGGGACGATGTGGCGCGGCTCGATCCGCTTCGACACGCCGATGCTCTTCTCCGTCGGCTTCTTGATCGTCTTCCTCGTCGGCGGGGTGACCGGCGTCCTCATCGCGTCGCCGCCGGTCGACTTCGCGACGCATGACACCTACTTCATCGTCGCCCACTTCCACAACGTTCTATTCGGTACGGCGGTGTTCGGCGGCTTCGCCGGCATCTACTACTGGTATCCGAAGATCACGGGCCGGATGATGCGCGAGGGTCTCGGCAAGGCAAGCTTTTGGTTCATGTTCGTCGGTTTCTGGGTGACCTTCATGCCGCAGTATCTGCTCGGGCTGCGCGGCATGCCGCGCCGGATCGCCGAGTACTCGGCGTCGGACGGCTGGACGACGTTGAACCGCATCTCGACACTCGGCGCCTACCTCCTGTTCGTCTCGGTTGCCATCATGCTCGTGAACTTCTACGTCTCGTGGCGAAAGCCAATCCCTGCCTCGGGAAACCCTTGGGACGGCGCGACGCTCGAGTGGGCGACCACCTCGCCACCGCCGCACCATAACTTCTTCTCGATTCCGCCCATCCGCACCGAGCGCCCAGTCTGGGATGCCAACCACCCGGAGTACACGACGCAAAATCTCGACCGCGCTCGGGTCAAGCCGCCACGCCGAGCGGTTGGGGAGACCCTCGTGGCCGAGCAGCCATGAGCGCGAGTGATCCGGTCGACCACGGCCCGGACGTCAGTTCCTTCCTCATCAACGAGCACGATCGCTTTCGTCGAGATATGGCAGGGGTGCTCGAGGCGCATGACGCGTGGGTGCGCCGTGACGCGTTCGAGGCGTTGGCACGCGGCCTCGTCCAGCATGAGACGGCTGAGGAAGAGACGGTCTACCCGGTCATCGCAAACCTCGAAGGCGGAAGCGACCTCCGAGCGGAGGCGGTGCGTCAGGAGCGTGAGCTTGATGGTTGCCTCGCCCACACAATGCGGAGGCTCGTCTGGCGTCCACAGGGCCGCAAGAGTCGCCGCTTAATCGAGGACTTCTCGAGCATGCTCGATCGCCATTTCGCCTTCGAGGAAAGGTCGCTCATCTCGGTCGTTACAGCATTCGAGGACGAGCGGAAGCGTCAGATGATGGGGGCATGGACACAGCACGCGGAGTCGTTCGCGCCGACACGTCCGCACCCGCACGGCCCCCGGTATCTACCAGGCCTGCTGACCGTTGGCATCGCACTCGCGCTCGTCGACCGGATGCGAGACATTGGCCGGAACCTCATGCGACCAAAACGCTAGACCGCGAATACGCGAATGAAGGGAAGTGGCGTGGAAGTACCGGTCGGACCACCAGCGTTGTCCATTCACTGCGATGACGAGGTCGTCGTCTGTGAGCTGTCAGGCGAGTTGTCGAGCACGAAAGAACAGGGTTACTTCGCGGCCGACACTCGCCTCGCCTCGGGCTACCGACTGAAGCTCGGCGGTGAGCGGCCGGTCCTGCTCGACGGAGCGGCTGTCGGACACCACTCGTCGCGTTTCGAGTTCACCAATCCCGAACTCGTCGGCTGCGACGGCCTGTCTATTTCAGCGCACAGCCTCCACTTGCGTCTCGACCGCACCGTCGGACCTGGTATCCACGAGGACTACGACCTCACCAACCGGAACCCGGGCAATGTTGTGCTCGACCTCGAGTTCAGCATCGAGTCCGACTTCGCCGACCTTTTCGACGTCAAAGCCCACCGGCGCGTCCGGCGGGGCGCCATCCACAGCTTCTGGGACGCGGAGAACGGACGGCTCACGACTCGCTATGTCAACGGCACGTTTGAGCGAGCGCTCGTCCTTGAGGTCACAAACAACGACTCTCCGCCTGAGTTCGCCAACGGAGGCATCCTCTTTCGGGTCGAGCTCGCGCCGATAGCCTCGTGGCACTGCTGTCTGTGGTGGATGCCGGTGATCGACGGGACGGAACGAAGGGTGACCCGCCCCTGTCATCAGCTCCTCGAGGCCGACTCCAATCATGAAGTCGCAAGACGGCGTTGGGTCGAACAGGCGACGATCTTCGAGACCTCGAACCCCGGCGTGACCGTGGCGCTGCGCCAAGCCATCGGCGACCTCGCCGGTTTGCGTCTCCACCATCACGACGAGCTCGCCGGGGGCGCTCCAAACAGCGACGATCCTGATGCCTGGGTCCCCGCGGCGGGTATCCCCTGGTTCGTTAGCTTGTTTGGCCGCGACGCGCTCACCGTCTCACTCCAAACGCTCGCCGTGTCTCCCCGATTTGCGCTCGGCAGCCTGCAAGCTTTGGCCGGTCTCCAGGCCGACTCCTACGATGACCGCCGAGACATGCAGCCGGGCAAGATCGAGCACGAGGTACGCCACGGAGAGCTCGCCGCGCTCCATCTCATCCCGCACACCCCCTACTACGGCTCCCACGAAGCGACCACGCTCTATGTGCTCGTAGCGGCAGAGGCCTGGCGCTGGCACGGAGATCGCCAGGCGCTCGATACGATCCGACCTCATGTCGAACGGGCGCTCGCTTGGATTGACCGTGACGGGGACGCGGATGGTGACGGGCTTCAGGAGTACCAGACGCGCTCTCCCGAGGGCTATTACAACCAAGGCTGGAAAGACTCCGGGGGCGCCATTGTCACGAGTGATGGATCGATCGCCAAGCTCCCGATCGCCCTGTGCGAGCATCAGGGCCTCGTTGTGGCGGCGAAGCGGGCGTGGGCCGAAGTCCTCGAGACCGCCTACGGCGATACGCGCATTGCTACGCGACTGCGCTCGGAGGCCGACCGACTCGCGAACCAGATCGAAGAACGCTTCTGGTGGGAGGCCGAAAGCACCTACTACCTCGGACTCGACGGCGACAAGCGCCCGATTGATTCGGTGTCCTCCAACCCGGCGCATCTCCTGTGGCAACGCGCCGTCGATCCCGACAGGGCCGAGCGGGTGGTGAGACGTTTGATGACCGAGGACATGTGGAGCGGATGGGGCATCCGCACACTGTCGAGCGACCATGTCGCGTACGACCCTCTCTCGTACCAACGCGGTTCTATATGGCCACACGACAACGCCATTGCCGCTGCAGGATTCCGTGCGTATGGATTCGATAAGGAAGCAGCGACGGTTGCCGCTGGCATCTTCGACGCGACGTCGAGGTTTGCCTCCCAGCGCCTGCCCGAGCTCTTTGCTGGGCTGACTCGAGATGCCGGCGCATTTCCCGTCCAATATCTCGGAGCAAACGTCCCGCAGGCTTGGTCCGCCGGCGCGCTCGTTCATCTCGTCACCACCCTCCTTGGTATTGAGGCCAACGCGGAAGCCGGAGTGCTGCACCTTCGCCCGGCACTTCCCAATTGGATGCCCGAAGTGACACTCCGTCAGCTCCGAGTGGGCAACGTCGCGGTGGATTTCTGTGTCCGGCTCCGGCCAGATGGAAGTCACGCGATGGAGGTGCTCGCAGGCGGAACGGGGCTCGAAGTGAAGTTCATAGATTGAGGTCGAACAAGGTTGTCTCGTTCGGTGGTGCCGGCCCGGCGGCCGTTACCAGCACCGATGAAGGGATCTGGACTATCGGTCACTCGACCCGCACGGCTGAAGAGTTCCTGACGCTTCTTCACAGCTGCGCGATCGATTCACTTGTCGACGTGCGCTCGTTCCCCGGTTCGCGTAGGTGCCCACAGTTCGGACGCGAAGTGATGTCCACATGGCTCGCCGATAACGAAATCGCCTATCGGCACATGTCCGACCTTGGCGGTAGGCGGAACAGACAGCATGACGTTGACCCTGGGATCAATGCGGCGTGGAAGAACGCGAGCTTTAAGAACTATGCCGACTACACACTGAGCGACGTCTTCGAGTCGGCACTCTCGGACCTCATCAAGATGGCGCAATCGTCGCGGATCGCGTACATGTGCTCCGAGTCAGTGCCGTGGAAATGTCACCGATTGATCATCTCAAATAGCCTTGTTGCGCGCGGATTGCATGTGCATCACATCATCGGCGCGAACAAGGTGACCGAGCACCAGTTAGGCCAGTGGGGGCCGGAACCAATTATCGCGGATGGCCGAGTCACGTATCCAGAGTCAAGGGGGTGAGACAGGCGCCCGAGGCTGATCACACACACTCATGCGTTGCGATTTGCGGAGAACTCCGCATCGAAATCGCTTCCCTCAAATACCGGTCACTGCTGGCACCAGGCAAACGTTGTGCTCGGAATACGAGACGCGGACTCCACTCGAGTCCGCACGACCGAGCTCGGAGAGTTCGCGCCTCGACGGACGAGTTCGCCGCCCGAAGCGGCCAATCAGGACTGCGGTGGGCCCGATCTCCAGGGACACTCGGACGCGACGTGCGGATGGAGTGCGACGAGGACCGATTCGCCGTTGCCGCTCGAACCGAGTCCCGCAAATCTTGAGTGATGACCGCGATCACTCTGGCCGGATCGTCAAGGCCGTGATCGACCTCGAGGTAGCCCGTCGATGCGTTAATGCGTACCTCGCCGACCAGATCGGAGACGTCCGGCCATAGCGTTGTCACCACGAGCAATTCCTATTACCTAAGTCGATAATGGTGTGCATGGCGCACTTTCTTCCGAACGCTCGGGACCATTCTTCGGAGCTTTCGTCAACGAGAACCCAGACGCATGCCGCGATAGCCGACCACTGGGAACCAACTAGCCGACTGCGCCGTTGGAGGCAGCGATGAACGACCCGGGCCCCACGAGCGCCGACCGACCCAAGGACGACACGCACCAAGATCGCCGCGACCTTCCGCCATATGTGGCATCGCCGCCGTCGTCTGAGATTCCCCAGAAGAAGTGGACACCCAACAAGCCGACGCAGGCGTCGACTGAAAGGATGTCCCCATGGGAGCTACCAGAAGGAAGTTCACCCTCGAGTTCAGGATCGAAGCGGCACATCGCGTGATCGACACCGGTCGG
>DATCDR010000026.1:0-13444 GCA_036510575.1 Acidimicrobiales bacterium | reverse complement strand
TCAGGTTGAAGACGTCGACGGGCCCGTCGCCGTTGCCGATCTCCGTGAGGCCGTTCAATACGGCCCTAGCAGCAGTCGTCGCGGCCACGCGTGCAGCCTCCTCGAGGGGAAAGCCACGGGCGAGAAGAGCTGCGATCGTCGCCGAGTGGGTACAACCCGCGCCATGCGTGGCTGCCACGTTGTGTCGAGGCACATGGATCTCGACGTGTCGACGTCCATCGAATAGGTGGTCGATAGCGATCTCGCCATGTCCTCCAGTGACGATCACTGCGCGAGCTCCGAGCGCGAATAGCTTCTCGGCGAGCTCGGATCGAGACCCCTCGAATCCGGCCAGCGCGACCGCTTCAGGCAGATTGGGTGTGATGACGGTGGCGAGCGGCAACAACCGGTCGACGAACGCCGCAACGGCGTCTGGACGCAGCAGACGAGCACCAGAGCTCGCCACCATCACCGGGTCAACGACCAACGGCACCGGATGGTCCTCGAAGTACGAAGCGACCGTGTCGATCACCGCCCGGGAGTAGAGCATTCCCGTCTTCGCGGCATCAACGCCGATGTCGCTGAAAATCGCATCGAGCTGGTCCACGATGAAGGATTGGGGCAGCTCATGGATCGCCGTGACCCCAACCGTATTCTGTGCGGTCAACGCGACAAGAGCCGACATCCCGAACGCGCCAGCGGCCGCGAAGGCCTTGAGATCTGCCTGGATGCCAGCGCCCCCGCCCGAGTCGGACGTTGCGACGGTCAGCGCTCTCCCGACACTCACAGGCCTCCCTCCGCCGGCATAGCCCGGATCAGGTACGGGATTGATCTCAGACGAGAACGGGCACCCTCGTAGCGTAAGAGTACCGTCGCTCGATGCCTGCTCTCTCGCCTCGAGGGCGCTTGTCAGCCCAGGAAGGCATCACGTAACCCACGGGCTGCGAAGGCTTCTGATGACGGGGAGCACCCGTTTCCGCTCCGCAACCCGAACGCGGAATCGAGGCGTAAGGAGCCAGGTCCCACGAGATCTGACGAACTTCGGCCTACGCCATCCCTCTCAGGCTCGAGGCGAACGAATCAGGAGTACACCTGCACACCAGAGATCAGCATGTCGCTGTTGACCGGCGTCGAAGAGTCGTAGACGGTGTGCCAACTGGACGTGTTTGCATTTGCGACCTGAAGGTTCATGATGAGCTCCATCGGCTCGTTTGGAATCGTGGCCTGCGCACTCGTGACTTGGCCGATCACGGCGCCGTTCAGGTACCAGGTGATGGACTGACCTGGAACCCAATTCAGCCCGTAGGTATTGAAGCTGGTCGTCAGGTTGGTGTTCGTCACGGCGTTGGCCCCATAGACGCCCCCTGGATAGTGCAGGTGCCACGAGTACACGTTGTCCGGCGAGGCGCTCCCCTCGAGACCTCCGCCTTCGAAGATGTCGACCTCGAAGTTGTCGCTGGTGGTGACCCCGGTTGCGCCAGAACCAGGCAACATCCACAGTCCTGGCCACATGCCATCGCCGCCCGGCATCTTCGCCTCGATCTGGACGTAGCCGCCGGTGAACTCGAACTTCCCGTACGTAGAGACCACCCCAGAGGCGAAGGGATAGAGGCTCGGTGAGCCTCCGAGCATGCCCTCGGTCGGTGTCTCGGTCGCGCGGATGTCGATGACGCCGTTGGCTTCAGAGACCTGGCCAGGCAGGTCATAGTCCGCGTTGTAGTCAGGCGAAGTCGCGGCCACGCCGCTTCCGCCCTCGCCGTTGGAGTTCCAAGGCTGGTCGGCTGCTCCAGCTGACGTGATGTAGGTATTCCACTCCGAGGTGTTTAGTGACGGAGCTGCGGCGGTGTCGTTGAACACCAGCTCACTCGAGTTGTATCCAGGCGGTGCGGTGAGGGCCGACCCGGCTGGGGTCGTCGGAGCCGTCGTCGTGGTCGTGGGTGGAGCCGTCGTCGTGGTCGTGGGCGGAACCGTCGTCGTCGTCGTGGTAGTTGAAAGAGCCTTCTTCTTTGGAACAGTCGTTGACGTAGTGGTCGTGGTTGGCTTCAGGGCCGGAACCGTGCTCGTGGTGCTCGTCGTGGTCGTGGTGGGTGCCGTCGTTGTGGTTGACGGCAGCGGCTCTGTCGTCGTGGTAGGTGCCGTCGTTGTGGTTGCGGGCGGCTCCGTCGTCGTGGTCGTGGTCGTCGTCGTGGTTGACAGCGGCTCCGTCGTCGTCGTGGTTGTTGTTCCAACGACAGTTACGTCCTGCTGCCCGCTACTTGAATCCACGGACTGCTGATTGACCGCTGCAGCCTGCTGGTTGACTGCTGCTAGCGCCGCGCTCGACGACAGCCCGGTCGTAAGCGACGGGTCCCAGGAGTCCCAGCTCGGTGTTGGCGCGTACGACCACGTCAACCTGTTGAAACCTGACCGGTGGCGGCCGGGGGTATACGGAGAAGGTGTGTCGCTGGCGAAGGATCTGTTCACTGCCGCCAGGGACGGATCAACCATCGACTCTATTGTCAGAATGGTCTTTGGGCGCACGTAGATTGCGCTCCCTACCTCGGGAATTGACGATGCAAGCGATTGGAACGTTGAAGTTGATGGGTCGTAGCTCCAGAGCTCGCCCGCACCGAGGTTTTGCAGTATCAGCTGCGCCTGCGCGGAATCGGTCTCCTGCACAAATCCAGCCGCGCCGAGCATTGAGTCGGGCGCGGAATTCTGAGTGCCTTCCATGACTACGACGGCGGTTCTCTCAGCGTTCTGCGTTACGAAGGACGCGGCCTGGGCGCTAGTGAGATACGGCACCGCGACGCCCAACAGGACTGAAGTTGCCGCGGCAACTGTGAGTAGGGTCCTTCGCATCAAAACTCCCGATTAACTAGCAAGGGTTCGGTTGGCTTCTGACGTTTCGGATCGACCCCGGTCGTTCCCGGATCGTGAGGAGCTGCCGACACAACCATCCGGTCGATCAGCAATTCCTGGAATATCATTTACTACCTCGACGGGGTATAGCGCCAATGAGCGCGCTCAGTTCATCTACCAGCTCTGCATTTGTCCTAGTGAAGAGCTCAATCACCTCGTACAAATCCTCCGCGTCCTCAGCGCTCAGATCGACTGCCGGAACAGTCGCGATTTGCTTAAATCCCTCAGTGGCAACAGGTACCTCGGTAGCCACAACAGCCTCCATTAGCACAGGTGCCTCGGCGGCCACAGGTGCCTCGGCGACAGGCGCCGCAGCGGTGGGCTCGGCGTCGAGATCTCGTGCGCCCTCAACTACGCCGACATCAGCAGAGATGATCTCGGCTGCCACGATCTCGGCTGCCGCGAGCAACTGCTCGGCCTGCTCCTTGGCCTCGGCGATGATCCGATCCGCCCGTTCCTCGGCTGCCTTCGTGTGCATGTCGATCCGAGCCTGTGACTCGAGCACGATCCTTCCAAGATCGGCCTGAGTTCTATGAGCCGTCTCGAAGCTTTCTATCCACGATCGAGTCTCCGTCACCCACGTCTGGAGCGACTCGAGCCTCGCTTCCACCCGGTCAGCCTTCGTTCTGATCGCACGGAGAAGGCTAAGTTCCTCGTCAGGGAGCACTTCCGTGTCGTACCGCTCCGTGACACTGTCATCTAATTCGGCGTCAGCCTCGAGTGTCGCGTTCAAAAAATCGGCCCCGTCGCCGTGCGACACGTCAACCCTCCGCACCACCTCTCCGGACTCGGTCGTCGCAGCTGTCTCCGGGACACCAGCACCTGTGCCGGACGAACGACGCTTAAGAAGCTCCTTGCGGGCCTCGAGGATGCCCGTACGTTCGGCTCGAAGTCGACTGAGGAGATCCGCTGCGTTGTACTCGGTCATAAGGTCGCTCTGTTCTCTTTCTCTGACACGACATCGAATCGATCTTCGGGACCTGGGAGCACACGAACGTCGCTCCGAGTTATACGGCTGGTTCATCGCGCAGACCGACGGTCGATGCCGGACGTTTCTGCATATTGGGTGTCGGCTGTGGCTTTTCCCTGTCCCGGATTATGGGTATATGAACGGTTGCTACATACCGAAATTCCGAGTACCCGAGATGCTAGGAGGCCGAGTTGAACGCCCGAAAGGGGAATCGTTAAATCGCGGTAAATAACCGGCATCAGTTTGCTCGATGTCACCATTAGTCACTCCACGCGCAGCCGAACGAGCGCCAACTCCAGATCAGCGAAGTGGTCGGGGTCGCGATTTGGATAGGGCTTACGCCCGTCAACCGGCTTCCAACCGAGTACGTCGCATGAGCATTCGTCGTTGCCGCCACCGGAGCGGAGACACGATCGAGGTCGTCCCTAGGGGATGGTTGCCGTCTCGACAACGTCGGAGTATCTCGGCGCGGCACGACCAGGCTGCTCGGCTACCTGGCACTCCTCGACGATGTGGGGCCCTGCAGCCCCATTGTTCGAGCCGAGCGCGGCCTTGCTTGAAGGTGACCGTGATGGTCTGCCCGCCGGACTTCGGTCACTCGGCGGTTCCTCCGGGTGACATCAGCAGGACAGTCCCACCCGAGTTGGTAACGGCCACATTCGCCACCCGAGAGGCGAACCTCGCCACTGGGAATGCGAGGAAGAGCATTGCGGCTACCCAAGATGAAAGTGCCCTCAGATGCATATAGCGCTCTTGAGTTTTCATAGAGAGGGTGCCGATGGAAATCATAAGTAGCGCGCTGCATCTGGTACGAAGCACGATTCCTTACCGAAGAACAAGCTGCTACGCCGCCGTGCCTTCCGGCCGGGTTTGTCGGTACATCGCTCGCCGAACAACGGCATCTGCCAGTAGTCATCGGCTATGAAAGTTCATGTAAAGGCCACTATTTCTAATGGCCCGCTGCGCGCTTCCTCACACATCAGTCGCAGCAAAGTAGACCGCTCGACTCCAAGTTTCATTGGTCAGAGTGAGAAGAATTGGCGTCTCCGCTTCCGGGGAGCGCCCGATCCGGAAGTACATGCGTTCGAGCGCAAGGTCAGCTCGAGCAAACTCCTTGACGCGAGTGATGGTCGAGCGCGAGGGTGAGCACAGCACTACGGGAGCTTGGACCGACCAGGCTGAGAGGGCGCTGCGTGTACGCACGAGTGCGCCGACCGTCGAACCTGATCCGGGTAATTCCGGCGGAGGGAGATCCATGAAGCGTCGTCGCACTCTGCGCCTTCTTGTCTGGCGTTCGAGGTGGAGCTCGCCGGGTTGGAGACTGAGTTGACCAGCGCAGTGGTCGACAGCGTCGCGACCGACGATCGAGCATTCCGTCTCGAGCGCCGCGGCATCGACTTTGTTCCCGAGCGTGAGCGCTGGGCAAAGCCGCGGGACCTCTTTCGAATGTGGGCCGGAGCGAGCCTGCAAGTAGAGAACTTCGTCTACGGAGTCGTACTCATGACCTTCGGGTTCGACTTCGCTCAGGCCGTGATCCTCACCGTGCTCGGGAACTGCTCCTACGTGCTTCTCGGGTTGGCGAGCCTACAGGGACCGACCACCGGCACCACGACCTTCGTCATCAATCGAGCGAGCTTTGGCCCACGTGGCTCGCGACTACTGGCCCTTTTCAACTGGCTGACGATGGTGGGCTTTGAGACCGAAGGTCTCATTCTCATCGTCTTCGCCGGCGAGGCACTCGCGATACGCGCCGGTCTCGTACCCGGAACACCACTTCGTATCGCGCTGATCGTAGGTGCAGCTGCTATTCAGCTCGTCCTTCCGCTCCTCGGACATGCCTCCGTTGTCAAGGCGCTGCGCTGGCTCACGCTGCCATTTCTCGCGCTCTACGTGCTTCTCGCCATATTCACCCTCCACCACGCCGACCTCTCGGTCAACCATGTCGGCGCCGGCTGGGAAACGTTCATGGGTGGACTCGCCTTCGTCATCGTGCTGTCTGGTCTTGGATGGGCCGAGTGCGGCAACGACTACTCCCGTTACCTGCCAAGCGGGTCGAACCGGCGCTCGATCGTGTGCTGGGTAGTCGCCGGAACGGCGCTCCCACAGATCGCCTTGATGCTCCTCGGCTGTGCCGTCGGCACCTACACCGCCGGAGCACTCGCGGGAGGGGACCCGTTTCAAGCGTTCGTGACCCCGCACGTCCACATCTTCGCGACTGGCTTCGTCACGCCGTTCCTGCTCGTCGCCATCGTGCAGCTATTCGCAGTGAACAGTCTCGACCTCTACTCCTCAGGCGTCACCTTACAGGCGCTCGGGATTCGGATCCCTCGCTGGCAAGCCGTGTTCGTCGACACGGCGATCTGCCTCGGTCTCACGAGCTACGCGGTGTTCGACTCGTCCTTCTCCACGTTGCTCAAGGACTTCGTCGATCTCGTCGTCGTGTGGATCGCGCCATGGGTCGCGATCTTCCTAACAGACTGGGTGCTTCGTCGCTTTCGCTACTCGCCACACGGGCTTCAACAAGGTGACGCACGCTCGCCGTACTACGGATCGCGCGGCATCTCCTGGCCTGGCGTTCTGGCGCAGGTCGCCGGCATGATGGCCGCAATCGAATGCCTGGCTGGTGACTTTCAGATGCCAGCTTGGCTCCATGCTGCGAACTTCGCGCTCGGCGGCCATCTGCCGGGCGAGGGCGCGGATTTCAGCGTATTCGCCGGCATGACGATCGCCGCATTGACGTACGCCTTGTTGTTCAGGCTGCGGCGCTCGCGCGCCGTTCGGCTCGATATGTTCGAACACGAGGACGCGAACGCCCCAACCCCTTGAGCTCTACGCACGAGGTGCTCCTGGCGGAGCCTCGATGAACCTACGGTGTCACCCGAGCGCCGCGCCGACCGCCTTGAGGATATCTGCTGTGACAGCGGCGGGATCAGCGGCGCGCATGATCGCTCCCATCACCGCGACCCCCCTCGCCCCACTAGCGAGGCACTCAGCCGCGTTCGTGGCATCGACTCCCCCAAGCGCGAAGGTGGGCAGTGGAAGCGCGTAGAGCGAGCTGAGCGCGAGTGCCGGCCCGTAGCCGGGTTTGGAAGCGGACGCGAACATGGGTGACAACGTGGCATACGAGCACCCCTCGGCCTCGGCGCGCGCTACGTCGTCCCTGCTGTGACACGATCGCCCGAGCAGTCGAGAAGTCCCTGCCGGAGCCAGATCGGCCGCTGCGAGGTGAACTCCGTGGGCGAGCAGGGTCGGATCTGACCCGACGAGGAGCACTCCGCCGACCGCCTCCAATTGGGCGTAGAGCGACCGGGCGAGCTCAGCACGCACGTCGTGCGGCAGATCCTTCTCCCGCAACAGCACGGCACGAGCGCCCCCCGAGATCGCCTCGCCCACGACCTCGACCAGGGCCCGCCCGGCGGTCTGGTGAGCATCTGTAACTACGAGGAGGGGAGGGAGACCAGGTGGCTGCCGCTCGATCACAAGTCGGGACGCCCGTCCATGCTGGTGCTCGCCTGCGCATACAAACGGCGCGGGATCCGCCCCGCCTGGGACGCCAGACGCCCTGCTCGGACGGCATGTGCCATCGCCTCGGCCATCGCAGCTGGGTCACGAGCTCTCGTCACCGCGGAGGCGATCAGCACTCCGTCACAGCCAAGTTCCATCGCTTGCACAGCGTCGGACGCGGTGCCGATCCCCGCGTCGAGGATGACTGGGATAGAAACCTGCTCGCGGATGATCGCCAAGTTGTACGGATTGCGGATCCCCATCCCGCTCCCGATCGGCGCGCCAAGCGGCATGACCACCGAGCAGCCGACCTCGGCCAGACGCAGCGCCACCACGGGGTCGTCGTTGGTGTACGGGAACACGACGAACCCCAAACCGACTAGCTGCTCGGCGGCTGCGAGCAGTTCGATCGAATCGGGCAGCAGGGTGCGGTCGTCGGCAATCACCTCGAGCTTGACCCAGTCGGTCTCGAACGCGTCCCTGGCTGCGAGCGCCGTCCGGACGGCGTCTCGGGCGGTGAAGCATCCGGCGGTGTTCGGAAGCACCCGAACTCCGGTCCGGTCACAAACGTCGAGCACCGAGCCGGGCACGCCGGCGGTTACCCGGCGCAGGGCGACAGTGACCATCTCGGTACCAGACGCTCGGATGGCCTCCTCCAGCACAGTCATACTTGGCACACCGCCGGTGCCGAGTATGAGCCGGGACGTGAAAGTGACGCCCGCTATCTCGAACTGGTCGTCCATCTAACAACCTCCTTGGACGGCGCTCAGGATCTCTACCCGGTCCTCGTCCGCTAGCGACGTTCCGTCCCAGCTGCTGCGCGGGACTACCTCTTCGTTGACCGCTACAGCAACACCTCGCCGCCCGAGGCCGAGTTCGTCCACTACCGCGCCAACTGTGACGCCATCTGCCAGCTGGCAGGGTTCGCCGTTCAGAATCAGATCGATCACGTGAACCTGGCCAGAGTGAACGGAGCAGCCACTTCCGGGAGCTCAAGCCCACAGAGCACGGCCGTAATCGCCTCGGCGGTGACGGGAGTGAGCAGCACCCCGTTGCGATGATGACCGGTGGCAAGCACTAATCCCGGTACCGAGGTGCTGCCAAGGATGGGCAGATTGTCAGGACTTGCCGGGCGAAGCCGCGCGATGGACTCGACGAGCTCGAGCTCGGCCACGGCAGGCACGACAGCTACCGCGGCCTGCAACAACTCGAAAACCGCGCCGGCGCGCACCGCGGTGGAAAAGCCTGCCTCCTCGACGGACGCGCCGATCACCACCTCGCCGTTGTGCCTAGGCACCAGGTAGACGTCCTTTCCACGGACGCCAGCCCGAATCGACCGGGTCAAGATCGGATCTTCAGCGTTCCCGAGCAGGCGAATGATGTCGCCTTTTACAGGACGGACCGGAGGCCGGGCCGCGTCGGGCAATCCGGCGATCGCAGGAGACCATGGGCCGGCCGCAACCACTACGGCATGGGCGACGACGATACTGCCATCGTCGAGCTCGGCACCGGTGATCCTGTCCTCACTTCCCGTCAGAGTACGAACCGAGCAACCGCGAACATCGACGCCGCGAGCGGTCATCGCCGCGATCAGGGCGGCAACGAGCGCCCGATTGTCAACCTGCCAGTCGCCCGCAACCCGCAGACCACCCCGGATTCGAGGGCTGAGCAAAGGCTCTAAAGCGCGGCAGTCGCTGGCACCAAGCCATTCGCTCTCCAGCTCAAGGAGACGATGGACCCC
Organism: Acidimicrobiales bacterium; assembly: GCA_036510575.1. Classification (GTDB taxonomy): domain Bacteria; phylum Actinomycetota; class Acidimicrobiia; order Acidimicrobiales; family Bog-793; genus DATCDR01. The sequence continues at coordinate 4,349 of DATCDR010000026.1, read as the reverse complement.
GGCCAGCTCTTCGAGGTGGCGGCGGTCGTCGTCGTCGAACGCGATGGCGAGCGTTCCCTCGTCACGCAGCCCGACGTCTACCCCGGTCTCGTCGTGGAGTCGTGCGGCGAACTCTGGCCACATTCGGGCTGAGACGAGCCTGAGCGCCGTCCCTGGCGCCTCGACGAGCGACGCTTCCGTGATCGGTGCAAGCATGCCTGCGGCCGCCCACGACGCGGCTCGACCCGGGTCGGGATCGCAGACGACCACCGAAAGCCCCGCTGACGCGGCTTGCCACGCCACCGCCATACCGATTACCCCAGCTCCCACCACGAGTACGTCGGGGTAATCGAGGCGCAACTCGCCCGTCACGGGATACTCGCCAGTGCTCGACTCAGATCCCGAACAGCGCCGGCTTGATCGTCGGCTCCAGAAACTGCGTCGACTACGGCTACCCCGTAAGCGCCGGCTGCTCGCAGCTCGGCGATCTGGCCGACCCGGATGCCCCCGATTGCGATAATGGGAACGTCAACGGCGACGGCCACCGCAGCCACACCTGCTAGGCCGATCGGGTCGGGCAACCCTGCCTTGGTGACGGTGGCAAAGCATGGACCGACGCCAAGGTATGTGGCGCCTGCGGCGACCAGAGCCCGCGCCGTTGCAGCGTCACGAGCAGTCCCGCCGACGAAGGCCTGAGAACCGAGAAGACGGCGCGCCACAGACACCGGCAGATCGTCCGCTCCCAGGTGGACGCCTCCGGCTCGAGAAGCGAGAGCAACATCGACCCGGTCGTTGACGATGCACGCCGCTCCGTACTGCTCGCACCAGGCGACGACCTGTTCGGTCAGTTCGAGCAGGCGGCGGTCCGTCCAGCCCTTGACGCGCACCTGGATGACGTCGGCTCCTCCGTCGAGCGCTACCGGGACGGCCAAGCGAGGGTCGCGGCCGAACCGGTTGTCGGTGATTACGTGGAGGCGGCCTAACAATTCGAACTCCCTCCGCCGGCATGACCCGGATCAGGTGAAACGGTCGGAAGCTTTCAGCTCCCCTCTCAGCCCGGTGGAACCGGACTCCCGTGTGAAGACCTCTTGCTGCTCTCGACTCGGACTGGATCTCAGTCCGCTTCTCCACCCAAGTGGCTCGCTCAACTTGACGGATGTAGGCACCGGTCTTCTCGAAAGTCCGATACACCTGCCATCACCGATTCTATGGCTATCACGCTGCATCTTGTTGAGCCCAGTCTCTGGGAGGCGATTCGTGGGTGGATTGTTCGCGACGTTTCGCGGAAATGGGGCGGCCGTTGTCGATCTCACCTTCGCCGCGCTTTTCGGCCTCATGCTTTCCACTTCGCCGAAATCATCAGAGGTCGCCAACAGCGGGTGTGAACTGCCCCATACCCTGAGGAGGTCAGCGGCAACTCAGTCGCCCGGACCGGCACGTACGCGCTGCACACGCGCCTCGAAACCGCACACTAGGAAAAATCTGGAATCGACGGACGAACGAGGTAACAGGTCCCGAGCTCAGACCGTGAAGGTGAGATACTCGTGGACGGAGCGCACCGCGCTCGACCCTTCGCCGACTGCGGCAGCTACCCGTTTCATCGAACCGCTCCGCACATCGCCGACCGCGAAGACTCCTGGCACCGAGGTTTCGAACGGCAGTGGAGTCCGCGTCACAAATCGCGGTCCGCTGGCGATGGAATCCGGCAGCGATCGGTCAGTGACGATGAAGCCCTTCGAGTCCCGTTCGAGCACGTCACCGAGCCACGAGGTTGCCGGCTCGGCGCCGATGAAGCAGAACAGTCCCGAACAAGCGACAGTCCGACGCTTGGCTGTGGGCACGTGTTCGAGCGTGAGGTGCTCGAGGCGACCAGCACCTGTTAGCTCACGCACTTCGGTGTCTGGGAGCACGCCAATGTTCGGATCGGCGTCGATCCGCTCTATGAGGTACTGCGACATCGTGCGAGCGAGGTCGCCGCTTCGGATCACGAGCGAAACGTGGCTCGCTCGACCCGCGAGATAGATCGCGGCCTGTCCAGCGGAGTTTCCACCGCCGATTACGACAACTGGTAGATCGGTGCAGATCCGCGCCTCGAGGTCGGTAGCGGCGTAGTAGACGCCAACGCCTTCGAAGTGCTCGAGATCTGGCACCGCGAGGCGCCGGTATCGAGCACCCGACGCCACGATCACTGCGCGGGCGGGGATCTCGCTGCCGTCGGCAAGCTCGATGACCTGAAACCCATCCTCGGCTCGCAGACCTGTAGCGACGCAGGGCGCGTACAAACGGGCCCCTAGGCGCTCAGATTGGATTGCGGCGCGCGCCGCGAGGTCCTCACCCGAGATCCCCTGAGGAAAGCCCATGTAGTTCTCGATTCGCGAGCTAGCACCAGCCTGCCCACCAACTGCTACCGCGTCGAGTGAGATCGTGTCGAGCCCCTCGGACGCGCCGTAAACCGAGGCCGCGAGCCCCGAGGGACCACTCCCCACGACCACGAGATCGAACAGGTAACCGGGGGTTTGATGGAACGTGAGCCCGAGATGCTCGGCGAAGTCACCAGACGTCGGATGACGCAGTACCCCGGTCGTCGTGATCACGATCGGCGTATCGCTCGTCTGGAACCCCACTCCTGCGAGCAGCGTGTCGACGTCGTCGTCGTCCTCAATATCGATCCACGTGTGAGGAATACGGGCTCGCGCCGCGAAGGACCGAAGCGCCATTGCGTCAGCGGAGAATCGAGACCCGACGATCCGTATCGCGAGCGCACCCTCGCCCGCTTGCAACAGTTCACGCCGCGCGATGAGTGCAGCGAATATCGTGGCGGCGATCTCCGGCCGTCCGTGCATCAGCCGTCGGAACTCGAGCGCCGGTATCGCAAGAACTCGGCCCGGCTGACTCACTCGGGCCATGAGGTAGGCACGCTGCCCCGTCACCAGGTTCAGCTCGCCGACGAAACGCCCCGCGCCATGAGTCGTGATCAAGGACTCGCCCTCGACATCAGGCCGAATGACGTCGACGGTGCCCTCGAGCACCACCAGAAATTCAATGAACTCGTCGCCCGGGCGATACAAGACATCGCCCGCTGCTACGACCCGCTCTTCCCCGAACGCCGCGAGTTCCTGCAACGACCGAGCATCGAGCGTCCCAGATGCGCCATCGGGAAGGTCGATCGCACCGTCGCGATTGAGTGGGGAGCCGGTGTTGGTCATGCGCGCATCCTCGCAGATCCGTCCACCGAATAGCCACCCGCGACGGCGAGTGCCGGATCCGTCTTTGGAGTCTGCTCAGCGGAGGTGGACTACGCCAGTACAGCGTCCTGGTACTACCTCACAGTTACGAGATCGAGCGCGTTTGTACCGTCGTTTACAAACAGCAATCCGCGGCCATTCGGCGCGATCGCGGCGCCGAACAGATCGCCTGCCCCGTTCTTTACCAACGTGACCGTTGCGATCTGACGGCCAGCGGTCGTGATCTCGACGGCGTTGCCGTCGTTGCCGTTCATCGCAATGAGATCACCGTTTGGCGCAACGACAAGCCCGAGCGGGCCGTTCAGCGACCCACCCGTCGTGAGGGTGCTCGTCGTGTCCTTCACTGCGGTCGTGCGTGACAGCGCATTCGGAATCGCGGTGATGTGACTGTCGACGGTCTCAGCGACATAGAGCGTGCCGTTGTGCCCAAGGGCCACACCAGTCGGCGATTGAATGAATGCGGCCTTGTTGGCCTTCCAGAGGCAGTCCGTTCCGACAACCGTTGAGCTGATCATCTTCGGCAAATGGCCGGAGACCAGGGACACATCAACGCGGACCACCGTGCAAAGCCCGCTCGGCGAAGTGACCTTCTTACTCGTCGGGCGGCTAAGGGAGTTCGAAACAAAGAGGTCGGCACCGGTGCTCGTCGCCACCGCGGTCATGTCCCACGGGCCGTCGATGTTCGGATTCGACCAGGTCTCGGCGACTGAACCACTGCTGTTCAACACGATGAGACATCCAGCCGGGTTGAGATTGGGGAGGGCACCTCCCTTTCCAGCTGGCAGACTCCCGACGACGACCCGCCACCACTCAGCACGGCGAGCGCGGTCGTGAGCCCGACCGCGCCGGGCATGTCTTCGTCGACAACGGACCGATCTTCGAGGAGGTTGTCGCCACTCCCGAGGGCGAGATCTGCGTGATCGGCGTTCCGGTGCCCTGGACGTTCCCCTTATCGTTGAAGTTGCTAACGAGCGTGTCGCCCTTTACCAGCGTGCCCTCGCTCGCTGGTACGACAGCGACGCCATAGGGATTGACGTCGCCGTTAGGCCGAAGTTCCCCCCACGGAACACCTTCCTGACACGGTCTCACGTGGCTGAGCAGCGTCTTCGTGCCGTGAAGCCCTGA
>DATCDR010000025.1:0-2927 GCA_036510575.1 Acidimicrobiales bacterium | reverse complement strand
CCCGAAGGCTCTACGTCTTGCTACGAATTGCCCGCGTTGGCATCATCGCGGGCATTGCCACCCGGAACATGCGAGGCACGCTCGGCTGTCGACGAAGGCCCGATCCTCACATTGGGCACTCGTTCAACACCAGCCACCTAGCGGCGCGTAACCCGAGGGTTCTGATCCGCGGACCCTTATTAGCCGGAGGTCCCCGAAATTCGCCGTGATAGTCCTCGAATGGCCGGCGCGCTCGCGTCACGCCGCGTCACGACCGCGTCATCAGGCTCCCTGTGAATAACAAAATACCTGGTGGATGATACTTTCCTATGGTGGAGGTGGCGGGAATCGAACCCGCGTCCTTCAGCTTCTCAATGGGCCTTCTCCGAGCGCATCCGACGGTGAAATCTCAGATCCCGCCTCGCCATCGGCCCCGGCGCAGGATCCCAGCCAACTGAGGTGTCCCTCATCGTCACATTGGCGATGTCAACGAGGTAAGCCCTACTAGATGTCGCCTGGATCCGACCCGTAAGGCTGGGGCCGGGCAGACGTCGCTGCTATTTAGGCAGCGAGCGCGAGCTGTGGCTCGGCATTTGTTTTGGTTTCCGGCTCTTTAACGTGGCTCCGGAGACCACGGCTCGCTTCTCCCATATCGACGACCAAAGTCGAAGCCTGTCACCCCCGTGTCGCTCCCCGGGACCGCCCCGGAGAAAATTCGATTCTACCGCCTCCGAGGTTGGGATCGGCGAAGATTTAACGCCGCTGAAACTCGCGAATCGCTCGCTCGGTGTCGCGGTTGGCATCGCGTTCAGCGAGTGCACGCCGCTTGTCGTAGTTATGGCGACCTTTCGCGAGCGCGAGTTCCACCTTGGCTCGACCCTCCTTGAAGTAGATAGAGAGCGGCACGAGCGTAAGCGACTGTTGTGTCATCTTGCCGCGCAGCTCGTCGATCTGGCGTCGGTGAAGTAGCAACTTCCGGCGTCGCTCGGCGTCGACGGCACCGAAGCCGTTGGAGTACTCGTAGGGCGCGATGCGGGATTGCACGAGCCAGATCTCACCGTCGTCGATTCGCGCGAAGGCCTCTTGGATGTTCCCCTGGCCGAGCCTGAGGGACTTCACCTCAGAGCCACGAAGCTCGATGCCGCACTCGAACACCTCGAGGATGTCGTAGTCGTGGCGAGCTCGACGATTCTGGGCGACCTTACGGATAGGCGGTCCGGCGTCTGGCCTGCCGCGCATCGAGGAGGTGGCGGTGCCACGCGAGGCGGTAGGAGTCGGCGCCTTCGGGGACATGGAACGACACGGTAGCCTCCCATCTCGATGGCGTCCGCCCCGACTTCGATACTCGTGATCTCGCGTCAGCTGCGAGACGAGATGACAGCGCACTGCCTGCGCGAGCTGCCGTTCGAGGGCTGTGGCCTGCTCATCGGGCATAGCGAGGGCGGACACGTGCTCCGGGTCGTACCCACTCGAAACTCGGCCGCGTCTTCGAGGCTCTACGCAGTTGACTCCCTTGACTTCTTGCGGGCTGACCGGGCCGCTGAGGAAGCGGGCTTGGATGTCATCGGGGTCTTTCATTCCCACACCCACACGGACCCGTATCCCTCACCGACCGACGTTGCGCAGGCCCCTGATCCGAGCTGGCACTACGCGATCGTCTCACTGCGCCATCAGGCCCCCTCGATCCGGTCCTACCGCATTGAGCAGGGCGAAGTTGTCGAGGAGCAGGTTCTCGACCACGCCTGAGACCGGCCCCGGAGCGACCTTCGTCGGGCCTCGCTTGGAATTCAGACCTGCGGAGTCAGGAATTCAGCCGTAGGATGGAACTTACCTTTTGATCCCATCTCGGAGGCTTTGTGTCAGTCGAACTTCGCTTGCCAACCCTGCTGCGACCAGCCGCTGACGGCCAAGCCTCGGTCGCGCTCGAGGGCGCGACGGTGGGCGAGATCTTGTCGCAGCTCGTCACCTCGTACCCGGGACTTTCCGACCAGGTCCTCACCGGCGACGGGTCGCTCCATCGCTTCGTCAACGTCTACGTGAACGATGACGACGTGCGCTATCTCGACAATCTCGACACGGCGGTCACCTCATCGGACGTGATCTCGATTCTGCCGGCCGTTGCCGGAGGCGCGACCGCGTGAGCGGTCGATTTTCCACAAGGTGGTAGTCGCCAAGAGCGTTCTCGACCTCATCGGCAATACGCCAATGGTGGACGTGTCGCAGCTGAGCCCGAAGCCTGATGTCCGGATCGTGCTCAAGCTCGAAGGCGTGAATCCGGGTGGATCCGTGAAGGATCGAATCGCGCTCTCGCTAATAGAAGATGCCGAGCGACGAGGCGTGCTCCAACCCGGCGCGACGTTGATCGAACCGACGTCTGGCAACACCGGCATCGGCCTGGCGCTTGTCTGTTCGGTTAAGGGGTACCACCTAAAGGTCGTGCTGCCCGAGAACGTCTCGATCGAACGGCGCCAGCTGCTTGCGATCTTTGGGGCCGAGATCATCACCTCCCCTGGATCGCAGGGCTCGAACGGTGCAGTCCGGATGGCTGAACGGATAGCTGCAGAGCATCCCGACTGGGTGTTTCTCTTCCAGTACGGGAACGAGGCCAATCCGCGCGCGCATCGCGAGCACACCGGACCAGAGATCTGGCGGGACTGCCCCGAGGTGACGCATTTCGTCGCAGGCCTTGGCACGAGCGGCACGCTGCTCGGCGTTGGAAGCTTCCTCAAGGAGCAGAACCCAGCTATTGAGGTGTGGGCCGTGGAGCCTCCTGCCGGCGAGATGGTCGATGGCCTTCGAAACCTCGAGGACGGCTTCATTCCGCCGATCTTCGAAACCGGCCACGGCGCCGAGCTGTTGAACAGGAAGACCGTCATCCGGCCGAGAGACTCGATCGATTGGGTGCGAAAGCTTGCCGCGATCGGACTCTTCGTAGGGCTCTCGACCGG
>DATCDR010000024.1:0-26049 GCA_036510575.1 Acidimicrobiales bacterium | reverse complement strand
CGACGACCACGAGGTAGCCGGAAAGAATCAACCCCCACAAAAGAATCGAGCCTTGCAGCGCGGACCACATTCCCGTGACCGTGAAGAACAACGGAGTCTCTCGAGCGTTGTTCTCCGCGACGAACGCGAGTGAGAAATCGTGCGTGATGAGCGCGTGCTCCATCGCGATCGTCGCGAGAATCGCCCCACCGAGAAGCAGAAAAGAGACGGTGATACCGCGCCGCACAAGGGCCGCATCGTCTCGACGGAGCCCACGTCCGATAAAGGCCATGCCGGCGAGCGCGCCGAGTAAGCCGAGCAGCACACCGACGTGGCCGACGAAGCCGTTCACCAGCTCACCTGGCGCGGGCTAACGGACCGAGCCATTGGGCGCGCGGACTCGATTCGGATGGGCCGCGATGTAGGAGTTCGAGTGCTTCACGAGAATCTGTTGCGAGGCAAAGGTGTTCGTCGCACCGACGAAGTGGCCGACGAGAACGACCGGGACGTTCTGCTGGAACAGCGCCGGCTGGGCGGCGGAGTTGGTAATAGCCACGGTCGACTGTCCAGACGAGATCCGAAACGATGTGACCGACCCTTGGCTGTCCCGCTCGATCGATCCCTTCACCACGAGTCCCTCGATCTGGAACGTCGAGTCGCCGAGCGACCCTCGCGCCGCTAGCGCCTCCTGGGCGGTCTTGAAGTAGACGACGGCCGACGAGATCGCCTTGTAGATCAAAAACCCGAGCGCCACTGCAAGCACGACGCCTACCACTCCGAGACGCGACATCGCGTGTCGACGGCGTGTCGCTATCGCCGCTGGAACCAGATCGCGAGGCGCGACCTGCGGGACGCGGAGCACATCTGGCGAAGCGCCTGCCTGCCCCGTGACCGGGGGAGCTGGGTTCGCCCGGTCGCTCTCGTCGACGCTCATCTAAACGAGCCCGTGTCATCGGTTGCCCGCTCCTCCGCGTCCGGCAGCGTTGCCGTGAGCCGGCGTCGTGCGGCGCGAAGCCGTCCGACCAGGAAGACCGCATACGTCCCGAGTGAGATCATCACGACCAGGTAGCCGCCGATCACGTAACCGTTCATCTGCCACCTTCTAGGCGGCGCTCGACGAGCGCGATCTCGAGTCCGTGCGACTCTTCCCTGGCTTCGAGCCCAGCGAGCCGGTAGCGCTGGGCGACGAGCCAGATGAACGCCAGCGTGAAGGAGCAAAAGCCAAGCAACATCGTCCAGGCCATCGAACCGTGGATCGTCGTCTTTCTGGTGGTGAGGTTGAGGATCGACGGCGTCTGGTGCAGGCTCTGCCAGAGGTAGACGGAGAAGTACACGACCGGTACGTCGACGAATGCGACCAGCGCCGCGATCGCGTTGCGCTTGGCACGTACCTCGTCGCTTCCGGGCACGTGCCGTATGGCGAGGTAGCCGAGATAGAGCACGAAGAGCAGCGCCGTGGTCGTGAGCAGCGGATCCCAGGTCCACCAGGTGCCCCACGTTGGCCGCCCCCAGATCGAACCGGTGACGAGCGTCAGACCCGTAAAGACGACGCCGACTTCGGCCGACGCGCCGGCGAGCCGGTCCCAGATCGCACTTCTGGTCCTCGGCCAGAGATACGCGAGGCTCGCGATGAACGCGAGTCCGTAGGCGAGGAACGCGACCCACGCCATCGGCGGGTGGACGTAAAGCAGCCGCACCCAGTTGCCCATGAACTGGTCCGGCGGCGTGACCCACAGCCCAAGCCAGATCGTGAGCACGATCCCGACTAGTGCGAGCACGCCGACGACGCGAAGCGCCCGTTCACCTACCGGGCGTCTGGTCTCGGGAGGCGTTCTAGCTTCGGGCGACACGGTGGTAATCATCCATCCTCCAGCAGCGGGCCGAACGCAACAGTGCCGATCGCGCCGTAGGCGACCGCAAAGGCCAAGAGCAGCTCAAGCCACCCGTCAGCCTTCCCCGGCGTTCCGGCGAGCCCGGCCTGCCAGGCCTTCATCGCCCCCATCAGCACCGGAGCAACGACGGGGAAGAAAAGCAGCGGGAGCAACGTCTCGCGCACCCGCGCCCCGAGGGCGAGCGCTCCGTAGAACGTTCCGACCGCAGCGAGACCGATCGTCGCGACGACGCAGGTAACAAGGAGTACGAGCGCGTTGGTAAGCGGTGCGCCGTAGAGAATCGACGCGACGAGCGCTAACACGATCTCGAGCGCGAACAGCTGCACGGCGAGCGCTCCTGCCTTCCCGAGGAAGACGCCGGCGGGATCGAGTCCGGAGAGTCTGAGCCCGTCTCTCGACGAATCCGTCGACTCGATCGCATAGCTGCGCTGGACGCCGAGCACGCAAGAGAACAGCACCGCCATCCAGACAAGACCGGCGGTTTCGGAGGCCAGCAAATGGAGGTTCGGGCCGAGCGCCAAGCCGAAGAGCACAAGCACGGCGAGCGCGAAAGGCACCACCTGGTTGAGCGAGACCCGCGAGCGGAGCTCGACGCGGAGGTCCTTGGCCATCACCAAGAGCGCGTCATGCCACATGGAAGCCACCCTTTGCCTCGGCAGCCACACCGGCGCTCAACCGACCACCAACCACTTCGACGACGCGGTCCGCGATCGGCGCCATCCGCTCGAGGTCGTGAGAGGCGAGCACGATGGTGACGCCTGCATCGCGTGCCTCTTTGATCAGATCGTCGACCAGCTCGCGGCCTTCAGGGTCAAGGCCCGCGTGCGGCTCATCTAAGAGCCAGAGCCGCGGGGCTTTGGCGAGCAGCACCGCCAGCGCGCAGCGCCGACGCTGGCCCGCGGAGAGCTTGCTCACCTGCGTAGCTGCCAGACGTCCGCCGAGGCCGAGACGGTCGATCGCCCCTGCTGCGCGTTCAATCGGCTGATGCGAGGCGGTCAGCGCGAAGCGGAGGTTCTCCTCCACCGAGAGATCGTCGTAAAGAAAGGTCGAGTGGCCGAGCAGGCCGATGACCCGCCTGACGGCACGCGGATCGCTCCTCAGATCGTGCCCGAGCACGATGGCCTCACCGGAGTCAACTGGCAACAGCCCGGCAAGCGCCCGCAGGAGGCTCGTCTTGCCGGCACCATTCGGTCCGCGAAGGTGGACGACCTCGCCATCGGCGACGTCAATCGTCGCTCCGCTAAGGAGCGGAAATCGTCCCGCCAGGGAGACAACGTCACGGAAGTGGACGGCAAGAGCCATAGGAGCCGCCCAATGCTACGGGCCGCGACCAGGTAATGGCCAAGCGGGTCCAATTCTGCGTTGCAAACGAGCCGAAAGGCTCAGCGGCGAAGCGCCTCGATGTCGGCATCGACCATCATCTCGACGAGTTCGCCGAAGCCGACTTCGGGCTTCCAGCCAAGGACGCTCTCGGCGCGCTTGGCGTCGCCGACGAGCAGATCGACCTCGGCCGGCCGGAAGAACCGGTCGTCGATGATGACGTGATCCTCGTAGTTGAGGCCTGCTCTGGCGAAGGCGACTTCGCAGAGCTCACGCACCGTATGGGTCTCGCCGGTCGAGATGACGAAGTCAGAGGGGTGGTCTTGTTGCAGCATCGACCACATCGCCCGTACGTAGTCGCCTGCAAAACCCCAGTCGCGCTGCGCTTCGAGGTTGCCGAGCCGCAACTCCTTCGTGGTCCCCGCTGCAATGGACGCAGCGCCATGGGTGACCTTCCTGGTCACGAACTCGAGGCCTCGCCGCGGGCTCTCGTGGTTGAACAAGATCCCCGATGAGGCGTGCAGGTCGTAGCTCTCGCGGTAGTTGATCGTGATCCAGTGCCCGTACAGCTTGGCGACCCCGTACGGGCTACGGGGGTAAAACGGCGTGGCCTCGTTCTGGGGAACCTGTTGCACCTTCCCGAACATCTCAGACGAGCTCGCCTGGTAGAAGCGGATCTCGGGATCGACGAGTCGGATCGCGTCGAGCACCCTTGTCACGCCAAGCGCCGTGGCCTCACCGGTGAAGACCGGCTGACTAAACGACGTCTGGACGAATGACTGCGCGGCGAGGTTGTAGACCTCGTGCGGGCGGTACTCCCGAAGCGCGGCGATAATCGAGACCTCGTCGAGGAGATCACCCGGCACGATCGTTATGCGGTCTTGGATATGTGCGACGCGCTCGAAGCTGAGCGTCGACGAGCGGCGCACCAAGCCGATGACCTCGTAGCCCTTTTCGAGCAGCAGATCCGCGAGGTAGGAGCCATCCTGGCCGGTGATACCGGTGATGAGTGCGCGTCGCGACGACGAGCTGGAGTGGAGGTCAGTCATTGTCCGGGCATTCTACTTTGCACATGGTCCGCGAACTTGATCGAAGCCGTTCTCGCCGAGCACTCTCATTTGGCGACTCACAATCGCATTGACGGGCTACGTGAGCGCGGACTCGCCGTGCCGGAGCGTCATCCAGCACGGCGAGTCCGCACATTTCGCGTCCTAACGACGCGTCGACGTTAGTTACAGCGGGTGGACGTTGGCCGCTTGGAGGCCCTTTTGGCCCTCTTGCACCTCGAACTCGACTGCCTGTCCCTCTTCGAGGGCGCGGTAGCCGTTCATCTGGATGGCGGAGTGATGAACGAAGACATCTTGTCCGCCATCTTGGGAGATAAAGCCATAACCCTTTTCCGCGTTAAACCACTTAACAGTTCCGGTCGCCACTTCGACGATCCTCCTTCTCATTCGATACTGCGCTTAACCGAGAGAGAAGGACCTGCAGCCCAGCGACTCTCCAGCGTGAAAATACCAGCACTTTGCACGATGTCGAAACGACCACGATTCGTGCCACAAAGTCCTAGAAAAATGTCCCAGGTAGTCGGGGAAAAACAGCCGCGACCTCGCTTAGAAATCGGCCCGGTGTATGCGGGTCCCCTCCGCGGTGTTCTCCACGCGCCAGCCTTCAGCTTCGAGCTCTGCGCGGATCTGATCAGCGCGGGCGAACTCCCGATCAGATCGCGCCTGGTCCATCTCGCGGACTAGCGAGTTCACGACCTCAGGCACTTCCTCAGCGACGTCGGCGGGCTCTAGGCCAAGCGCCGCGAACAGCTCGAGCACCATCGCGGCAAGTGCGGCCGCCGCGGATTCGTCCCCGGCGTCACCAAGAGAGTTGGCACTGCGCAACGCCTCGAAGAGACGGCTCACCGCAAGGGGGGTGTCGAGGTCGTCGTCCATCGCCGCAATGAACGCGGACCGCAGCGCGCCGGCAGCTTCGCTCTCGCTCACCGCTACTTGCGCGAAGCGTCGCGCGAGCGCGTCCAGCCGACCGATCGCCGTCGCCGCTTCCTCGAAAAGGTCGTCGGTGGCCTCGAGCGGCGATCGGTACTTCGATCGAAGCACGAGCAACCGATAGCTACGCGGGTCGACCGTGGCGACGAGCTCGGTGAGCGTCCGGTAGTTGTCGAGCGACTTCGACATCTTTTCGCCGCTCGCCGTGACGAAACCGTTGTGCACCCAGTGAGCCGCGAAGTGGAGCCCGAGCGCGACGGCTTGGGCGCGCTCGTTCTCGTGATGGGGAAATACGAGGTCGAGGCCGCCGCCATGGATGTCGAAGCCCTGCCCGAGGAGCTCGAGCGACATCACGACGCACTCGGTGTGCCAACCGGGCCGGCCATCGCCGAAAGGAGAGGGCCAGCTCGGCTCGTCGGGCTTGGCGCGCTTCCAGAGCGCGAAGTCCATATGGGACCGCTTGTCTTCGACGACGTCGACTCGTGCACCGGCGCGCAGGTCATCGAGCGACTGATGGGTCAAGAGGCCGTAGCTCGCCACGGTCGAGGACTCGAGATAGACGCCATCGGCGGTCTCGTAGGCATTTCCGTGCGCGATCAGCTCGGATATGAGGGTGATCATCTGTGCCACGTAAGCGGTCGCATGTGGGATCTCGTGCGGGCGTTGCACCCCGAGGGCGTCCATGGCCTGCCAATACTCGGCATCGCACTCGGCCGCGATCTCTCGCCACGGCCGACCTTCGGCATTGGCGCGGGCGATGATCCTGTCGTCGATGTCAGTGATGTTCGAGACGTGGCGGACCTCGAAGCCGAGCCACTCGAGATAGCGGCGAAGCACGTCATAGACGAGCGCCGCGCGCCCGTGACCGATGTGGGGAGGCCCGTAGACCGTCGGGCCACATACATACATGCTGACAGCGCCCTCGTCGCGAGGCACAAAGTCGATGACCGCGCCCGCAGCCGTGTCGTAGAAACGCAGCATGCGAGTACCGTACTAGGCCGATGACTACCATCAGCGGGGCAAAAGGGAGCCCAGAGAGCATGCAATCGCTTGACCACGCGCCGGCGAGCCGCCCGATCGCACTACCCGACAAAGTCGCGCTCGAGGGACTCGAGGAGAAATGGATCGCGTACTGGGACGAGAACGCCACACACCACTTCGACCGCACCGCGGAGCGCGAGGACGTCTACTCGATCGACACGCCGCCGCCGACCGTCTCCGGATCCCTCCACGTCGGCCACGTCTTCAACTTCACCCAGATCGACGTCCTCGCCCGCTACTGGCGCATGCGCGGGAAGGCGGTCTTCTTCCCGATCGGTTGGGACGACAACGGCCTGCCTACCGAACGACGGGTGCAGAACTTCTTCGGCGTGCGATGCGATCCCTCACTCCCCTATGACCCAGGATTCTCACCGCCTGCGACGCCACCTGAACGGCCGGTCTCGATCTCGCGGAGGAATTTTGTCGAGCTCTGCGGGCAACTCACCGAATCTGACGAGGAGAGCTTCGAGGACCTCTTTCGACGAATAGCGCTTTCCGTCGACTGGAGCTTGAAGTACACGACAATCTCGCCTGAGGCCCAGCGTGTCTCACAACGGGGCTTCCTCCGCATGCTCGAAGCTGGCCACGCCTACCGCCACGAGGCGCCAACCCTTTGGGACGTCGACTACTCCTCTGCTATCGCCCAGGCCGAGCTCGAGGATCGTGAGATCGCCGGCGCCTATCACCGCCTCCAGTTCCCACGAGCTGACGGCGCGGGTGTCGTCGAGATCGAGACGACGCGCCCGGAGCTGTTGCCCTCGTGCGTCGCGCTCGTCGCGCACCCTGACGACGCGCGCTACCAGCCACTCTTTGGCACGAATGTGCGCACGCCGCTCTTCGACGTCGAAGTGCCCGTGCTCGCCCATGAGCTCGCCGATCCTGAGAAGGGATCTGGAATCGCGATGATCTGCACGTTCGGCGACCTCACCGACGTCATCTGGTGGCGAGAGCTCTCCCTCCCGGTGCGAACAGTGATCGGCCGCAACGGGCGCTTCGAGACCGTCAACTTCGGTGACTCGGCGTTCCCCTCGGCGTCGCCGGAGAAGGCGACCGAGGCCTACGCCGAGCTCGAGGGCAAGACCGTGCGGCAGGCGCAGCGCAGAATCATCGAGCTTCTAAGCGAGAGTGGCCTAATCGTTGGTGAGCCACGGCCGATCATGCACGCGGTCAAGTTCTACGAGCGCGGCGAACGCCCCCTCGAGATCGTCTCTTCGAGCCAGTGGTACGTGCGAACGATGCCGCTTCGAGACGAGCTCCTCGCCGCCGGACGGGAGCTCAAATGGCACCCCGCCTTTATGCGCGCACGCTTCGAATCGTGGGTGGAAGGCTTGAACGGCGATTGGAACATCTCGCGCCAGCGCTACTTCGGCGTGCCCTTTCCACTCTGGTACCCGCTCGATGAGAACGGCGATATCGGCTTGGTGCCGATCCTGCCGGAGGAGTCGTCACTGCCGATCGACCCCTCGTCGGACGTGCCTGGAGGCTACGAAGAGTCACAACGGAATCAGCCAGGTGGCTTCGTCGGCGACCCTGACGTCATGGACACCTGGGCGACGTCGTCGCTCACCCCTGAGATCGCCGGGCGCTACGTCGACGACCCTCGGCTCTTCGCCAGGATCTTCCCGATGGATCTTCGGCCGCAGGCGCACGAGATCATCCGTACCTGGCTCTTTTCGACCGTCGTTCGCGCCAAGCTCGCGCATGACTCGCTGCCATGGACAAACGCGGCGATTTCAGGGTGGATCCTTGATCCCGATGGCAAGAAGATGTCGAAGTCCAAAGGCAATCTCGTGGTGCCGAACGACCTCCTCGACAAGTACGGAACCGATGCCGTCCGCTACTGGGCGACGTCGGCCCGACTCGGCGTTGACACGGTGCTCGACGAGCAGCAGATGTCGATCGGTCGACGCCTTGCGATCAAGCTCTTGAATGCGACGAAGTTCGCGCTCTCAAGAGTCGGTGACGGCGGCGAGGAGAGCGACAACGCTGCTGAGCTGGCCCCGCTCGACGCCTCGATGCTCGCCTGCCTGGCAGAGGTGGTCGAGGTGGCGACGAGTGCCTTCGCCGACTACGAGCACGCCCGCGCCCTTGACAGGATCGAGGCGTTCTTCTGGACGTTTTGTGACGACTACGTCGAGCTGGTGAAAACCCGCGCCTACGGAACCGGAGATGGGGCGGCGTCGGCGCGCCGGGCGCTCGATCTCGCTCTCTCGGTCCAGTTGCGCCTCTTCGCGCCCTACCTCCCGTTCGCAGCAGAAGAGACCTGGTCGTGGTGGCATGACGGATCGATCCACGCCACGAGTTGGCCGTCCACCTCCGAGATTCCAGAACAGAGCGGAAGCTCCATCGAGCTCCTCGACGCGGCAGCAACCGTTCTCGGCGAGGTTCGACATGCCAAGACCATTGCCAAGGTGAGCATGCGCGCAAAGGTCGCCCGCGTTCTGGTCCGCGGGCCGAACTCGATGCTCGAGCTCGTCGCGCAGGCACACGGCGACCTCTGCGACGCCGGCAGCATCGAGGAGCTCGAGCTCATCGCCGACGACACCATCGAGAAGCTCGCAGTCGAGGCCGAGCTCGCGCCGATAGACGATGCTGGTGCCAAGTGAACCCGTTTCGCACGCTGGCGTCGGTCGTTCGCTTCAAGCGGTTCGAGCTAAATGGCACCAAACGACGACTCGCCACGGCCGCGAACATCGCGGATCTCCGGCTGCTCGCGAAGCGCCGACTGCCAGGAGGGGTCTTCGACTACATCGACGGTGCCGCGGAAGATGAGCACACGAGCATGCGCAACGTCTCAGCCTTCTCGGCGATCGAGTTTCGGCCCCGCGTGCTTCGAGATGTGGGCGCTCCGGATCCGTCGACGACGGTCTTCGGTCGATCGATTCCGATGCCACTCATCCTTGCGCCGACCGGTTTCTCCCGGATCGCCGACCAGCAGGGCGAGCTCGCCGTCGCCCGCGCTGCGGAGCGCGCAGGCCTGCCGTACACGCTGTCCACGATGGCGACGCGCTCGATCGAAGACGTTGCCGCCGCGACCGGGCCGGGCGCCAGGAACTGGTTCCAGGTCTATGTGTGGCGCGACCGCGGAATGCTGAAAGAGATGCTCGATCGGGCAGCTGTCGCGAAGTACGAGGCCATCGTGATCACCGTCGACACTGCGGTGCTCGGCCGACGCGAGCGCGACGTCCGCCGGGGGTTCACGCTGCCGCCAAAGATCGGCGTCGACACGCTCATCGACGGCATGCTCCACCCCTCTTGGACACTCGATCTACTACGCGCGGAGCCGATCACGTTCGCAAACATGCGCGGCACCCAGGGAAAAGATGGCAAGACCGCGGTCAACCTCTCGGAGTACATCAACTCCCAGTTCGACCCAACGCTCGCATGGAGCGACATCGCCTGGTTCCGGGAAAATTGGAGCGGTCCGATCATCTTGAAGGGCATCCAACGCGTCGACGATGCGGTGCTCGCGGCTGACGCGGGCCTGGACGGGATCGCACTGTCGAACCACGGAGGCCGTCAACTCGACGGCGCCCCGCCGCCCATCGAGCTCGTCGCTCCGGTTGCCGAGGCGGTGGCCGGTCGATGCCTCGTGATCTGTGACGGCGGAGTGCGCCGCGGCAGCGACATTGCCAAGGCGGTCGCGCTCGGTGCCGACGCCTGCATGATCGGCCGCGGTTACCTCTTCGGCCTCGCCGCAGCTGGAGAGGCTGGCGTCGATCACGCCATCGCGCACTTCGACAATGGTCTCCGACGAACGATGGCACTCCTAGGCGCGCAGCGCGTGAGCGACCTTACGAGCGACCTCGTCTCGCGACCCGTCGGGGGCGAACAGATCTAAGCGGCGCGGACCGTCTGGGTGCCATCCGAGAGCGTTGTTGGGAAGGCCAGATCGATGATCACGCGCGCGGTATCGGCGATGCGGGTGCAAGATCCCTTTATCGCACGCAACGCGACCGAGGTTCCTCCAGCCCACGTGGTCACGTAGCCAAACGAGTAGCACGTCGTGTCGAGCCCGAGATGCTGACAAACGACGTAGGCGACCGACTCGGCTTCGAGCTCGGCTAAGGGTCGATCGTCGGTGTTCTCGTGAAGCAGTGCGTGAGCAAGCTCATGTGCCAACGTCTTCACTGCCTGCGCCGGCGACGCGGTCAAGGCGACACGAATGCGCCTGCTTGCGTAGGTGCAGTCCCCGAAGACACCGTTGGCGAGATCGGATCGCTCGACGGAGAAGTCAAGCGCAATTGCTACGTCGGCAAGTACTTCGAACCATCCCCGATCGTCGCCGCCTTCTAGCGGCGCACAGAGCGTAAGGAGTTCGTCGCCCTCAGTCTGGGAGAGATCGAACACCGCGACGCGGCGAAAGCCCGCTATCTCCGGCTCGGCGCTAGCTTTTATCCGCCGGTGGAGAATAGGAGCGACGATCCAGATGGCGCGCTCGCCTCGTCGCACGACCCTGCCCGCGCCTCGCCAGGTGTTGAATCCCGCCACGGTCGTGGCGTCGGGGCACTGCTGGAGGATCAACATCGTGTTGGCAAAGGAGTACCGGTGAAAGCGAGCCTGGGCGGCGAGGAACTCCTCCCACTTTCCCGCATCGCCTAGCTGCTCGACCCCGCGACTCAGCTGTTCGACGAGTGCCCGCACGTCCGGCTTCTCGAGATATCCCACGACGATTGCACCTCCGGAGTCGACGCCGCGTAAGAGCGCGCGTCAGTAAGAGGTCGATCAATCGACGAAGCCGCAGAAGCGACGAAGGGCATACTAGGAGGGCGTTGTGACAGAGGTTTCGGTAGCTCCGACACCCCAAGCGCTAAACCGCTGTTCGCTCGCCGGCGAACTTGCCGACAGCTATCGAACTAGCGCGAGTGATCCGGCGGCTTGCTTAATCTCAGAGCTCGCAGACCTCCCACGCGGCGCGATCGAACGACTGCGCTGGGTCGGACGCCGTGTGAGTGACGCGGCTCGACTTAGGCAGTCTCGACGTTGGCGTCAGCAGGGGTCGGCGGCGGTCGCTCGGGCAGTGTCGAGAACACATCGGGAGGCTCACGCCACGGGTCGGCCAGTCGTCCAGCCTTGGCGTCGGTGATCGCCCTCCAGACGCGCTCGGGCGTGGCCGGCATGTCGAGATGCCGAACGCCTAAGTGACTCAATGCATCCACGACGGCATTTTGGACCGCTGGTGTAGCGCCAATTGTCGCCGATTCACCGATTCCTTTGGCACCGAGTGGGTTGTACGGCGTCGGAGTCTCCGTGTTGGAGGCTTCATACGTGATGGTCTCCGCTGCCGAGGGCATCGCGTAGGAGGCGAAGGTGCCGGTCACCGGGTTGCCGTCGTCGTCGTATCGGAACTCCTCCCAGAGAGCCTGAGAGAGCCCCTGGGCAAGACCGCCGTGCTGCTGTCCACCGACGAGCAGCGGATTTAGCACCTTCCCTGCGTCGTCGACCGCGATGTGTCGAAGTGGCCGGACCTGGCCCGTCTCGGAGTCGATCTCCACCACCGAGATGTGTGCACCGAACGGAAACGTCGGTCCGGGCGGCACGAAGTCGTTCTGAGCCGCCAGCACGGTTCCCCGCTCGTGTGCGATCTCCGCTAGATCCGCCCAGCTGAGCGAGCGCGACGGCACGCCGACGATGCCAAGGTGGCCCTCGGCGTTCAACTCGAGGTCCTCCGGGTCTGCCTCGAGCAGCTCTGCGGCGAGTTCGAGTCCCATCGTGAGCACGATCTTTGCCGCCTCACCTACCGCGACACCACCGATCTGGAGCGAGCGCGAGCCGCCGGTGCCACCACCGCGCGGCACCTGTGCGGTATCGGCCTGGAGAAACCGGATCTTCTCGATCGGAATCCCGAGGCACGCCGAGACGATCGAGGAGAAAGCTGTCGCATGACCCTGGCCGCTCGCAGCGGTCCCGGCACGCACCGTAGCCGAACCGTCGGGATGCACCTCGACAGCGCCGAACTCGCCGCCAGGGCCACCTGCGGTGATCTCGACGTAGGTGGAAAGGCCGATTCCAAGCAGCATCTTGTCACCGCGCTCGCGTCGCGCTCTCTGCTCGGCGAGGAGGCCGTCGTAGTCGGCGATGCGGAGCGCCTCGTCGAGGGGCACCTCGTAATCGCCGATGTCGTACAACATCCCCGTCACGGTTCGATACGGGAAGGCGTCTGGCTGGATGAGGTTCCTGCGTCGCAGCTCCGCGGGGTCGATCCCGAGTTCATCGGCACCCATGTCCATCAGACGCTCGATAAGCGATGCGGCCTCTGGTCTGCCTGCACCGCGAAAGGCCCCGATGGGCGAGGTGTTGGTCATCGAGACCGCGGCGTCAAAGGAGATCACCGGGATCTTGTAGACCCCTTGTGACATGTTCCTCGTCGGACCGACCACGAGCGAGCCGCCGAAGCCGCCGTAGGCTCCGGATTCTCCAATCGCCCTCGCTTTTAGTCCGACGATCGTGCCATCGCGCTTGAAGCCGAGCTCACCGTATTGGACCTGACTGCGTCCATGCATACCGACGAGGTTCTCGGTTCGGCCCTCTAGCCACTTGACGGGGCGATTCGCGAGCCGCGCCGCGGCGATGATGGCTGCGTACTCACTCGGGAGACCGATCTTTCCGCCGAAGGCGCCGCCGACGTTCGGCGTGATGACGTGGACCGCCGCGGGATCGATGCCGAAGACGCCGCAGATCGCGTCCCTGATGCGGTGTGGCATCTGTGTCGCCACGTAGATCGTCAGCTCCGTCTCGTCTCCTGGGGCGCCTGGAATCACCGCGATCGAGTTGCCCTCCATCGGTGCCACCGCTATCAGCTGGTTCTCGAAGCGGCCGCGCACGACCACGTCGGCCCCTTCGAGCGGGTCGGGACCCGCGACGTCGCGAAGCCCCATGACGAGGTTCGTCCCAACCTCGGGGAATTGCAGCGGTGCGCCAGGGGCGATCGCCTTTTCGATGTCGGTCACCGCAGGGATCGGCTCCCAGTCGATGTCGACGGCCTCGGTCGCATCCTCGGCCTGGGCCAGGGTCTCGGCGAGGACGATCACGACCGGCTCTGAGGAGTACCTGGCTCTCGTCATTGCTAACGCAGGACGGAGCACTGCAGGGTGCATCGGCGCACCGAACGGCGGCGGGATCGACGGCAGGTCGACGTCGTCAGCGGTGTAGACAGCAACCACGCCGGGCATCGCCTGTGCCCTCGTGACGTCGATCGAGTGGATCAGCGCATGTGGGTACGGGCTTCTGGCGAAGGCGGCGAACAGCACGCCGTCCACTGCAATGTCGTCGACGTACTTGCCGACACCGACGAGCAACTCCGGGTCTTCGACCCGCCTGACTACGTTTCCGAGCACTGATCCGGGCATGGATACCTCCGCTCGCCAGGGTAGGCGACTACGCCTCGCCGGACAACGAGTCGGCCGATGACAGAGCCGTCGACCGGACTCGCTTCGCTCGGCTCAGTAGACCTCGATCACGACCTTGCCCGTGGCGTGGCCGGACTCGACCAGCGCGAGTGCCTCCGCTGTCTGGTCGAGTGGGAACGTCGCGGTCACGAATGGCTTCAGCGTTCCCGCCTCGGTCAACGCCGCGACAGCCTCGAGAACAGCGCTGTTCCTCGCGCGCTCGACTCTCGAGCCGCCAAGCTCAGCTGCGGCCGCGCCGTCAGCCGCGGTGATCACTTTCGAACCCTCTGGCGCCAGGCTCTTGACGTCGCGCAAGGCGTCACCGCCGACCATGTCATAGATAGCGTCGATACCGTCGGGAGCGACCTCTTTGATGCGGTCCGCGACGCCGGGACCGTAGGCGACGTGCACCGCGCCGACCGAGGAGAGCAGGCCTTTTTTCGCCTCGCTCGCAGTACCGATCACCTTTACGCCCTCGCCGATGGCGATCTGCGCAGCGGCGATCCCAACCCCGCCGCCAGCCCCGATGATGAGCAACGTCGCGCCCTCATCGAGATTGAGCTGGCGGATCCCGTCATAGGCGGTAGCCGCAGCGACCGGCAAGGTCGCTGCGTCGGCAAACGAGACCGAAGCAGGCTTATGCGCGGCGACGGCCCCGTCGAGGAGCGAGTACTCACCCCAGGCGCCTGCCCCAGCGACGCTGCCGAATACCTCCTCGCCAACGGCGAAGGCCTCAACTCCAGGTCCGATCGCCTCAATCACGCCCGCGGCCTCGAGTCCCATCGGCTGCGGAGCAGTGAGTGGTGCGGCGGTGCCACTGAAGTTCGAGCGGCGCTTCCAGTCCGCGGGGTTCACACCTGCCGCGCGTACCTTAATCAGGATCTGCCCCTCGGCAGGTACCGGGACGGGGAGATCAAGGAACTCCTGCGTCTCTGGGCCACCGAGCGCAGTGTGAACGTAAGTCTTGGGCATCGTTCCTCCATGGTTGTGCTGGTTCGCGATGCATCGCCGCATCGCTTTGGTGCAACATCAAAGCTCACCTGCTGATTCCCAATCGGCGAAGGTGCGCAGCTCGTTCATGCCAGCTCGAGCAGCATCTCAGCCAGTTCTCCTGGTCGATTGCTTGGGATCATGTGATTGGTCTCGATCTCGCGATAGCGCCAGCGTGGGTCGTCCTTCACACGGTCGGAGGCTTCCCAGAAGGGATGTGACTCCGCGGGCCGTGGCTCCCCAGTCGCCTTGATGTAGGTGCGGGAGAAGGCGAAGTCTTCGAGCGGGCTGAGGAGGCGAACCGGCTCGACGAAGCATCGGATCGGCTGGTCGCTTCGTCGGTCGGAGACGAACTCCGCCTCCAGGGGATCCTCGTAGGTGCGCGGAATCGGCGGGACGAGCCAGGAGACGCCGAGGCCGAACGCCGCTCTCGTCGTGCCCAGCATGTCGTCCACGCTCTGGCCGTTAAAGGGCACGAAGGCGTCGAGATAGACCAGATCACTCACGCGATCCCAGATGAACTCAAGCGAGCCGGTAACGACGCAGCCGCCGTAGGAGTAGCCGAGGAGCACGATGTCACGCAGATCCTCGTAGAGGACCGCGTTCGAGACGTCATGTATGTGGGTTGTGAGACCAACCTCGGGCGTGAGCAGATGGGTGCGCTCGCCAAGACCGGTGAGGCTCGGTGTGAAGACCTCATGGCCTGCCTCCCGGAGCAGCGGTCGCACCTTACGGAACGAGTGCGATCCACTCCACGCGCCATGCACCAGTACGAACGTCGCCATCTGCGGTCCTCCCCTCGTGGCTCGAACAGCGATCACTGGACTGAACGAAGTATTGCCGCAACCGGTACCGACCGTGTGCGAAAACGACAGCTCGCGTGCGCTACCCGCGAGCCTCGATTGACCGTCGTCGAAGAAATCTTGTCCAGCCTTCGTAGCGGTTGTCCGATAGATCCAAGGACCGGTGCTCGAGAGCGGCTATTCCTAAGATGAGGCTCACAGAAATTCCGACGACGAATGAGCCACTCCTTACGTCGCCGATTCGCCCTAACCGAAAGGCCGAAGAGTTGCCCGAAGACCAGGAATCTTGGCGGAAGGCTCGAAGCACGCCCATCTCCGAGCAGCAATCGCCGCGACACGTCTCTTGGATGCAGGTCGCATGAGGCTCCTCGTGACCGGCGGTGCGGGCTACATCGGATCCGTCGTGACCGCGAGGCTGCTCGAGGAGGGGCACGACGTCACCGTGCTCGACGACCTCTCTACTGGGCATCGCGATGCCGTGCCGCCCGGCGCGACCTTCGTCGAGGGCCGCGTGCACGACGCAGAAGACGTCATCGCGGCCGGCAATTTCGAAGCGGCGCTCCACTTCGCAGCGTTCTCACTCGTTGGTGAGTCGGTGAGCAATCCCGGCAAGTACGAGGAGAACAACATCGTCGGCAGCTCGCTGCTTTGCGACGCGTTGCAGCGAGCAGGAGTCCACAAGCTGATTTTCTCCTCGAGCGCCGCGGTCTACGGTGAGCCTGGCGACGGCCTGATCACCGAGACGACTCCTGCTGCACCGTCAAACCCGTACGGCGCAACGAAGCTCGCGATCGACCGCGACCTCAGCCGTCGCACTGAGCAGAGCGAGTTTGCAGCAGTGAGCCTGCGGTACTTCAACGTGGCCGGCGCCTTCGGCCCCTACGGCGAGCGCCACCGACAAGAGACACACCTCATACCTGTCGCGCTCGAGGTTGTGGCAGGGGTACGCAAGCAGCTCACGATCTTCGGCGAAGACTTCCCGACACCCGACGGCACGTGCGTGCGCGACTACATCCATGTCGTCGACCTCGCGAACGCGCATCTCCTCGCGCTCGACGCGCTTCGCTCTGGGCACCACGAGATCATCAACCTCGGAAACGGCGAGGGATTCTCGGTGTACCAGGTTGCCGGGGCGGTTCGACGCGTCACCCGCCGCCAGTTGCCCATCGTCGTCGGCCCCCGACGAGCGGGAGACCCCGCGAAGCTCGTGGCGTCGAACGAGAAGGCCAAAGCAGTCCTCGGTTGGACGCCAGAGAAACCGGATCTCGAGACGATGATCGAAGACGCCTGGGAGTTCCTCCAGTCACGAACCGCCTAAGGCGCCGAGCGCGCTCGTGTCCGCGCGCCTAATCCCGCTCCCCGATCAGCCGAGCGCGATCAGTGTCTTGGCCGCAGCGACGATGGCTGCGAGCCCGGCTTTGGCGTCAGCGAAGAACATGCCGGTCTTCGGGTCGGTGTAGAGCTCGTTGTCGATCCCTGCATATCCCTGGCCCATCGAGCGCTTGATCACGATCACATTCTTCGCGTGGTCGACGTCGAGGATCGGCATCCCAGAGACCGCCGTCCCCGCGCGACGCGCCGCCGGATTGATGACGTCGTTGGCACCGATCACCAATGCCACGTCAGCTTGGGCGAACTCCGGGTTGACCTCGTCCATCTCCTTTAGCGACGTGTAGGGCACGTTCGCGTCGGCGAGCAGCACGTTCATGTGCCCTGGCATTCGGCCGGCGACCGGGTGGATCGCGAACGAGACGTCCACGCCCTGCTCCTCGAGCAGCACCGCGAGATCGCGCACTTCGCGCTGAGCCTGCGCCGCGGCGAGGCCATAGCCGGGAACGACGATCACTTTCGCGGCGTAGACAAGTTGGATCGCGACGTCCTCGACGGTCAGTTGGCGCACGTCGCCACCCGCGCCGGTAGCGGTCACCACCGCGTTACCTGCCGTGCCGAACCCGCCAAGAATGATGTTGCGGATAGAGCGATTCATGGCGTCAGCCATGAGCTTGGTCAAGATCGCTCCAGACGCGCCAACGAGCGCACCGGCGATGATCAGCCCGGTGTTGTCGATCACGAATCCGGCCATCGCGACTGCCGTACCGGTGAGGGAGTTCAGTAGCGAGATCACGACCGGCATGTCCGCGCCGCCAATCGGCAAAACGACGAGCACACCGAGCGCCAAGGCAGCAAAGACCACGACGAGCAGCACGCCGGCGCTCGTCGAACCGGAGATGAGGTAGCCGCCTCCGGCGAGCGCCACAGCGGCAAGCGTCGCATTCAAGAGCCGCGCGCCGGGGAAGACCACCGGATTGCCCGTCACCCAGCCCTGCAGCTTCCCTGCGGCTATCAACGAACCGGAGAAGGTGACCGCGCCGATAATGACGTCGAGCATCGTCGAGACCATCGTCCGCGGCCCGATCGAGGCGACGGAGTTCGTGGTCAGGTGCACAAAGTCGCCGAGTGCGACGAGTGCAGCCGCACCACCGCCGACCGCGTTAAAGAGGCTGACCAGCTGTGGAACCGCCGTCATCTTCACCGAGAGCGCCGAGCGCACGCCGATGCCAGCGCCGAGAAGACCACCGAGGCTGAGCACGATCCAGCCCGTCGTCGTGATCAGGCGGCTGTCGATCACCTGGGCAAGCGTGGCGGCGACTGCAAGCACCATCCCGCCAGCAGAGATCTGGTTCCCCCGTCGCGCAGTCGCCGGCGAGTTCATCAGATGCAGGCCGACAACGAATCCCGCTGCCGCGATCAGGTAGCAGAACGCGACGATCGACTCGACGGCGGTCAACAGACCGCCCGCCGTGAGGATCGTGGTCACGGCTCACGCCCGTCGGTCGGCGCATCAGTTGTAGGGCGCCTCCGGAACATCTTCAGCATGCGGTCGGTCACGACGTAACCACCGACGACGTTCATCGCTGCGAATGCCGCGGCGATGAACGCGAGCACGTATCCAAGTGTCGAGTGCGAGGCCGCGGCGGTCACCATCACGCCTACTAAGACGACCCCGTGGATCGAGTTCGCGGCCGACATCAACGGGGTGTGCAGCGTCGCGGGTACCTTCGAGATGACCTCGAAGCCAACAAAGACACTCAGCACGAAGATGCTGATGTCCGCTACCAGATCGGGGCTCACTGCACTCCTCCTAGCCCGCTTTCTTGCGCCAATATCGCCGCGGTCGCGCCGTGCACGACGCGCCCGTCGCAGGTGACCACAACACCTGCTTGTATCTCATCATCAAGATCGATCCGCAGCGCACCGTCACTTAGCAGATGCAGAAGCAGCGAAGTGACGTTGTGCGAGTAGGCAGCTGACGCAGCCGCCGGCATCGACCCGGCGAGATTCGACGCCCCGACGATGATCACTCCGCGTTCGGTCGTCGTCGTCTCACCTGGCAGCGACCCCTCTACGTTGCCTCCGAGTTCGCTCGCGCCCATATCGATGAGCACCGCTCCTGGTCGCATCTGATCCAACGCCTTCCCTGTCACGAGCAGTGGCGGCCGCCGGCCGGGCACCTGGGCGGTTGTGATGACGACGTCGCGGCGCGCGATATGGGAGTTCAGCTCCTCTTGTTGGGCAAGCTGCTCTTCCACGCTCAGCTCCCTCGCGTAGCCGCCCTCTCCCGAACCGGACGAGATCGACGTCAGTGCTAGAAAGCGCGCACCGAGTGACTCGACCTCGCCTTTGGTCTCAGGGCGCACGTCATATCCGGTCACGACGGCACCGAGACGACGCGCCGTTCCCATCGCCTGCAGCCCCGCTACTCCGGCACCGAGTACCAGCACATCTGCTGGCTTCGCCGTCCCCGAGGCGGTGATCATCATCGGGAAGTAACGGGCGTAGGTGTCAGCGGCGAGCACCGCTGCTTTGTATCCGGCGATGCTCGCCTGGGAGCTCAGCGCGTCCATCGACTGCGCCCGGCTGAGCGTTCTCGGGAGTCCGTCGAGACTGATCGCTGTCACGCCGCGTACGGCGAGCTGTTCGGCGAGGGAGGGATCTGCCAAGAGCTGCAACAAGCCGACGATCGCCTGGCCGGCACGAAGCTGCTCGACGAGCTCTGGGCCAGGCCGGTTGACCATCACGACGAGTGAGGCGCGCCCGATGAGCTCGTCGAGTGCGACCACTTCGGCACCAGCTGTGACATAAGCCTCGTCGGCGATCCAGGCGGCTGAGCCGGCTCCGGCCTCGACGAGAACGTCTACGCCTGCGGCGCGGAGTTTGGCGACCCCCTCCGGGACGACGGCGACGCGGCCCTCTCGCTTGCCCCGCTCCTTTACGATCCCGACGACCTCGCGTCGGCGCGGGCTCTCGACCGGCTCGCCTGCGTCCGCCAGCGACTCGGCAGGCTCTCCAGTTGTCGTCTCGCTCATGACCGCACCCTTTACCCCAAAGTTCAGCGTGATCGACTCGACCATCGAGAAAATCCCGGACCACGCACCGATGTGTCGCGCCGTGTCCCAGGAGACGATATTCGACGTCCGCTCAGATCAGCGACTTTCACACCGTTCTTCCGAATCCCGCCCGTGTCACTCGGAGCGTCGGCGAATACTCAACGAGGAACAGACAGCTGCGAACAGCAGCCGATCGCGCGATCGCCGCGACGGTAGGCTGAGCCGCGAAACCACCGTCGCGGGTGACGCGCGGCGCTCCTCGGGAACTGCCTAGTGCGCTGTGGGGTGGACGATCTAATACGGGGGTGCGTCAGATGAGCGAATCATCGGTTTTCGCTATCGGAGCAGAGGTCAGCTGCGAAGACGGCCTCTGTGGAAACCTCAGCAGGGTCGTCGTCGATCCGGTTCGTCAAGTGCTGACCTACCTCGTTGTCGAGACGAGCCACCGCCCGCGCATCGGCCGACTGGTCCCGACCGATCTCGTCGAGCCCTCGAGCGACGCGATACGGCTCCACTGCACCCTCGCACACTTCGACACGCTCGAGGATGCCGAGGAGACCCAACTACTCACGAACGTCAATGGGCAGTGGGGCTACGGCGAGGGTCAGGTGCTCGCTCTCCCCTACTTCGGCCTCGGAATGGGTGGCATCGGCCTCGGAATGGGCTCGACCGGGATGGGGCTGGCGGGGATGCCGTCTGCGCCCGAGGCGGTTACCTACGACAAGGTCCCACTCGGCGACGTCGAGGTCCGACGAGGCCAACACGTGCTCACCACCGATGGGCCTGTCGGACGCGTCCGGGGGCTCGTCATCGACAAATCGGACTACCACGTGACCCACGTGCTCCTCGACGAGGGCCACCTGTGGGGAGAAAAACAGGTGGCGATACCGATCAGCGCGGTAACCCACATCGACGAAGACGGCGCCCACCTCAATTTGAGCAAGGGTGACGTCCGCGACCTGCCCCCAGTCGACATCGAACATCCTGTCTGAGACGGGTACGCCTGCGCGGAGCGTGTCGCCCGGCGCCGATCCAAAAGGAGCTGCGCGCCAACACCGCCAAACTTGCAGCGGCGTCGAGCTACAAAGGGGGCGGAGGTGTCGCCTGATGGACGCAAACAGTGCCGGGGGGTGGAGCGATGAAAGATGAAGCCATCGAGAAGATGATCCTCGATCGCCCGCAACTGCTCCGCGACGCAGCCACTCGAGCCACTACCTACCTGGACGGTGTCGCGGATCGCCGGGTCTCACCGGCCCAGGTCGATATCGACGCTCTCGCCGCCTTTGACACCCCGCTCCCCCAAGAGGGTCTCGCAGCTAACGAGGTGCTTGCACGCCTCGACGACATCGGGTCGGCAGCTACCGTCGCGACGACTGGACCCAGGTTCTTCGGATTCGTCAACGGCGGCGCGTTGCCGATCGCTGTCGCGACCGCGTGGCTGGTCGCCGCGTGGGACCAGAACAACGCGCTCCGAGTCATGTCGCCGCTGGGTGCCAAGCTCGACGAGGTGGCACTCGGATGGATCGTCGACCTGCTCGGCCTGCCTGGACATACCGGTGGTGGTTTCGTTTCTGGCGCCTCGATGGCGAACACGACGTGCCTCGCCGCCGCGCGCGACGCCGTACTCCGAGCAAATGGTTGGGACGCGCTAGGCCAGGGACTCGTCGGCGCACCACCGATCCAGGTCGTCGTCGGTGCCGAGGCGCACTCGACGGTGCACAAGGCACTCGGGATCGTCGGGCTCGGAAGGGACCGGGTGCTTCGCCTCCCTACCGACGACGAGGGACGGATACGAACGGCTGACCTCCCGCACCTCTCCTCGCCGGCCATCGTCTGCCTCCAGGCGGGGAACGTCAATAGCGGCGCGAGCGACCCGTTCGCTGAACTGATCGACTGGGCGAAGAGCTTCGACGCGTGGGTGCACGTCGATGGTGCCTTCGGCCTGTGGGCGGCCGCGGCTCCTGAGCTCAGGAGGGAAGTCGAGGGGGTACAACGCGCCGACTCCTGGGCGACCGACGCCCACAAGTGGCTGAACACGACCTACGACTGCGGAATCGCGCTCGTCGCCGACGCTGACGCCCTTCGCTCGGCGATGCAGGCAACGGCGGCCTACCTCCCACACGGCACGGAACGTGAGCCGATGAGCTACACGCCACAGACGTCACAGCGCGCCCGGGGTGTCGAGGTCTGGGCTGTACTCGCCTCGCTTGGCCGAGACGGCGTCGCCGACCTCGTGACCGGTTCGGTCCGGCACGCCAAGCGCTTCGCCGAGGCGCTCTCCACTGGGGGATTTCACGTCCTCAACCAGATACGGCTGAATCAGGTCGTCGTCGATTTCGGTGGTGCGGAACGGAATGCGGCCGTGCTGGCACAGATCCAAGACGACGGCACATGCTGGTGCGGGCCGACGAGCTGGTATGGACGCTCAGCGATGCGGATCAGCGTCAGCTGCTGGGCGACCTCGACCGAGGACGTCGAGGCAAGCATCGCGGCGATGCTGCGCGCTGCCGCAACTGCCTGAGCGTCGGCGGCCACTCCCGCCGTGCGCAACCGGTCCCGCCTCGGCCGAGTCGAGATCAGTGTCGATGCGCCAGGTACGCGGTCTCCTCGGAGCTGACGTCCTTTACGAGATTGCCGAGGGCTAGATTCACGTCCTCGAGGTGGTAGCCCCAGTCGGCGTTAGGCAACACCTGGACAAGGGGCCGTAGGTCTCCCGAGATATGCGTCGGGGTCACCTGCAGCCAGGTCGCTCCGCGGCCTTGCTCGCAGCTCGCGCTGTAAAGACCCGGATAGCTCACCCACGGCGTCGTCACGTCGACCTTGCCGAGCGCTTGCGTCGTGGCGAAAAAGAAGGGGCTGAGCGCGGCCTTGCCGCCGCCAAGAGCCGCTGGGTTGGTACAAAGCACCTGGGATCCGGTCGACACCGATTGGTTGGACTGCAGGCTGACGCCCTTGCCGGGTCGCCCGAAGATAGAAGTCACGGGTGGCTCCGAGGGATAGGTGGAGTAGGCGATCACACAGCCGGTCTCCGTCGCTGAGGTACAAGCTGGGACGTTCGCGAACGATCCGCCGACAAGCTTGCCCGAGGGAACTTGTACGTTGCCGCCGAGAATGATCGCTGAGACCAGGCGTGCCCGGAGCTTCGAGTTGTGGTCGATCTGGCTCTCGATGAGCCGGATCACCATCGCGGCACCTTGGGAGTGCCCGATCAAGATGAAGGGCCTGCCATCGCTGTAGTCGGTGAGAAAGCTCTCCCACCCGGAGAGCACGCTGTCATAGGCGATGGACTGGTTCGCAGAGTTCTCCGAAAAGCCCGCGGCCAGACCTGCGAGCGTGACCTGGCGGTACATCGGCGAGTAGACAGCACAGTCCTCCGAGAAGCGCGAGGCCTGGTCCACCGCCGCCTCGATCTCCGCCCGTCCGACGATCAGGTTCGAGTTCGCGCTCAGCTGCGTGCTGACCGTCGGATAGACGTAGAAGCAGTCGAACTTCGAGTTCGACGCGTCGGATCCTGGCACCGACGACGTCGCCCCACCTGAGCTGACCGCGGTCGCGGCGGGGCTGTAAGCGCAAGGATCAGCGGCCTGGCCCGGCTGACAGAGCCATACGGTCGTCGAAGCTTGCGAAGCGGGCACCGCCGCCGCACCGCCTGGAGCACCTAGAAAGGCGGCCATCGCCGCTACGACGAATGCAGGGATCAACCACGTGCGAATCTGCCTTAGGCGTGCAATCACAATGAAAAGTTACGCCCGGGCGCCAAATAGTGCCACCGACCAGACGTCCGACCTCGAGTCGGCTACTGGGTTCTCGAATAATCCACCTCTACGGAAAAGGCCGTGATCAGACCGCGTCCGGTGCGGGGAACACCTCGCTTATGTACTCGTCGACCTTGGCCTCCGGGAGGCGTTGGCTGACGGCGACGTAGTAGATGATCAAGGTAAAGACAGCCAGGATCAGGTGCATGACCCAGATGTTCGTGTGGCCCTGGCCGCCGATCCAGAAGTTCTTGAAGATCCCGCCCACACCGAACAGACCACCGTCGCCGAAGTTCCCGAAGTAGGAGATGAGTGTCATCCCGATCATGTAGGGGAAGATCCACACGGCTGCAGCCCAGTCGACCTTTGGCGTGTGCGCGTTCAGGTGCAGGGCCGCGGAAATCGCCATGAGGATGTACCCGACGAGCAGCACGACCATCAGGAGGGACACGGTGTTCCAGCCCGACCAGAAGACGATGAAGTTCGCCATCACGAACGACATCGGCGCGATGACACCTGCAGCGGGAAGTCGATAGGACCGCGCCAGGTTCGGCTTGCTCTTGCGCAAAGCACCTAGCGCCAACGGCGCTCCTGCGTACATCATCACCGATGCGCCGGTCACGATATAGATCAACGAGGACCAGCTCGGGAATGGGAGCAAGAACAGCAGGCCGATGATGGCGGCGATGATGACACCGAACACCGGGACCTTGGTCCGCGGGCTCGTCTTCTCGAAGACCTCGGGCACGTAGCCGTTCTTGCTGAGACCGAAGCTGAGCCTCGTGGACGACGTCAGATAGATCAGACCCGTCCCGGCTGGAGAGACGACTGCGTCGAGGCGGAGAATCCACGCCAGCCACGCGAGCCCCGCCACCTTCGCCACCGTGTAGAACGGACCACCCGCCAGTGCGCTGTCGCTCGCCAGGCCCGTCCAGGTGTGGAAGTGGGCGATCGTCGCCGGATTCAGCGCGGCGATGAAGGCGAACTGCAACAGGATGTAGATGGTGGCCCCGATCAGAATGGCGCCGATCACTGCCCGTGGGAGATCCCGCTGCGGGTTGGCGCTCTCGCCGCCTAGTTGCACAGCCTGTTCGAACCCGAGCAGGGCGAAGACGATGCCTCCTCCTGGAATTCCGACGAGGATCGCCTTGGCCCCGATGTTGAACCCACCAGGAATGAAGAAACCGCCGCCTGCCATGAAGTTGCCGCCATGGAAGTGGGTGGTCAACAGAACGAGGATGGCCAGCATCGGGACGAGCACCTTCCAGGTGGTGAGACCCGTGTTCAAGTTAGCCAGCCAGCGAATACCTACCAGGTTGACGTAGGCGAACACCACCATCAACACGACCGCGGCGATGATGCCCCCACCGCTTAGCGTGCCGTTGATCGCTCCCACGATGGGCGGCTTGTACCAGTGGCTCGCCCAGGAGACGGTCGAGAAATACTGGATGGTCGCCAGCACCTCAACAGGAGCCACGGTGGCGGCCTGGATGTAGGCGAACCATCCGAACGTGCCGCCGGCCAGGCTGCCGAACGCGTAGTGCGGGAAGCGGCTCGTGCCGCCGCTCACAGGGAACATGCCACCCAGTTCCGCGTGCACCAGCGCCAGCAGGATCACGATGACCGAGGCGATGCCCCACCCGATGAGAGCTGAGGGTCCGGCGTAGGTCAAAGCGTAGAAGGCCCCGAACAACCAACCGGAACCGATCAGCGAGCCCTCAGAGGCCCACATCAGGCCGAGAAGGCCGACGTCTCGACTCAGTCCGTCGCTTCTTAGATCAGGAGCTCGTTCGACAACGTTCGCCATTGGTCCCCTTCCAATCGACGCAACCTTTATGTACGAACGGCAGCACTACAACCGCTCGCCTTACTCCCGCCTGTGACACTGCTGGTGCCCCGGTTTCCCCCCAAGGGCAGGTCCAACTTCGCAAACGATACATCGGGGGTTGTCCGCTGCAAAGATATTTTTCGTAACAACTCAGACGCAGGGCTACATCGGGCTTTCCTGGGTCCGCACCCGGAGCTTGCAGGACAGATAGCACACCGACGCGGGAGCCGTTATGGAGACATCGCCTGTATCAAACTGACAAGAGCACACTGAGATACGAAGGAATGCTGCCGCACTTAGCCGTCAGGCACGCGCATCAATCGAAGCAAGTCATCGCTCGCGTCGCAGTCCGGGAGGCTCCGGTGGTCGCCGAAGATGCCGAGCATCGTAGCCAAATCGTCATCGCTCTTTAGCCATATCGTCATCGATCCGACGAAGAGCCATCCGCTCCGGATTCGGATTTACTGCCTGCAAAATCGCTTATGGTTCTCGAATTTCTCAGCGAGCACGACGCGGGTGACTCGGTGCTACCGGTGTGCGCCCCGGGAGATCTCGAAATCACGCCACCTCAGTCCTTGCCGACCTCCGGCGATGCATCGATCGAGGCCTCCACGACGCCGGGACTTGAAGCTGGCATCGTTCCGGGCAGTGACGTCACGGTCGGCGGG
>DATCDR010000023.1:0-2716 GCA_036510575.1 Acidimicrobiales bacterium | reverse complement strand
GGGGTGACCTGGTCTGACGCAGGCGCCTCGGCACGACTCGCTAAGTTGCACGCATCTTCTCGCGACTCGCGTTCGTCCGTCGTTTCGTCCAAACAAAGACATGGGCGGTCGCGCGAGCCCTGATCGGTGTCGTGCTCGGCGTCGCGGCGCTTTATGAGTTGAACGGTAAGCGCGGCGAGCTAACCGGTGCTTCCGCCGAGCTCGCACACCTGCGTATCTTCTGGCTGTTCGTAGCGATCGTCGTCGAGCTGATCTCGTACGTCGCGTGGGGCCAACTTCAGCGTCAGCTCTTGGCCGCTGGAGGGACCGGGATGACCTTTCCGAGCGCCTTCGGGCTCAGCCTCGGCGCCGGCGCCATAGCGAATTCACTCCCCGGAGGTACCGCGTTCGCGGCGCTCTACAGCTTTCGCTTCTACCGCCGATCTGGCGCGGACGCCACGGTCGCGGGCTGGGTGCTGCTCGCCACGCTCGTGTGCAGCTCTTTGACACTTTGCATTCTCGCGGCGGTCGGCGTAGCCCTGGCCTTTGGTCAGTCGTCGAATTTCGGACTCGTGGGTTCGATCCTTACGAGCTTGGTCCTCGCTGTGCTCGCTGATGCGCTCGTCTTACAGCGAGGCTGGCTCCATCGCCTGACCGTGACGACGGTTCGTGGCTCGCGACGGCTGGTCGGCCATCCGACGATCGAGAGCCAGATGCGCCTGGAGGCGCTATTCGCCCGACTCGGCGTGGTTCGCATGACCTGGCTGAGTTTCGTCGTCGCGGTGTTGTGGGCGTTCTCACTTTGGGCCTTTGACTGCGCCGCGCTGGCGGCTAGCTTTCAGGCGGTCGGAGCGGAGGTGCCGTGGCGGGGACTCCTACTCACCTATGGCGCATCGCAGCTTGCCGTTAACCTGCCGATCACGCCTGGAGGTCTCGGCGTCGTCGAGGGCACGATCACGATCGCGCTCGTCGCATTCGGAGGTGCGGAGCGCTCCATCGTTCCGGCCGTGCTTTGTTACCGGATCGTGAGCTTCTGGGGTTTCCTACCGGTCGGTTGGACCGGTTGGGCGGCAATGGGAGTGCGCTCGCGGCGTCAGGATCGGGCCGCGCTCGCGGAGTTGGCGACCCTTGCCGACTCGCCTGCGACGCAGTCGACGAGGACGTCATCGTGATCAATCAGACCTCTGCCAGTGGACGGTCTCGCGTCTGGCGGGCCCTCCTCCCAGGTGTCGTGGTGATGACCCTGTTCGGCGCAGTGCTCTCGGGCTGCACGTCGGCCAAGAGCGCTATTGGGCCTAGTGCGAGCCCTTGCTTTCGGACGCTCCCGACGGCAGGGGCTGCGGTAGGGCACCGCGGGCACTTTCTGGGCGTCCGCCTGCTCTCGATGAAGGTGGTCAACCTTGACCTCCGACACCATCACGACGCTGAGCTCCCGAGGGCACGAGGGGTTGCAACCACGCTGCTCTGCGTCGTCGGCTATCAGGGGCCCTTCCTGGCAAAATCCGTCGAATCGCCAATGCCGCGGGGCCGCACCTCGGGGAATTTCGCACTGGTGCTCGTCGACCTTGCGAGGGATCACGTCGTCGCTGTCGTATTGCTCTCGAAGGCACCACTGCACATCGGAAGGATCTAGTCCGGCTGCACCGCCGACGACGTCGGCGTGCCGACCTGGTCAGCTCGCCTGGAGCGCGGCGAGGATTACCGAGCGCCAAGGAGCAGGGGCGAGCGTAGCCAGCAGCTGAGCGAACCTCGAGGCGACGCGCCCCGGCAAAAGCCACCACCGCGACGTCCGGCCTGGATCGCTGATGAATCGACACCCGGAAAGGGTGACAGTGACGACTTCTGACGCGTGCTCCTGGCGATTGCCGAAATAGAGGGCGACGGACGATCCATCGTCGAGCGGACACATATGGATTCCGGGCGCCACGGCGGGCTCCTCATCGATAGCCGTCGCGAGCTCCGCGGAGAGCACTCGACCTCCGTGGGTGATAACCGCTCGACAGTCGGTCGAATTAAGGGGCTCTCCTGACCGATCCGTGGGCTTCTGAGTAGCCCATCCGCGCGTACATCCCGCTCGTTTCCTACGTTTTCCCTCCGTTCGAGAACGTGAGGGTGTCGAGAGGAGAACAGCGGTGCTCGGTGCGGACGTATGGCGGCGAATAGTCGGCCTCGAGAAGGCGACGGTGATCGAGTCGGTCGAGGTCGACGAGGAGCGAAACGTCGTGGTCGTGCACGTCCGTCCGCGCAAGGCGACCAAGCGCCGCTGTGGACGGTGCGGGGTACGCGCCCCCGGCTATGACCAAGGCGAGGGGCGCCGGCGGTGGGCGGTGCCTCGACCTCGGGACCGTCCAGTGCCACCTCGAGGCCGACTCACCGAGAGTGGACTGCCCCGCCCACGGCCCGACCGTGGCCCAGGTCCCCTGGGCGCGGCACGATGCGGGCCACACCCGGGCATTCGACGACCAGGTGGCCTGGCTCGTCACCCACACGCCGAAGTCCGCGGTCTCCGAGCTGATGCGCGTCGCGTGGCGCACGGTCGGCTCGGTCATCGCCCGGGTCGTCGCTGACGGACGGGCGGCCCACGATCCGTTCTGCAGGTTGCGCCGCATCGGCATCGACGAGATCAGCTACAAGCGCGGACACCGGTACTTGACGGTGGTGGTGGACCACGATTCTGGTCGTCTCGTCTGGGCGGCGGTCGGTCGGGACAAGAAGACGCTTCGAGGCTTCTTCGACC
>DATCDR010000022.1:0-6383 GCA_036510575.1 Acidimicrobiales bacterium | reverse complement strand
AAGCAACGGAGATTTCAGCGAATACTGGAAGTTCCACCTCCACAATGAACAACACCGAGTCCACGAAGCCCGCTACATCAACGAGCGGATCCCGGCCGCGGCCTAATGCAATCGCACCTCCAGGAGAGCCGCACCCAAATCAATTAGGGGAATCGAGATGGTCACGACGCGGGCTTACGCGGCGTCGGTCATCGAGATGACGAGCTTGCCTCTGGTGTGTCCCGCTACGAGGTGACGCATCGCGTCGGGGACGTCATGGAGCGGATAGATGCGCTCGATGCTCGGGGTGAGTTCGCCCGCATCGATGAGTTGTACGAGTCGCTCAAGGTCGGCGAAGTTCTCTTTCGGAGTCTTCATGGTGAGTCGCTGGCGCACGAACGGGGAAAGTGCAATCGCCCGCAACTGGCGCCCCATGCCTCCGGTGATGCGCCCACCGGCCTCACCCCCGACGATCACGAGCGTTCCACGCTCTGTGAGCGCGCGTCGAAGCCGCGACACCGATGCATTGCCTCCGATGTCGAGGATCAGGTCGTAGTGCTCCGAGCTGTTAGCGAAGTCGTCTTTCGTGTAGTCGATGACGTGGTCGGCGCCGATTGATCGGACCAGATCGATCTTTCCGGTACTGCACACGCCCGTGACTTCTGCCCCAAGGGATTTTGCGATCTGTACGGCAAAGGTGCCAACGCCTCCGGATGCACCGATGATCAGGACGTGCTGCCCAGCTTCGACGCAACCGACGCCACAGAGCGCCTGGAGGGCGGTAAGCCCGGAGACCGCGACGACAGCGGCTTGATCGAAGGTGAGGTTCGAAGGCTTGAGGGCGAGCTTGTCCTCGCGTGCACACGCATATTCGGCGAAGGAACCCTTGCCGATGCCGAAGACCTCATCGCCGAGGGCGCACCTCGTCACCGCTTTGCCGATCGCTACCACCGTGCCGGCGAGATCGAGTCCGAGAACTGGGTTCGTCGGAGTGCGCAAGCCCGACATGAAGCGAATCGGGTAGGCGAGACCGGTCATGAAGTGCCACGTGCCCCGATCGAGCCCTGCAGCGTGCACTCTAACGAGCAGCTCCTCATCCCCGATGGTTGGTCGGTCGATCTCCTCCATGTGCAGCACGTCAGCGGAGCCGTAGGTGCGCTGCACGATTGCGTGCATTGTCTTCGAGTCGTGAGTGGGTGGCGTTCTGTGGTCGAAGTTTTGCTTCTTCATTTGTCTCTCCGTTCGTCGTTCGATGTTCGGATCGGCGCGATCTGCGGCGGTCCGGTGCTTCATGCCGCAAGCGTGTAGGGCGGGTAGGTCTCGACGAGTGACGCGAGATAACCAAGGAGTCGCGCTTCCCAGCGAACGACCGCGCGTTGGAAGTTCCAGAGACCCTCCGGATAGTGCTCGGTCACAAGGATCGAGACCGCCGCGATCAGTGAGACGATCGAACTGATCAGGCTGATGAGGAAGAGGACGAGCGCGCTCGGGATTGCATTCACGATTCGCCAAAGAGCCGAGCCCACCGTCGGTGACCCAGAGCGGACGATCTCGAACTGGACCGACTGACGCCCATTGCCCGGCAACTCGTCGGTGAGGAGCGCGAGGTAGGCAAGGACAACGATGATGAAGGCGAGCCAGCCGGTGACGCGAGGGCCGTCTTCGTCGACGTAGCGGGCACCACCCTTTCGTGCGATGAGGATCGCGGCGGCAGCTGGAACGCCGAGGTAGACAAGGCCGACCCCTCCGCCTGAGCCGGCGATCCACGACAGAAGGATGAGCAGCGCGATCCGAAGGAACACGTGCGCACGGCTCATCGTTTCCGGGCGCTCGAGGTCGAAGTTAACCGGGTAGGTGGCGGCGTTCATCGTGCGCCAACGATCTGGCTGTCGAAGCTTCCCGAGTCGCGCAACGTGACGCGGCATCCGGAGATCACGAGCCACAGTGCAAGCAGGAACTCGCCGACGAAGGTGAATGAGGAGACGGGAGTCGAAGTCCCGTGAGTTAGCGCCGCGCTCAGGCTGTCGAACAGGTAGCCGAGACCGGCAACCGCGAGCAGCATTCCGAGGACCTTCGGGACGTAGCCTGAGCGGTACGCGAGGTAGGCGAATGACGAGCAGGTGCAGGCCGAAGAGCACGAGTCCGGCATCCCAGATGTTCGTGAAGCTGTTGATCCGACCGAGCACCGATGATTGCTGGTTCGTGCCAAGGGCTCCGAGAACCCCAACGAGCCGACTGATGGCAATCACGAAGATTCCCGCATACGCGATCCGGAGCCCGGCAGCGAGCTTCGAGATGGCTTCACTCACCGGTGCGAACAACCGGTACAACCCCCACGCCACGACAACATCGAGTGCAGCCACGAAGAACAGGCTCAGGAAGCCGAATCGGAACAGGTCCTTGTGGTCGGCGATCTTCTCCGCCGTGCGCGTCGCGTTCCCCGACATCGTGAGGCCTTTGACGGCGACGAAATAGCCGAATCCGGAAAGCACGGACATGAGCAGGAGACCGGCCCCCGCGGTGATGCTCGCCCTGCGAACCGACGACCCCTGCAGCTCGCGCTCGGCGATTGGAAGCACCCGAGCTCGATCCGTCGACCGGCCGCCGAGGTGTGTGATGGTCATGGTCGACCCTTCGGGTCGGCCCGAGGAGAACCCCTTGGTGAAGAGCCAGACCGGCAGGAGCAACTCGAAGAGACCGCCGGGCACGAGCGCGAGCATTCCGGTGCCGTGCGTCACATTGACCACGTTGAACATGGCCAGGACGGATTCCGCCAAGAAGACCGGGTAACCGATGAGGCCCAGCATGGAGAGGTTCTTCGGCACGATCCTCGATGTCCGCAATGCCGACGAGAGGACGAGCCCGGCAGTGCCCGACACCGCGTAGACGGCGAGCACGTATCCGTCCCACCGAGCGTGACCCGTGAGGAAGTACACCCCGACTGCCACCAACGTCAGGCACTCCGCCAACCTCAGGAAGCGGTAGACCTGCGAGCGAAGCGGGGCGTGTGGCGCCAAGACCCGCCGCATCGCAGCACCGTTTGCAGCTACCGCGCCACCGCAGCCAAAGAGGCACACGGACCCGATCAGGATGCTCTTGTGTGATGTCGCGCTCGAGAAGTACGAGTGGATCAGCGCGTTGCCGATCGCGAATGTAAAGGTGGCGATGAGGAAGCACAAACCAACGAGTGCGCCGGTCTTCCTTGTTGTCTTAGCGGTCGGTGCGCTCCGCCTAGCGGAAACACTCACGGTCGCCTCGGTCGTGATGATCCTCTCTTTCATCGATCGGTCCAGCGTTCCTGTCGTCATGGCTGCTCCTCCGTCTCATTGACTTACGATGTAAGTATGATATACTTACGCCGTAAGGTTGTCAAGAGGAAACTGGAGAATCGATGGCAACGAAGACAAGGACGGCAAAGGCGCCCCGAATCCCGCTGAGTCGTGAACGGGTGCTGAGGGCGGCTGTCGCCTTTGCAGATCAGAACGGAATCGCTTCACTCAGCATGCGCAAGCTCGGAGAAGCCCTCGGGGTCGAGGCGATGTCGCTGTACAACCATGTCGCCAATAAGGATCAGCTCCTCGACGGCATGGTCGACCTGGTCTTCAGCGAGATCGAACTGCCTGCGGGTGCGGACGATTGGAAGATGGCGATGCGAAAACGAGCGCAATCTGCCCGCCAGGCACTGGGGCATCACCCCTGGGCGATCGCACTGATGTCGACGCGGACCTCACCTGGTCCCGCGACGCTGCGGCACCACGACGCGGTTATCGGGAGCCTCCGGGCAGCAGGTTTCTCGATCGGGTTAACTGCGCACGCGTTCTCCGCTCTCGACAGTTATATATACGGCTTCGCGCTGCAGGAGGCGACCCTGCCCCTTGGCGATACGGCGGAGGAGACCGCTGCGGTGGCGCAGATGATGGTGGAGCGGTTTCCCCGCGAGGTCTTTCCTCATCTTTATGAGTTCACGACTGAACATGTGCTGAAGCCTGGCTACGACTACGGCGCCGAATTCGATTTCGGGCTCGATCTGATCCTCGATGGTCTTGAGAGGGTGCGCGATTCGGCCTCACCATGAGAGGATTCGGTGCATCGGTTGGACGCACACGTTGACGGACACCGCACGGCTTCGCGCCCCGAAATGTGCAACCGCTACACGCCGTTTGGGGTCGCCCAAATCGTCGGGAGTGGGCGCACCGAGTGTTACATCCATCTCGTTTTTGGCCGCTTGTTGCCGCGCCAGAATTGGCGATCTGCATTCCAGGAAGTGCCTCAGTTTTCAATTAAACCCTCACACCTATGACGCGACGGCTGCCTCGAGGATGATGGCCTCGGCTTTTGCAGCGATCTCGCGCATCTCGGTGATGACGGCACGCATCTGTCGATCGTTGTCGATCCACTCCTCGTAGATCTGTGCCTCGGCCTCCGAGAGCCGACGTGTGACGGTCTTCCCGTTCACCTTCGCAGTCCATTGGAAATACGGACCGTGCAGTTGTGGGGGATCCGCATGGCAGTGGCACCCCGGTGTCCCGCAGCGAGTGGAGCGTTGCGTGATGCTGCCAGATGCGATGAGGCCGATCTCCGCGAGCTTGCCGGCGAGCTCGCGATAGCGGCGCTCGTGCTCAGCTAGCTGATCTGACGCCTTCGATCTCGCCATGGTCCTCTCTCGTCGTTCCAAGTATCCCAACCTCAGTGACTGACAGTAGTAATACTGTCAGTAATGGGACGGACGGGTGCAGAGGAGCTTGCCGAGTTCCGGCTCGGACTGTATGGCGCCTTCACCGCCTGGGGCGACGCGCTCTTCGAGCTCAGCGACGCGCTTTCGTGCTCGGTCGGTCCCGTGCACTCGATCCCCTCGCTCTCCTTGGAGCCGGAGTTCCAGAGAAGCCACGGCAGCCTCTACAAGTCGCTCGCGAGGGGCCGGGTCGACGAGGAGGCGCTGCGCAGGCTGCTCGTCGAGCATGCGCCTAAGGAGTGGCCATTGGTCTTCGCGGTCGACGCCTCCACCTGGGCGCGCTGCGACGCGGAGTGCAGCCCAGATCGCGGCTTTCACTATTCGGCCGCAAAGCACTCGGCCGGCCAGCCGATCGTCGCGGGATGGAGCTATCAGTGGATCAGCCAGCTCTGTTGGGCGAA
This sequence comes from Acidimicrobiales bacterium, assembly GCA_036510575.1. Taxonomy (GTDB): domain Bacteria; phylum Actinomycetota; class Acidimicrobiia; order Acidimicrobiales; family Bog-793; genus DATCDR01. The sequence continues at coordinate 1,271 of DATCDR010000022.1, read as the reverse complement.
AGACTCCTGGACCGCGCCGATGGACGTGTGTCGCCTCAGCCCGGAGATGGACGCCACCGAGGCGACCATTACCCAGGTGAAGGGGCTCTGCGGGCTACTCCCGACCGACCGGGAGGTGCCGCTTTTCGTCTTCGACGCCGGCTACGACGGCGCCTCGCTCGCCGAGGGGCTCGCCGACGTTCGCGCCGAGGTCCTCGTCCGCATCTCCTCGAGCAGGGTCTTCCACCACGACCCCGCCCCGCGAGATGCCGATGCGCGCGGACGGCCCGCCCGTCACGGGACGCGATTCGTGCTCGCCGACGAAGCCACCTGGACGCCGCCCGACGAGGAGCTCGTGCTTGCCGACCCGAGCTATGGAGCGGTTCGCGTCCGCGCCTGGCGAGGGTTGCACCAAAAGCTCTATGGGCGGGGACGGCGGAAGGGGCGCCGCCGAGCTGCCGATAGTTCGTGGCACCGTCATCCGCGTCGACGTCGAGCACCTCCCGAAGCCGACGGGCCGCGCGGACAAGACGCTCTGGCTGTGGTGGTCCGGGCCCGGGGAGGCCGACCTCGAACGGTGCTTTCGCGCCTACTTGCGAAGATTCGACATCGAGCATGCGTTTAGATTCCTGAAGGGGACCCTCGGCTGGACGACTCCCCAGCTCTGCACGCCCGCCCAGGCCGACCGTTGGACCTTGATCGTCGTCGCCGCCGCGTACACCGAGCTCCGATTGGCCCGCGGCCTCGTCGCTGACCTTCGACTTCCCTGGGAGCGACCGTGTGACCCGGCAAAGCTCACGCCGTGTCGGGTCCGGCGAGGATTTCGGCGACTGCGTGCAACGCTTGGCACTCCAGCGCTGCCGCCGAAATCCCGGACGCCGGGACCGGGACGTCCGAAAGGCACCCGAAAACCCCCGAGAACCCGCTATCCAGCGGTCAAAAAGGCCGCCTGAACAGGGTATGAGGGTTTAATTGAAAGCTCAGAATGTGCAGGAATAACGCCGTGCCAAGCGCCATCAAAGCGCCAGGTAGTCGCGAATCCGGTTGACGTCCTGCACGTCTACTGCGGAATGAGGACCTGACGCGAGCGCGGATGCTCGGCTATCGGCCCAAAGTGTGCAGATTGAGGGAAAAAATCCCTACAAAATCCCGTGCGTCCAGCAGCTCGGGGACGCCATGACTGCAAAGGAGCGCTCATGACGTAACCGAGCGACAAGCTCGCGACGACCAGCCGGTGCAAGTCCGGTCCGGGGAGACGCCAAGGTCCCCGGTAGTGAAGCTCCCGGGCTCGG
>DATCDR010000021.1:0-12211 GCA_036510575.1 Acidimicrobiales bacterium | reverse complement strand
CCCGCTCGCGTCCCGTACCAACTGCCGGGTGTCACACAAACCGCAACGGATATGAAGAACGTCACCGTCGCCGGGAGCGAGCGGTAGAGCGAGTCTGCAATACCGCTTATCGCGAGCGGTCAGGTGGCCAGCCAAGCCCTGATGCTTGCGCCCGCCGATAAAAGAATCAGGAAAGCAAAGGTTCCCCAACCAATGGTGGATCCAGTGTGGTGATCCCAGGCCGACAGCAATGCCTCCATCATAAGAAGTGCACCGAAAACTATTCCGATTAGAGATCCGTTACGGCTGCCGGAACCCCATGTCGCTACTAATCGGTTCTTAGTGCTCCGCTCGGGTGGAGTGCCAGCCGCCATCTCTTCAGAGTATCCATTTGTTTGAGCGATTCGGGCGGTGGTAGCTCCTACCGGGACGGGGAGCGCTTAATTCGCGGTCACGTTCAGGGAGTCGATTACAAGGTCGTCGCAAGTCTCGCTTGGATGGCCCATCCACGTCACGCCCACGTGAGAATCCTCCGACTCGTCCACGTCAAAAAGTCTCGTTTCCCACACGTGGGACACCGCCCAAGATTGAGATATACGTGAGGCGCGATCAGTCACCGTGAGCAGCGTAGGCCGAGGCGAGTGCCCCGGAACATCGGTATGAGGCGCATCTAGCGGCGCTTTGGAGGTACGCCCTTGACCGAGCATTCCCGTTTAGCTTCTATGGGGTGAGAGTTCCGAGTCTCCTCGCTGTGCTTATTCCCGCAGCGATACTTTCGTCTTGCGGCACGATCAGTTCGATTCGCGGAGACACTCCTTCTCAAGACGTTTCAGCCGCTAAGTCTGCGATGGAAAGCGCGCAGTCGGTGACGATCTTTGGCCACCTGAAAGCGACCGGGCTCATCGGAATGGGAACCGTGCACCTCCAACTAGCCAGAAACGGCGCGATGAGCGGCAAAGTGACTCTGCCTAACGAAACGGTGCAGGTCGTCCAGATCGGATCGAACGAGTACTCGAATGCGCCGGCCTCGTTCTGGACAGCGCTTGGATTTACCGCTGCAAGCGCACGAAAAGCCGCCGGTCGGTGGGTGGTCGTACGTCCCAGCACCGGTGTGGTCGTCCGACACTCGATCTTCCAATCGATCGCCACGGGTATGACCACTTCCCTTGGACCAGTCACCAATGCAGGCCGACGGAAGATCAACGGTCGCGAGGTACTCGGCGTCCGATCCTCGAAACAGGACTTCGTCGTCTGGTTGCCGACCTCCGGCCCTGCGCTTCCGGTCGAGATCACCGGCAAAGGCGTGCAGATCACCTTCACCCACTGGAACAGCACTCCTGCGCCCTCGGCACCAACTCATGTCCTTCCGATGTCTGTCCTCAGTGTTGCCCCGCCTCCGTAAAGCGGAGGAGGGTTACGAGCGGGTCGCCCCGAACACCGGATGAGTCGCTTGCGGGCTGACCATGAACAATTAGCCTCCACCCATGCGGAGAACATTGATTTCGATCACGGCGGCTCTCATTTGCGTTGGAGTCGGCGTCGGCGACGCAGCTGGGACGACCGACGCGCCGAGGCACATGCCGTCGACTGGTTGCAGCAAGGGCACCGTCTGCGCTGCGGATCAGGCACTGTTGAAGAGTCTCCTCGTGCCCATTCCAGAGGCGATAGGTGTGCGGTGCAACCCCGACGGGCCCCAGCTCGCGATGGATAGCTGCGCGATTGAGCAACAGATCAGCGACGACAGAGCCTTGAACAGCGAACTAACCAAGGATTTCGATTTTCTCTACTCGGCCGAATCGGCGTCTTCGGGACCTCAGCCGCTTCGAGCCGAGGTAAGGACCATGCGCTCAGATTTCGCCAGTGCCGAGGAGTCGTGGATGAAATACCGTCTCGACGTATGTGAAAGCGCCGTACAGCGAAATGACGGTGGAAGCATTCAGCCGCAACTCCTGGCGTTCTGTTTTGGGCAGGTGGACGCCAATCATCTCTCTGATCTGCGCCGGTACTACACCCTCGTCACCGAGGGGTAGCACTTTGCCTCGAAGAAGGGACTGTACGAAGGGTGCCTCAGACACCGGGTAGGTCGCAGAGCTCTCGTAGTCTTGGAATATGGCGGTGGATTGGCAAAGTGCGAATTTCCACGTCTTCATGAGCGCGGCCGCGTCGGCTCATGAAATCGACCCGGTCGCAGACCTACTGGGTCGAACCAGCGAGGTCGAGAAGTTCGAGTACATGGATCAACACGCCACTTATGTTGAGTTCTTACGGCGTTTCGAGGGCCCGTCGTCCGCATTAAGTGTGCTTAGCCCGACGAACACTCCCTCAGTTTTCAACTGTCAGGTGGTGAACGGCGCAGACGTGGTGGCACTGCCGAATCGTATGCGCCGATTACCTGGCGTTAGTATCACCTCGGTCGATCTCTGGTTGCGCGTAGCAGACGACGTCAAGAGGTCTCTCGGACCGAGCTGAGCGAGTGCCCCACAACAATGACAATGCCCTAAGGGTCCACCGCTCGTTCGCCTCGTCTCAATAGCGTCGACGAGTGCTGGCGTAGTCAGCTGGAAATGGCACGTCCCGTTCCGAAGGAAGGGTGACTGGCCCGGTTTGTTAGAGCAAGCCGGAACCGCCCGTCGCTCCGAATCGGGACGGCCGCGCCACCCCTCCACCGCTTAAGGAAGAAAGGGATGGCATGACCATCGTAGAAGCTCGTCGCATCATCACTGGTGGCGTCGACACCCACCTCGAGTTCCACGTCGCTGCCGCACTCGACCCCATCGGAGCACTTCTCGGCACGCAGAACTTCAAAGCAAACGCTGTTGGCTACGCGGCGCTACTCGAATGGCTCTCCGACTTCGGAGAGGTCACCAAGGTTGGCGTCGAAGGCACCGGCTCCTATGGAGCCGGACTCGCGCGCTTCCTTTCCAGTCACGACATCGCGGTGATCGAGGTCAACCGGCCAGATCGCAGCGAGCAACGGAGGTCGGGAAAGTCTGATCCCCTCGACGCAGTCGCGGCCGCTCGAGCAGCGCTCAGCGGCAAAGCCAAGGCGATCTCCAAAGGCAAGGACGGTCACGTCGAGGCGATCCGGGTGCTCCTCGTGGCCAAACGTTCGGCGCGCCAAGCACGAGCGAAAGCGATCATCCAGATGCGCAATCTCGGGATCACCGCACCCGACGAGCTCAACCGTCGATTAAAAGGTCTCACGGTGACTGGCCTTGTCACAGAAGGAACACGGCTGCGGCCGAAGCGCTCGAGTGACGTCGTGACTGTTGCGACAAAGACGGCACTCTCCTCGCTTGCGCATCGCATCATCGCCCTCGACGACGAGCTCGCAGACCTCAACGACCAGATCACCGCGCACGTCACCGCGGTTGCTCCTGAGCTCCTCGCACGCTTTGGTGTTGGTCCCGACACTGCCGCCGCGCTGTTGGTGGCAGCCGGCGACAATCCCGAGCGGCTGCACTCTGAGGCCGCGTGGGCACACCTCTGTGGTGCGGCACCGATCCCCGCTTCGTCCGGCAAGAGCTCGGGCCACGTCCGCCTCGACACCGGTGGCGATCGCCAGGCAAACAGCGCGTTGTGGCGAATCGTCCTCGTCCGGATCGCACACGATCCAAGAACAACTGCTTACTTTGAGCGCCGGGTCAAAGAGGGGCTCACCAAGCGTGACGCCATTCGGATCTTGAAGCGCTACGTCGCGCGGGAGGTCTATCGCTACCTCCCTCGCGGCTAACGATCGCGGCCGTGGGTTTGACTCTCCCCACAACTGTCGCTCCTTGGAGCTGACTCTCCAGTGACTTCGTCGACCCACGGCCGCAGTTCCATCGACCAGCGTGGCTTAGTAAGAGCATGCCCTCCCGAACGGAGTGGCTCGTCATTGTTCTGTCCGCTGGATGCAACCCAAAGATGGTCTTGACAACTAGCGGAACCTTCCGGGCTAGCTCATGAGCAGGTCACATCTGCCCAGGTCACGAGCCCTATTTCGACGAGGCCCGCGTAGTACCTAGCTCGTGCGACTTCTCACCGCTTGGGGGCGTAGGTCTCGAGGCCGAACAGCTCGTAGAGGCGCTTCTGGGTGGCGTCTTGGTCGGTGAGCATCCGCTTGGCTCGCGGTCGTCCCCGCTCGCCCTGGTAGAGGAGCACGGTCTCTTCGATCCCCGCGAGGCTCGAGAGCAGTTGCCGGACGCTCAAATGCAGCCCCGACCGGTCGGCCTCGCGGACCATGAGCCTCGCTGTCATGAGTGCGAGGACGCAGTACAAGACGTGGACGCGGATCTTCTGTTCGGTCCAGTGGTGCATCGGCGAGAACGAGACGACCAACGGGTCCTTCATCTGGCGAAAGTCGGCTTCGACCGCTTCTTGAGAGCGGTACTCGGCGACGATCTGTGCGGTCGAAGCTGTAGCGGTGTCTTTGTCGCTGAAAAGGATGCGCTTGCCGAACAGCTCCTCCTCGAGTGCCGCGCGCGCTTTGGTGCTCGTGCGAAAGCTGAGCCGCAGTTCTGCCGGCACCTCTCCGCTGAGCGAGGTCGTGATCACCCGTGAGAGCCACCGGGGCCTGAGGATCTCGGCGATCTCGGCTTCGACCTTCGCCTTGTTCTTGCGGGTCTTCCCGCGCTCGAGGCGCAGAGCAAGTTCACGGAGCTGACGCTTCGCCTTGGCAAGGGTCTGGTTAAAGCCCCGGGACTGCTTGGCGTGCAGGTTCTCTGAGTGACAGCACACAAGACGTCGTTGCTTGCCGAAGACGACCTTTCTCGTCTCGAAGGCAGTCAGGCCGACAAAGCGCTCGGCATCGACGATCTCGTAGCGGTCCTTTCCGACGGCGAGCAGATCGGGGTGACCCGAAGGGGGCAGCGAGCCGACGAAGTGCAGCGGTGTGCCGCCAAGGAGCGTGTAGTTGTCCTCGGAGTTCTGACCAGCGTCATAGACGAGGGTGAGGCGCTCACGGCTCTCGGCGGCGTCGTCGGAACCGAGCGCCCCGAAACGGGCGACGAGCTCGGTCACCATCTGTGAGAACTGGGTGACATCGGGCTTGTTGCCCGGATAGGCGTGGGAGACCAAGGGGACCCCACCGTCGACAGAGACGATAAGTCCCAGCCCGCATATCCGAAGATCATTGCGTTTTTGCTTTGAATGTCCACGTTGGGCGATCGGAGCTCGGTCGTTGCCTGAGTCGATCCAGGTCGCGAAGTTCGTCATGTCGAGGACGAGGCCGGAGAGGTCGATCGAGAGCTCTTCGACCATCGAAGCGACAATGCGACGCTCGATCTCGCCGAGGTCCTTTTCGGAGATCGCGTCCATTGCCTCCCAAAAGCGCCGGTGGTCGAGTGCTCCATGGCCGAGATGGAGCCACCGGTCACCTGCGGTCGTTCCCCACCACTCGGCAAAGGCGAGCTTCGAGCACGGGTCGACCACCCGGTTCAAGGTCGCAAGCGCGATGTAGCTCCCGACCGACGCACCTGCATCGGAACGACGAGCGCCGACCACCTCGTCGACGATCTCTGCCACCCGAAGGCGCGAAAGCATCCCCCAGGTCGCCGCTATGTCGCCGAAGGCGAGGTGACGGGAGCGGTCCGGCTCACCAGGGCCGTTCTCCGAGAGACGCGCCGCGATCTCCTCGCCGGAGCCCAGGTATCGCTGGGAGACAATCCGCGGCTTGCCGTCGACCCGGGCGGACTCGGCCAGGTAGTAGTACGTCTTGCCGTCCTGCTTCTTCCCCACGATAAATGCCATATCTAGGTACTACCAGAGTGCACGACAAATCGCGAGTCTCTGACCAGGACATTCGCGCTGGTCAGAGGGTTATTTGCAAGAAACTTTTGGAGCGGCCGAAGATCGCCTCAATGAGCTAGCCCGGAAGCCCCCGCTAGTAGGAGCGTCACCGGAAGGTGGCTGCCCTCAGTGATCGAGTATGAAAGTCTGGTCTGGATGATCGAAACCTCTTTGGACGGCCTCGTTGGGGCATTCCAGTCCCCTCCATCGGATGCGACGGATCTCGAACACTGGCCTTACTGCTGGGCCAAGTTCGAGACGGCAGTCCATGGTCGAAGACTGGAGTTCGAGATTCGACCCGCGGACTCCTCTGCCAGAATTCGGCTATCTAGCCACGACGATCTTCTCGCAGACATCGCCTTGGACGAAATCCGGGCTATCAGCGTGGAGAATCGCCACGGCATCACCGCGCTGCGGTTCCTCTTTCGCCGAACCGAACACCTTCTCCACCTCCGACTTAGACCGAATCCTCTTATTCTCTGGCCGGCGACAGGATCAGACTCAGAAACGCTTAGCTCCTGAGGAGCACACGGTGGGTTGCCCCAGAACACCGGGTGACGGGCCTTCAGTCGCAGTGCTTGGATTGAGGAATGGCCGGCATGACGAATCCTCCCCGCATCGCTAGCGCAAGTCGCGACATCGCCGCGAGCGCACCACGCATCTTCGAGTTCATCGCGGATCCAGCGCTGCAGCCTCTCTGGGATGCCAACGACAACCTGACAGACGCTGCCAGTGGACAGCGCGTTCGTGCCGTGGGTGACATCTTCAAGATGACCCTCACGATGGGGAGCATCCGCGAGAACCACGTCGTCGAATTTGAAGAGGCGCGACGAATCGCATGGCGTCCCGCGGAGCCAGGTCAAGAGCCACCCGGACATCTCTGGACGTGGGAGCTTGAGCCGCTCGGTCCATCGCGAACCCGCGTGACCCACACGTACGATTGGACTCAGCTGCAAGATCCGGAACGATTCGCTCGCGCGCAGTGGACGACCACCGAGCGACTGGACGCTTCGCTCAATCGACTGGCGGCCTGTAAACGCTCATCGAAAACGGCAGCACCCTTGATCGGTTTGTGATCATCGAAAACGGCAGCACCTGACCATCCCCGTCTGTTCACCACCGGTCCCCGAGGCTCCCTCGCAAGGATCGGCGGACAGGACGGGAGAAGGGTGCATACCGACATGGAACAGTGGAGCGAGATCCGACACAAGGTGCTCGTCGAGGGCGTCTCGAAGCGGGCGATCTGTAGGGACTACGGCGTCGGCTGGTGGACGCTCGAGAAGATGCTCGCCCACCCAGAGCCGCCGAGCTATTCGGTCCGTTCCCAACAGGCCCAGCCCAAGCTCGGTCCTTTCATCAACGTGATCGACGAGATCCTCGCCACCGACGCCGACCCCTCGACACCGAAGAAGCAGCGCCACACCGCCCGGCGGATCTTCGACCGGCTTCGCGACGAGCACGGCTATCTCGGCAGCGAGGTCACCATCCGTCGTTACGTCGCGCAAGCCCGGCGCCACTCCGGCGAGGTCTTCGTCCCGCTCTCACAGCCGCCGGGCGAGGCCCAGTTCGACTTCGGCGAGGCGACCGTCGAGATCGAAGGCGCTCGAGTGAAGGCCGCGCTCGCGGTGATGACCCTTCCCTACTCCGACGCCTTCTTCGTCTCCGCCTATCCGAGAGAGTGCACCGAGACCTTCCAGGCAGGTCACATCGCCGCGTTCGGATTCTTCGGAGCGGTGCCGACCAAGACCGCCTATGACAACACCTCGATCGCGGTCACAAAGGTCATCGGGAGGGAACGGAACCTCACCCGGGAGTTCTTGCGCCTGGAGAGCCACTACCTGTTCACGCACCGCTTCTGCCGGGTGGCCCGGGGCAACGAGAAGGGCCACGTCGAGAACCTCGTCGGCTATGGGCGTCGGAACTTCCTCGTCCCGGTCCCGTCCTTTGCCTCCTTCTCCGAGTTGAACGTCCATCTCGCCGAGCGGTGCCTCGCCGATCTCTCACGCAGAACCCGCGGCAACGCCGAGACCAAGGCCGAGCGCCTGGAAGCCGACCGGGCCGCGATGCGCGCCCTGCCCGGGACGGCCTTCGAGCCCCGTCGGATCGAGCACCGGGGGGCGAGCTCGCTCAGCCTCGTTCGCTTCGACCAGAACGACTACTCGGTCCCGACCGCCTACGCGCACCACGAGGTGACGGTCGTCGGCGGGATCGAAGAGGTCGCGATCTTTGTCGGTCCAGAGCTCGTCGCCTCCCACCCCCGGTGGTGGGGCCGTGAGCACGTCACCTACGACCCGCGCCACTACCTGGCGCTTCTCGAGCGCAAGCCCGGCGCGTTCGACTTCGCCCGCCCGCTCGAGGGATGGGAGCTCCCGAGCTCGTTCGCGCTGTTGCGCCGGCGGCTCGAGGCCGATCTCGGGTCACCGGGGACCAAAGAGTTCATCAAGGTGCTCCGCCTCATGGAGCACGCGACCCTTGCCGAGCTCACCGCGGCGGTCGAGGTGGCGCTCGGCATCGGCGCGACGGGCGTGGACGCGATCGCGCTGATCCTCGCCCATCGGGCCGAGCGCCCCGTCGGGCTGTTCAGCCTGGACGGCCATCCGCACCTGCGCTCCGTCGCTGTCGAACCACCTGACCTGTCCGCCTACGCAGTGCTCACCGAGACAGCAATGCTCACCGAGAAAGGCGCATGACCATGAACGCACTCCAGACCAAGTCCTTGGTGCTGCTCCGTCACCACCTGAAAGCACTCCGCCTCCCGACAATGGGAGCAGAGGCCGAGAAAGTCGCCGCCCAGGCGGCCGCGGACAACGCCGACCACCTCACCTACCTGTTGCAGCTCTGCGAGCTCGAGCTCCTCGACCGGGAGAAGCGCTCGGCGGAGCGGCGCTTAAAGGCCGCTCGATTTCCGACGATGAAGACCCTCGGCAGCTTCGACTTTTCCGCCCGCCCCTCGGTGAACAAGATGACGGTCGCCGAGCTCGCACGGTGTGAGTTCATCGACAAGCGGGAGAACATCCTGCTCGTCGGCAACCCCGGCACCGGCAAGAGCCACCTCGCCACGGCGCTCGCGGCAGAGGCCTGCGCCCGGGGCTACAAGGTGCGCTTCTTCCGCGCCACCGAGCTCGTCACGACCCTCATCGAGGCGCGCGATGAACGGACCTTCCTCCGGCTGAAGTCACAGCTCGCGAAGCTCGACCTGCTGGTCCTTGACGAACTTGGCTACGTCCCGGCGACCAAGGTCGGAGCCGAGCTTTTGTTCGACGTGATCTCGACCGCGTACGAGCGCACGTCGATGATCGTGACGACGAACCTGCCCTTCGAGTCCTGGACCGAGGTCCTCGGCTCCGAGCGCCTCACCGGAGCGACGCTCGACCGGCTCACCCATCGCTGCCGGATCATCGAGACCAAGGGCGAGAGCTACCGGCTGCGCGACGCGAAGGCGCGAACCAGGTCGCGGGCGACAACCGGGCCCGAAGCGTGATCGGGAGAGCAGTGGTGAGCTCTCAACTGTATGGTTGTCCGCGCGGATGACCGAACGCCGTGACTACTACCTCGCCCCCAAAGCCGGCAACGACAGCGCTGCGGTGCTCGATCAGGCGATTGGCTCGCTCGGGACACTGCGTTCCATGGGATGGGTGGGCGATGCCGGCGTCGACCTCCATCTGCTGACGAGCCTGATCGCAGAGGCAAGCAGTCGCCTGCCCCGAGCCATCGCCGATGCACGTGACCAGGATCTGTCCTGGGCGGAGATCGCCGATCTCCTCGGCGTCACCAGGGCGAGCGCCTGGCAGCGTTACGCCGGGCGCACCAAGGACAACCGGACGCCGATCGAGGACTGAACCGTGGGAACTCGCGAGGTGGGGCCAATTCTCGTGAGCACAGTGGCGATGCTCCCTTGACAGCACCGGGGCCTCGCGAGGCAGACTGACAACCAACCGACCTGCTGCCGTTTTCGATGATCGCGCGCTGCTGGATTCGATGAGCGTTCACACGCTGACCAACCTCGAGGACCTTCAGCTGGAGCCTCAAGTCGACCAGCGCTACGGGCAAGATCCTGGGAGATGACGATACCGCCGCCCACCTACCGGCCCAAGGGCGCAGCGATATGCATGCCAAGTCCGATCTGGATGGCGAGACTGGTCTCGTGGACGAGTTGAAAACCTACGCCGGCCTGATTTGGCGCAGGCGGCGTCCAAACTTCTTTGGGCTACTGAGCACGTGCCTACTGATAACGGGAATCACCGTCTCCAGCCCGGTACTCCGTTACATAGCGATTGTTCTGATTGCCGCGAGCGGGTCGGCCTCGGGATATCTCGTTTGGCGAGACGAAGCACGACAGCGTCGGAAGGATGCGCAGGCACGAAGGCCGGTCTCCGCTGCACACGCTACCCAGCTCCGTTCCGTTACTGAGTCGCTTCTCGAGTCGGTCGCTCGACGACAGTTGCCGTCTTGGTCCTGCAAGGAACTCTCACCTGACCAGGCTCGAAGAGCGTTTGGACCCCACTTTCCCCTCGCAATCGTCGATCTTCTTGCCTTCGAGAGTTTGGTTCGGACCCGCGATCAAGCAGTTTGGGATCTGATCAAGCTTGGTGGTGACCAATTGGCGCAGGAATTCTCTCCGGATCCACCGACCGGCGTTCACACGTCCCCCAATGTCACTGTGATCCCGTCCTTTTGGCACCAATCGGCTCTCCAGACAGCCTTCAAAGAGCACGTTCGAGGTCAACTCACGTCGACTGCCACCCCGTTCCGTTCGGCAGGTTTCCGCATCAGCGATGAGGCGATCGCATGGGACCGGCTAGGCGGAGGTGGGGGAACAATCGTTGGGGACCTGGGTCGATCCCCGAACGCCGAGCAGGCTCTCGAATCTTACAAGGCGCAGCTCGAGGCGTGGTTCGAACGGATGCAGCATTCACCCGAGGTCGAAGCCTTCTTGACCTCTCGCGATCAGGTCTATGAGGCGAGTCTCACGCTTAGCTCGACCCTCCAAGACCTTCGTCTTCGGGAGGGCTTTTCCGGCACTTGTTGGATCTGTGAGACGTAGGTCATGCGGCGCGTCCCCTACCTCCGGATGGATCGCGCGCCGAGTTCCGACCGAGTCAGAATTTGGTTTATGAGCACGCTGCCCGAGGGTGATCGAGAGTGGTCATGGGCAGCGTCGGCGGACGCGGTACAAGAACATCAATCGCACGCTCGCCGACTCGTCGGTTCGCGCATCATTGGAATTACCTATATCGATCTTGACTACACCGGATTCAACCACGAGGACAGAACATACGGTCCGCGGCCAGTCGTTGATGAACTGGAGTGGGCAGAAGCGAACTGGGCGATGCCGATGTGTGACAGCGTCGATTTCGGAATCGAGTTCAGATCTGACAACGGCCAGGTCTGGTCGGTCGCTTGGGATCCCCCCGGTGCTATCGAGGGAATAGGGCTACGCGAGGGCACGCTGCTTGGCGTTGGCGGGGCCGCCGACTTCAATTCAGCGCTCTGGGATGTGACGCGTCGTAGCCGGTGGACGCCACTGCTCGACGAGACGGTTACCGACGTCGAGCTCCATTACAAACCGTGGGGCCCGACGTCTTTCTGGTGCCCATGGATAACTCTTTCGCTTGGCGATCGCTCGATAGACCTCCTCCTCGCTCAGGGTCTGCGCGAGCAGCCTTACCTCGAGCCTTCACCGGACAACATCGTCGTTGTTTTTCCATCGGAGGCCGGTCGATTTGAGCCTTACAAGTTGTGGAACGACCACTGAATCGAACCGCAGATTGAACTTGAGGGTGCCCCTGATCACCGGGACTGTGACTCGGCCCTGCACATCGTGGTCGAAGTGCGCGGGAACACCGTCGGCTGCGAGTGGCGATCGGACTCATGAGACACTTCTCGGCGTGCGGGGCTATTAGAAGACATGAACCCACGGTGGGCAGACAGCTCGGACGAGGCTCTTCTTTCCGAACTCGCCGAGGACCCTAACGCTCTCGAGGTCTTTTATCGTCGCCACGTCAACGGCGTGACGCGCTTCCTCGCCCGTCGTTCCAACTCGCCAGAGGACGTAGCCGATGCGGTGTCGGCAACGTTCGTTGCGGTGCTCGTGTCGCATCGCTCCTTCGACCCAGACCTCGGCTCACCGACCGCCTGGCTGTACTCGATCGCGGCGAATATGGCTAAGCGGCAAAGGGGGTCCCGCGACCGGTACACCACCCTTCTCGAGAAGGTCCGAGGCCACGAACTGCTCAGGCCGGACGATGCCGAGCGAATCGCGGAGATCATCGATGCCGAGCATGACGTAGCTGCATTACTGCCGTTTATCGCCATCGCTCCCGAGTCTGAACGCGCAGTCCTCGACCGCATGGTGACCGATGATCTCCGGCCCGTAGACGCAGCGCGTGTCCTCGGCATCTCCCATGCTGCAGCGCGAAATCGTCTCACTCGCCTTCGCCGGCGGGTGCATGTCTCGGCGGAA